>CAUFRO010000015.1 GCA_959027945.1 uncultured Collinsella sp.
ATAAGCCGGGTTCTGTCGTGAACGGTCATTTATCTTGTCTGCACGTTACCGTGCAGCTCCACGCACGCTACCCGAACGCGGACCGGGCCGGCCCATAGCGTTCCTATTCGCGCTTGCTCCGGATGGGGTTTGCCAAGCCGCCGTGTTGCCACGACGCTGGTGGTCTCTTACACCACCGTTTCAGCTTTTCCCTTTACGCCTTACGGCGCAGGTGGGAGTCTTCTTTTCTGCGGCGCTTTCCGTCGGATCACTCCGCCCGGCCGTTAGCCGGCATCCCGCCCTCTGGAGCCCGGACTTTCCTCACGCGTACTGCAAGCAGCACATCGCGCGACCGTCTGGCCCACTCAGCAGTGCAAGAGTGTAACACACCGTTGCCGCAGGCAATGGCACAACGCAAACGCTCGACACGATAAACCAAGAACCGCCATGCGTTACAATGGTCCTGTCGATGGGCAACGTCGTCAGTCGAGACGCGACCGCGCTCCGCACCCCTCCGTCTACTCGGTGTGTTCCCGCCTCCTCCCCGAGGCGGGATGTCGGCATTTTTCATGCACCGACAACCCAATAGCAAACAGACAACCCGGGCAGCATTGCGCACGGATAGCATCGCGCGCCTCAGCAGCAAATGCAAAAAGGGACCCGTCCATTGCGGACGGATCCCTTAAAACAAGTGATCGTCAAACCGATTTACTCGGCGTCGGTCTCCTCGTCCTTCTTCTCGGAAGGAAGCGGGGTAACCTCGATCTCGACGCCCAGAGTCTCAGCAGCAGACTTCATGGACAGGGAGATGCGACGACGGTCGAGGTCGATCTCCATGACCTTGACCTGAACCTTGTCGCCCACGTGGGTGACCTGAGAAGGCTGGTCGACGTGCTTGTTGGCCATCTCGGAGATGTGCACCAGGCCCTCGATGCCCTCGCCCAGGTCGACGAAAGCGCCGAACGGGACAAGCTTGGTCACAGTGCCCTCGACGATAGCGCCGACGGGGTACTTCTTGACCAGTGCGCGCCACGGATCCTCGGTGGTCTGCTTGAGACCCAGGGAGATGCGCTCACGGTTGAGATCGACGTCGAGAACCTCGACCTCGACCTCCTGGCCGACCTTGACAACCTCGGAAGGATGGTTGACGTGGTTCCAGGAGAGCTCGGAGATGTGGATGAGGCCGTCGATACCGCCGAGGTCGACGAAGGCGCCGAAGTCGACGATGGAGGAAACAGTGCCCTGGAGACGCATGCCAGACTTGAGCTTGGACAGGATCTCGGAGCGCTCGGCCTTACGGGACTCCTCGAGCACGACGCGACGGGAGAGGACGACGTTGTTGCGGTTGCGGTCCATCTCGATAACGCGGGCCTCGATGCGGGTGCCCATGTAGGAGGTGAGGTCCTTGACGCGACGGAGGTCGACGAGGGAAGCGGGCAGGAAGCCACGCAGGCCGATGTCGAGGATCAGGCCGCCCTTGACAACCTCGATAACCTCGCCCTCGACGTTCTCGCCGGAGTTGAACTTCTCCTCGATGCGGTTCCAAGCACGCTCGTACTCGGCACGCTTCTTGGACAGGACCAGACGACCGTCCTTGTCCTCCTTCTGGAGAACCAGAGCCTCGATGGGATCACCGAGTGCAACGATGTCTGCAGGGTTAGCGTCCTTGCGGATGGACAGCTCGCGGACCGGGATAACGCCCTCGGACTTGAATCCGATGTCAACGAGCACCTCGTCATGCTCGATCTTAACGACAGTGCCGTTAACGAGATCGCCCTCATCAAAGTCGGTAATCGTACCGTCGATGAGGTTGTTCATCTCCTCCTCGTTGACATCGTCAAGAGAGAAAATGGACGAGTTCTGAATCTCACTCAAAGGTGGACCCCTTTCGAACTACGGGGCCCCGATTGCTAGGACCTACAGAAGGGTGCGACAAGCACACAACGTTTAGGAACACTCGGGAGCCGACAGATACTAATGTGACGCTTATGCAATCACGTTCGTATAGGTTACGGGGAAATCATTTCGATTTCAAGCGTGAACTGCGATTTTTTACTCGTGTGGAGACTTTTTCGTAATCTTATGAACACACGTCTCCGCAACTTGACGATAACCAGCCAGGCATTCGGCTTTGGGGTAAAGTATCCGGAGCCAACGATTCTAGATCGATTTTTCGAGAAAGGTGCCCGCGTGCTCAAAGCAGTCGTTTTCGATATGGACGAAACGCTTCTCAGCATCAACCTCAACGCGTTCATCCTTCGCTATTTTAAGGATGTCTCTTCGATGCTCGCGGATATCGGGCGCCGCAGCCGCGGTGGCACGATGGCGCGCCTCGGCACCATCCTGGTCGACCTCAACGCCAATCGCCGCAGCGGCACGGACAACCGCACCAATCTTGAGTTTTACCAAGAAGAGGTCGAGCGCCGATGCGGGATCTGCCTCTCCGATCCCCTCATCTACGAGGCGTTTACCTACTATGACCGCGAAGTTCTTCCGTACAAGAACGACGATATCATTAACGCCCACGCCATGCCGGGCGCACACGCCGCGCTCCAGGCCGTACAGGACGCAGGGCTGCGCTGCGCGCTCTTTACCAACCCCAGCTTTCCCCAGGGGGCCATCGAGTGCCGCATGGGTTGGGGCGACCTGGCCGACGCCCCCTTTGAACTCGTGACGCACATGGGAAACGCCACCCGCTGCAAGCCCGATGCCACCTACTATCTAGAGCAGCTTCAGGTGATGGGGCTCGAGCCACACGAGGTCCTTATGGTGGGCAACGATCCCAAGCGCGACTTCCCCAGTCCCGCCTGCGGCATTCAAACTGCCTATGTTGGCCAGGGAAAACCCGGCCGAGCCACCTGGCGCGGAACCATGGAAGACTTCGCCCGCGACTTTAACGCCGTAATCGAAGCCTTCTACGAACACCAAGTAGCCGACGAACTGTCGTAGGACCCCTCGCTCCAAACCAAATATCGCCGCAGGTTGAGCACAAGTCAGCGAAAATGCCCCTAAGCGAGCAATGTGCCTTGAAAGAGGAGGGCATAGGCCTTCTGGCCATGCCCGACGATTGAAAGGCAGATTGCCGCTTAGGGGCATTTGCAGCGTCGACTGGTTACGCGGTTTGGTAAAACCGCGTAACTAGCACACCTGGGTTTTGCCGATCATGATGTTGAGGATCTCGATGTCGGTGTCCTTCATGCCCACGCGGCCTACGTAGCCCATACTGGCGATTGTTTGCTCAACGGTATCTTGGATCAGGCCCTCGCCGGCGCGGAAGCCGCGACCCTGCATGGCCATATCATGGCCCAGAATCGCCGCATCGACGGCAGCCGAGATCTTGGCGGCACAGCTCGCCTTGGCGCCGTCGCACACGATGCCGCCCACGTTACCGAGCGTGTTCGAGACGGTCGCGCCAATCTGTTCGCGCG
Source organism: uncultured Collinsella sp. (assembly GCA_959027945.1). GTDB lineage: Bacteria > Actinomycetota > Coriobacteriia > Coriobacteriales > Coriobacteriaceae > Collinsella. The sequence goes on from CAUFRO010000015.1 coordinate 3,408, forward strand.
TGCCACCGCACAGCCAGGTAATCGCAGCGCCGGCGCCGCACGCAGCGCAAATAGCACCGCAAAACGCCGAAAGCGCACCAATATAGCTCTTGATATGCACGGCGATAAGATCGGACAGCATCACGGCGCGCACCAGGCGCTCGTGGTCGCAACGCAGGTACTCGGCATACTCCATGACGGGCAATGCGCAGGTAATGCCCTGATTGCCCGAGCCGCACACAATGGCGACCGGCAGCGCGCAACCGTTCATGCGGGCGTCGGACCCGGCGGCCGCACGGGCACGGGCGCGGCAGGCGACGTCATCGGCACGAGCACCCAGCAGCGTACGGCCCACCTCGGCGCCCCAAGCGTGCGCGAGACCCTCGGCACTGATCGCGCCATTCAGCTCAATCTGACGCTCAACGGCAGCGCGGGCGTCCTCAATGTCACCGTCCTCGATAAAGTCGATGATGGTCTCGATCGACATGGGCGTGTCGGCGTTATCTGCCGCACGCTCGGCCACCACGCGCTCGGCGCAGGCGGCGCACTCCCCCGCCGACTTACCGCATACCGGAATACCGTCGAGCGTATGGCACGTGACATTAGTGTGGTGATCGGTAATCTCGACGACCGCGGTATGGCCCCCGGCCGTCGCAGTCACCTTGATGTAGAGGTTGGGCACACCCTCGACAAGCGACACATCGCAGTAGTCCGCATCGGCAAGCAGCTCGGCCACGCGGGCGCGGTCCGCGTCATCGACGCTCTCGAGCACCTCGAGCGCGCTCTTGGCGTCGCCGCCCACGGCACCCAGCACGGCCGCGGCCTCAATACCGTGCATACCGCCCGAGTTGGGCACGGTCACGCTCTTGACGTTCTTGATGATGTTGCCCGAGCAGGCAACATCCATATGATCGGGTTCGCAACCGAGCGTCTGGCTCGCCAGCGCCGCTGCATAAGCAACGGCAATGGGCTCGGTGCAGCCGAGTGCACAAACAAGTTCGCGGTTCAAAACATCGCAAAACGCGGCATCACGAAGGGAATCGGCAGGCATAGGTATCTCCTACTTGTATAACGGGCTGGGCTCTCAATAATAATTAGCTCTTTTATTTGATAACAATGCATCAAAAACCGCAACCCAGGTTCCGGTAGACGGCATTCAGGCGCAAACTGACGGCATTCATTCATGAGAAACCGGTCTTGTTGCATGCTAAAGCGTTTGACCAAAAAACGCCCAAGCGTTTACACAAAAGTCGCGCTATCATGCAGTCGAACGCGGTAAAACCTTTAGCAATCTCGCCGCACAGACCAGAGAGGAACTATCCATGAAGATCGGTATCGGTAACGACCACGCCGCCGTCGAGCTCAAGAACATCATCTCCGAGCACCTGAAGGAGCGCGGCTGCGAGGTCGTGAACTTTGGCACCGACACCTCCGAGAGCTTTGACTACCCCATCGCCGGCTACAAGGTGGGTAAGGCCGTTGCCAACGGCGACGTCGATCTAGGCATCCTGATCTGTGGCACCGGCGTCGGTATCAGCCTGGCTGCCAACAAGGTCGAGGGCGTACGCGCCGTCGTGTGCTCCGAGCCCTTCAGCGCCAAGCTCTCCCGCATGCACAACAATACCAACGTGCTCGCTTTTGGCGCCCGCGTCGTGGGCTCCGAGCTCGCCAAGATGATCGTCGACGAGTGGCTCGACGCCGAGTTTGAGGGCGGTCGTCACGAGCGTCGCGTTAACCTCCTCAACGAGATCGATCACACGCGCGCCCTTAAGATCGTCGACGAAGCCTAAACTATTCAGTGCCACAAGCTAACAGCAGGGGCCCGCTCGGAACACATGTCCGAGCGGGCCCCTGCATAGATTTTGGAATAAAAGGGCGCCGCGGATGGAGTTCCGCGGCGCCCAAGCCACACGCTAACAGCTTTAAGGAGTCAAAGCTGGTTTAGCCAAAGAAGCGCTTGATCTCAATCTCGGCGTTCTCCAGGCAGTCGGAGCCGTGGATCACGTTGGCGTTGACATCGACGGCAAAGTCGCCGCGGATGGTACCAGGAGCAGCCTCAAGCGGGTTGGTAGCGCCCATGAGGGTGCGCATCTTAGCAACAGCGGAGAGACCGGAAACGACCATCTTGACGACCGGACCGCTCGTCATAAAGTCGCAGAGACCGCCAAAGAAGGGCTTGTCGGCCAGATGGGCGTAGTGCTCCTCGACGGTAGCGCGCTCGAGCGTGGTCATCTCCATGCGCTCGATGACAAGGCCGCTGCGCTCAATGCGAGCAACGATCTCGCCGATCTTGCGGTCGCGCACGGCGTCGGGCTTAATCATGATGAAGGTCTTCTCGATAGCCATAAAAGTAGCCTTTCAAGTAGGTTCGCGCGTGCCCAAGTCCCATTCCGGCACCCGCCTGGACTGCATCGTAACAGAGTTTTAGCTGCAGTTAAACAAAAAGCTGTTTATTGAAACGTTGCAATTTATTAAAGCGCTCCATATGTGTCACTTCTGTTTCGAAGCCCGATTAGAGTACCATCCGACCGCCCATCAACCGCGCCGAACAGAGCAGGCGGTCGGTTGCCGCCCGCGAACGTATCCCCTTCACAACCTGCCCAAAGGTCCTACAGAAGTTCTCGACAAGCCCCTCCCCCATAGCAACAAAATACGGGCTCCCACATCAGCAGGCGCCCGTAAAGCGAAAACGATTTATCAATACATGGCCAAAACGGCTTCAGCCAAACCTCTACTTTGCCCCGTGACCCATCTCGACGACCTTGGTCAGCGATCCAAACACGCCCTCGTCAGCCACGAGCTGTGCCTCGGCACGCTGCAACTGCACGGCAACGGCAGCAGGAGCGGTGCCGCCCTCGGTCGTGCGCGCGGCGACAATCGACGGGATATCGAGCGCCTCGGTAATGTCGCGCTCAAAGAGCGGGCTTGCCTCCTGGAACACCTCAAACGGCAGGTCCTCAAGATTGCAGCCGCGCTTCTCGCACATCAGGACCAGATGGCCCACCACGGCATGTGCCTCGCGGAACGGCAGGCCACGCTTGGCCAGGTAATCGGCAACATCGGTGGCGGCAAGGTGCCCCACGCCGCACTCGCGCGCCATGGCATCCTCGTTGACGGTCCAAGTCGAAATCATTCCAGCCATAACGGACAGGCACTGCATGAGCGTATGGGCGGTATCGAGCGCGCCCTCCTTGTCCTCCTGCAAGTCCTTGTTATAAGCAAGCGGCAGGCCCTTCATGGTTACCAGCAGCTGCACCAGGTTGCCGTACACGCGACCGCTCTTGCCGCGGATAAGCTCGGCAAAGTCGGGGTTCTTCTTCTGCGGCATGATGGACGAGCCAGTGGAGTACGAGTCGGAAAGCGTGATAAAGCCAAATTCGGAGCTCGACCACAGTACGATCTCCTCGGAAAGACGCGACAGGTGCATCGCCATGACGGATCCGGCGTAATGCAGATCGAGCAGAAAATCACGGTCGGAAACGGCATCGAGCGAGTTGGGGATCACGCCCGCAAAGCCAAGTTCGGCAGCCGTCATCTGGCGATCGAGCGGATAGCTCGTACCGGCAAGCGCAGCGGCACCCAGCGGGCAGTTGTCGGCAGCATCAAAGGCGGCCTTCAAACGCGTAAAGTCGCGCGCGAACATCCAGGAATACGCCAGCAGGTGATGCGACAGCAGCACGGGCTGAGCATGTTGCATGTGCGTGTAGCCCGGCAGAATCACCTTGTCGTACTTCTTGGCCGCATCCACCAGCACATGGCGCAGCTCAAGATTGGCCTCCATGAGCTCCTTGGCCAGCGCCTTGACGCCCAGGCGCGTATCGGTCGCCACCTGGTCGTTGCGCGAACGCCCAGTATGCAAGCGCTTGCCAGCCTCGCCGATGCGACGCGTCAGCTCGCTCTCGATGGACATATGAATGTCCTCATCGTTGATGTCGAAGGTAAAGTTGCCGGCATCGATATCCTGTTCGATTCCGGTCAGGCCCTTGGCAATCGCCTGCTCGTCCTCGGCACTGATGATGCCCTGGGCGGCCAACATCTTGGCATGCGCCTTAGAGCCGGCGATATCCTGCTTATAGAGATGTTTGTCGACCGGCAGCGACGCGCCAAACTCCTGCGTGACCTCGGCCACGCCCGCCTCAAAACGACCGCCCCAAAGAGCCATGGAACCGTCTCCTTTCTCCAAATACCAAAACAAGCGTCCAAAGCAATGTGCCCTGTCGCTAAAGCGATTTATCAACCGCTAGTTTTACACACTCCCTGCCGCGCGCGGGGCCATGTGGCTAATTTGCAAAGAAGTGACGCACCATGCACTTGGCGCCCAACGTCTCCCTCCGGATGTTGCCCTGCGAACCATCGATCCAGGCCTTCAGGCTCATAGGAACGTCCTCGACCCTTACAGCATCGAACTCGGGCGCGAGGGCAAGCAAAGCATGCGCGATAGCATTGAACATAATGGATACTCCTCATATATATAGGCACAGAGCCGCCAAATTGATAGAAGGAGCCCCGCCGGACAACCCCGACGGGGCTCGGACTCAGCCGCAGACGCGGCATCATATATGCGGGCGGAACGTAGGGGCCACCGATGTTAAGAAGTGTCAGCAAGCATAACGAAAGGTAGGGACCCCGTGCGCCCGTTATGTATCACGCGGATGGGCCGCGCGGATACCAAGGGAAGGAGGCGCTAGGCCTGGGCAGCAGCAGAGCTGGGGCCCTGGACCTTTGCCCACGTCTTGAGCGACAGCGTATCGATCTCGATAAAGCCGGCGCTGGCCTTCTCGTCAAACGTGGTGTCGCGGTCGTAGGTAGCCAGGCCGTAGTCGTAGAGGCTGAAGGGACTCTTGCGGCCGACGACATGGCAGTTGCCCTTAAAGAACTTCAGACGGACAGTGCCGGTCACGAACTTCTGGGTATCGGCCATAAAGGCGTCGAGCGCGTTCTTGAGCGGGCTGTACCACTGGCCGTTGTACACGGCGGTGGCCCAATCCTGCTCGAGCTTGATCTTGGTCTTGAGCAGGTCGCCCTCGACGCAGATGTCCTCGAGCGCCTTGTGGGCGGTGATGAGCGTCAGGGCGCCGGGAACCTCATAGCACTCGCGGCTCTTGAGGCCCACCAGACGATCCTCGACCAGGTCAAGACGGCCAAAGCCGTTGTCGCCCGAAATCTTGTTGAGGGCGATGACGATCTCGGAGAGCTTCATCTTCTTGCCGTCGACGGCGACAGGCTTGCCGGCCTCAAACTCGATCTCGGTATAGGTCGGGGTGTCAGGCGTGTCCTCGGGGTTCTTGGTCATAACCCAAGCGTCATCGAGCGGCTCATTCCAAGGGTCCTCCAGGTGGCCGCACTCAATGGCACGACCCCACAAGTTGTCGTCGATGGAGTAGGGGTTGTCGTTGGCACCCTCGGGAACCGGCACGTTGTGGGCGTGGGCATAGGCGACCTCGTCGGGACGGCACTTCAGGTCCCACTCGCGAACCGGGGCGATAACCTTGAGCTCGGGGTCGAGGGCCTTGACGGCGGCCTCAAAACGGACCTGATCGTTACCTTTGCCAGTGCAGCCGTGGGCGACGTAGGTCGCGCCAAACTCGTGGGCGACCTCAACAAGCTTCTTGGCAAGCAGCGGGCGAGACAGGGCGGAGAGCAGCGGATACTTATTCTCGTACATGGAGTTTGCGGCGATGGCTTTGGTCAGGAACTCATCGGAGAACTCGTCGCGCAGGTCGAGCACCTGGCAATCGAGAACGCCCAGGTCGAGCGCCTTCTGCTTCTTGGCATCCAGTCCGGTCTCTTCCTGGCCCACGTTGCCGCAGACGCAAACGACATCGAGATTCTTCTCGTCCTGGAGCCACTTGACACATACGGATGTATCAAGACCACCGGAATATGCGAGAACGACTTTTTCCTTGCTCATGGCTGTTTCCTTTCGCCCTTGGTAGCTAGTTAGAACATCGGTCAGTTGCAAGTCATTTCAAGGTCATATACCGTGCAATATCAGGTTAAATAGCAAAAATCAGCACATACATGCCCTAGAAACATGCAGCAATGTCGTGCTAAAACCCAACGACCTCAAAATGACTCTGTTGAGGCAATTCGCCCCATGCGGACAGAGACGATTGTTATCGTCGTCGGGAAATTGCGCGCTGGCGTCGGATGGCATTGTCTGCAGTGGTGATGATCTTTACGAACTGCATCTGCCTCTCCTTTCACGTATCGCCGGGCGCAATTCAAATATCGTAAACGGTACCTTTTACTCGGTAAGCGGTTGTTTTTCCGTCTCCGTTTTCGATGGTCGCTATATTACGCTAAAGTGCCCGCAGCACAAGCGACAAATTCAAATTTCTGAAAAGTTTTTTCATTACTTTGTGAAGCGTGGTGCAAATACGCACCATTCCTGCGAAAATACGCTCGACTACTAGTTGATGGTTATAACGTCTGAAACAATCTCGAAACGAAAGGCGCATTTTTATGCAAACTTACGAATCGGACGCCAACATCGGCAACATTAAGATTCTCGCCGTCGATATGGACAAGACGCTGCTGACCGACGAGCGTGTGCTGCCCCAGGGTCTTGATGAGCGCCTGGACAAGCTCGCCGACGCCGGCATCGTATTCTGCCCCGCCAGCGGACGTCCCGCCCCCAAGCTCGAGGAGATGTTCGAGGGCATCAAGAACCGCCTCGCCTTTTGTCCCGACAACGGAGCTTGCGTGATCTATCGCGGCAGCTATATCTATAAAAGCAATATTGACGTGGAGCTGTATCAGCAGGTCTTGAACCGTGCCTCGGAGGATCCTCGCGCTGTCCCCGTCCTGTGCTGCTTCGACGAGTTCTACGTGCTTGCCCGCGACCATCAATACCACGACGAGATCAGCGTCTACTACAACACAATCAACTACGTCGACAGCTTTGAGGGCATTGATTTCGAGTCCAACAAGATTTCGGTCTTCTTCCCCGGCTACGACGCCGAGCCCGCTTTCCGCGAGACCTATAGCCCCGAGTTCTCGGACAAGCTCTACGTCACCAACGCCGGGCGCGAGTGGATCGACTTTATGAACCTGGGTGTCGACAAGGGCGCCGGCGTCGCGCACCTGTGCGAGCACCTGGGCATCGATATTGCCGACGCCGCCGCCGTGGGCGATACGTACAACGACATCCCCATGCTGGAGCGCGTCGGTCACAGCTTTATCGTGGACAATGCCGAAGAGCACATGAACGCGCACGCCAAGTGGCGCATTCCGAGCAACAACGACGGGGGCGTACTGACGCTCATCGACGCCATCTTGGCGGCTCGTTAATCTATCCCGTCGCCATGCCCGGGGCCGACCGCTTGATTTTTGCTCGGTCAAGTCCTGGGCTCGCACGAAGAGCACATTTAGTGCTCTTCGGCTCGTGCGGAATCTACAAAAATCAAGCGGTCGGCCCCGGGCATGGCCATGTTGACTTTACTTGCCGCCAAGATGGCCTCTTGAGTGTCTAGATACTTGGCTGAATTTATTTGAACAGAGGGGAGCCCCTTTTTGGAAGGGGCTCCCCTCTGTTTTGGTTACTTTGGGGTTGTGGGCACTTCCCTATTTGGCGTCGGCCCAGGTTATGCCGGTGCTGGCTTCGGCAATTAGGGGGACGCGGAGGTCTACTACGTGTTCCATGACGTCGCGGACCATGGTGGTTAGGCGCTCGACTTCGTCGATGGGGCACTCAAAGTCCAGTTCGTCGTGCACTTGCAGGATCATGTGGGCGGCAAAGCCTTCCTCTTCCAGGCGGCGGCTTACGCGGGCCATGGCGATCTTGATGATGTCGGCGGCGGTTCCCTGCATGGGGTGGTTCATGGCCGTGCGCTCGCCAAAGCCGCGGAGTTGCGGGTTTTTGGCCTTGAGCTCGGGAATATGGCGTCTGCGGCCATACATGGTCTCGGCGTAGCCCGTCTGCTTGGCGCGCGCCACTACGTTGTCGAGGAACGTACGCACGCCCGGGTAGGCCTCGTAGTAGCGGTCGATCATGTCGCGTGCCTCGGCCATCGAGATATGCAGCGACTGCGACAGGCCGTAGGCCTGCTGGCCATACACGATGCCAAAGTTCACGGCCTTGGCGCGACTGCGCAGGTCGGGCGTTACCTCGGACACCGGCACACCGAACACGCGCGCCGCCGTCTCGGCATGGAAGTCCTCGCCCTCGTTAAAGGCGCGCACCAAGTGCTCGTCACCTGAGAGATGCGCCAGCAGACGCAGCTCGATCTGCGAGTAGTCCACCGCCAAAAAGACGCTTCCCTCGCCTGCCGAAAACGCCGTCTTGACGGTACGACCCAGCTCCGAGCGCGTCGGGATGTTCTGCAGGTTCGGGTCGCTCGAGGACAGACGCCCCGTTGCCGTGATGGTCTGGTTGTACGTAGTGTGTACGCGACCGTCACCACGGCGTAGCGGGCCCAGCGTGTCCAGATAGGTGGACTTGATCTTAGATTTCTCACGCCAGTCCAAGATCAGACGCACGATTTCGTGGTCACGCGCAAGGTCGCTCAGCACCTTGGCGTTGGTCGAATAATAGCCGCGCTTAGTCTTCTTGAGGCCCTTGGTCGGAAGCCCCATCACATCAAAGAGCACGTGCGACAGCTGCATGGGACTGCCAATATTAAAGGTCTCGTCACCCGCCAGGTCGCGAATACTGCGCTCAACCTCGGTAATCTGGGTCGCCAGACCCTCGGACAGACTGTGCAGACGGTCGGGGTCCACGAGCATGCCCGCGCGCTCCATCTTGGCAAGTACCGGAACGAGCGGCATCTCGATGCCATCGAACACGTTGGCGGCATTCTCACGGGCCATGCACTCGCGCAACGGTGCCACGAGCGCCAGCGTCAGAGCCGCAGTACGGGCGGCAGGCGCCGGAGCGTCCTCACCGGCACCCTCTGCGCCGCGCGCCGCAGGCAGCGCCATCTGCAGATACGTATCGGCAAGATATGCCTCATCGAACTCGGAGCGATCGGAATCCAGCAGATAGGCAGCGACCACGGTATCGAAGATACGCGTGGAATCGGTAGCGAGCGGATCCATGAGCTCGGGCTCAGAAGAATCGACGGGCGAAAGCTCGTGCAACAGCGCCTTCATATCCGGGCTCGCCACGCGACCCTCCATAAACAGACGCGCGAGCACGCCGGCAATCACGCCGTGAACGAAGTTGAAGCCCTCAACCTCAGCCGCCGCACAGCTGTCGCCCTCCTCGAGCGCGAACAGGCCCTTGGACGTCGCCAACCACAGCGTGCGCGTCAGTCCAAAGAGCGCGCCCTCTTCCTTGTCGTCGTCCACCACGGCGGCGACCCACTCGCCGGCATCAATCGCGCGGGAGACCTCAGCCGCAACGGCACCAAGCGCGTCGGCATCGCCGGCGGCTGCGCGAACCATAGCAGGTATCTCAACCACACTGGAGGCAGCAGCAGCCCCGCCCTCGCCGCCGACCAGCGCCAAGAAACGGTTCTGCATGGCGGTGATACCAAGTGTGCCCAGCGCCGCGGACACTTCGTCGGCAGAAAACGCCGGGAAGGACGTTTCGTCAAAGTCGAGCTCGACGGGCGCATCGGTGCGAATGGTTGCGACCTTGCGGCTCAGCAGCGCATCGTCGATGTGCGCACGCAGGTTCTCGCCCATCTTGCCCTTGACCTCGTCGGCATGCGCGATGACCTCGTCCAAGCTGCCGTACTGTGCGATGAGCGCGCTCGCCTTTTTGGGGCCGATGCCCGGTACGCCGGGAATGTTGTCCGACGTATCGCCCTTTAGACCGTAAAAATCGGGCACGAGCGCCGGCGTAATGCCGTGATACAGGTCGTCCACGCTCTCGGGCGTCATGATCGCCACGTCGGACAGGCCCTTGCGGGTCGAGACCACGTTGACGTGCTCGGTCACGAGTTGATACATGTCGCGGTCGCCGGTCACCAGCAGCATGTCGCAGCCGGCCTCTTCACCCAGGCGCGCCATGGTTCCCAGGATATCGTCGCCTTCCCAGCCCTCGGACTGCAGAATCGGCACGTTGAGCGCGGTGAGCAGCTCCTTGATCATCGGAAACTGCGCATGCAGATCGGGGTCCATGGGCGGGCGTTGCGCCTTATACTGCGGCAGCATCTCCATGCGCACGCGCGGTTTGCCCTTGTCAAACGCCACGACCACACCGTCGGGGTTAAAGGCATCGATCATCTTGAGAAACATGTTCAGAAAGCCGAAGATCGCGTTGGTGGGGCGGCCGTCCGGCGCATTCATGGTGGGCGGCACGGCGTGGAAGGCGCGGTGCATGAGCGAGTTGCCGTCGATAACGGCAAAGGTGCGGCGCTTGTCAGACATATTGAATACCTCGCTTTGGGCTGGGCACGGTTTGCTCACACCAGTTTACACGCTCCCCGCCCCGCGGCCACCGCACATCAGGCTTCCCTGCCGCCGCGGGCCCGCGCGTGATACGATGGCTCACGGTACATCAACCAGCACAATCGATCCGAAAGGAGCCTGCGTCATGGAGCGTCCCTGCGCATGGAAAAAGTACACGCCACAGCAAGTCGAGGAGCTCGAGGAGCTTTGCCGCGGCTATAAGCAGTTTTTGAGCGAGAACAAGACCGAGCGCCTGTGCGTCAAGACCGGCATCAAGATGGCCGAGGAGGCGGGATACGTCGACCTGGAGACCGTGATCGCCGAGGGCCGCGAGCTCAAGGCAGGCGACAAGGTGTACGCCGCCAACCACGGCAAGGACCTTATGCTCGTCAACCTGGGCACCGCCCCGCTCGAGCAGGGCTTTAACATCCTGGGCGCCCACGTGGACTCGCCGCGCCTGGACCTTAAGCAGAATCCCGCCTTCGAGGCCGGCGACATGGCCTACCTCGACACGCACTACTACGGCGGCGTCAAGAGCTACCACTGGGTAGCCTCCCCGCTCGCACTCGTGGGCGTCATCTGCAAAAAGGACGGTACCACCGTCGACATCAATATCGGCGACAAGGCGGACGACCCGGTCTTTACCATCTCCGACCTGCTGATCCACCTCTCGAGCGAGCAGATGTCCAAGCCTGCCAAGGACGCCGTCGATGCCGAGATCCTCGACGTGATCGTGGGCGGTCGTCCCGTCAAGTTCGATGGGGACGACAAGGACGCCCCCAAGGAGCCCGTCAAGCAGATGTTCCTGGACATCCTCAAGGAGCAGTACGACGTCGAGGAGGAGGACTTCCTCTCCGCCGAGATCGAGGTCGTGCCCGCCGGCCCCGCCCGCGACATGGGCCTCGACCGCTCCATGATTTTGGGCTATGGCCACGACGATCGCGTCTGCGCCTACCCCTCCATGCTCGCCCAGATCGACGTCGCCAACGTGGAGCGCACGAGCATCACGCTCATCGTCGACAAGGAGGAGATCGGCTCCGTGGGTGCCACCGGTATGACGAGCCGCTTCTTCGAGAACACCGTCGCCGAGATCATGACGCTCGCCGGCGAGGATAGCCCGCTGGCCCTGCGCCGCGCACTCGCCCGCAGCCGCATGCTCTCCTCCGACGTGTCCGCCGGCTTCGACCCGGGCTATGCCGGCAAGTTCGAGACCAAGAACGCGGCCTTTATGGGTCGCGGCCTGTGCTTTAACAAGTACACGGGCAGCCGCGGCAAGGGCGGCTCCAACGACGCCGATGCCGAGTACGTGGCCCTCGTCCGCGACATCATGGACGAGGCCGGCGTGGACTTCCAGACCTGTGAGCTCGGTCGCGTCAACGCGGGCGGCGGCGGCACCATTGCCTACATCATGGCCAAGTATGGCATGAACGTCATCGACTCCGGCGTTGCCGTCCTGTCCATGCACGCCCTGTGGGAGGTCGCCAACAAGGCCGATATCTACGAGGCCTATCGCGGGTACAAAGCCTTCCTCGAGCGCGCCTAACCAACCCTTGTAAGGCGCACCAAACCAGCCCTTTATAACTTGCGGTGGAATACGGACTAACCTGGCCTTCAACCGGCTCGCGCAGACCGTATTCCGCCGCGACTTTTTTGGCAGAGGAGAGTTCATGCTCCAGGTCATCGTTTCACCCGCCAAGCAAATGCGCGCGGCACAAGATGCTTTTGAAGTTCAGGGGATTCCGCCCTTTGCGCGCGAGACCGCTCAGCTGCACCATGCGCTCTTGGACATCGAACGAACCGAAGGCGACAGCGGCCTACAAGCTCTGTGGAACGTCAGCGACAAGCTGCTGGCCCCTTGTCTCGACATTTTGCATGAGTTCGAGCCCATCTTGGGGAACGGCGATCTCGACAATCCCGCACTCGCCCGTCACCTCTCCCCCGCCATCATGTCCTATCACGGCATTCAGTACCAGAGCATGGCACCCGAGGTGATGGATTCAGTGCAGCTCGCATGGCTGCAAGACCATCTGTGGATCCTCTCCGGCCTCTACGGGTGCGTTCGTCCCTTCCATGCCGTCGAACCGTATCGACTGGAGATGGGCGCGAAGCTCGCCGTTGACGATGCCCAAGACCTCTACGCGTTTTGGAGCGACAAGCTCGCGCGGGCTATCGCCCCGGCAGGCTCAAACACCACGATCGTCAACCTCGCCAGCGTAGAGTATGCCAAAGCCGTTCTGCCCCACCTCGCGGACGACGCCACGGCCGTCACATGCCTCTTTGGCGAGGGCATCCGCAACGGGAAGCCCATCCAACGGTCGACCGCCAGCAAAAAGGCGCGCGGCTCCATGGTGCGGTGGATGGCAGAAAACAAGCTCGAGGATGCAAGCGAACTCACCGCATTCAACATCGGCTATCGGCACATCCCCGAGCTTTCAGACAAAAACACCCTGGTTTTCATGAACGCGCAGGCACAATAGGCCCGCCGTTTCCAAACACCCCATTACTCCGCCAAGCCATCGGCCTTTGCAATCTCGCTCGTCGAGCCATCTTGGTAGGTAATCTTAACGTGCTCCACCTCGGATACCGCAGCGCCCGCCGGGGGCTCCAAGCGCCATTCCGTCAGCGCAATGTCCATGGTCGTGGGCACGTCCCCTTGATCTTTGAGCTTCACCGTCAGCGTTTTGAGCGTCGCATCAAACGTCACGCGTTCGATTTCTTCGCCCGGAATAGACCCGCCGCTCAGCTGCAGCTGCACAAACTCGTCGCGCGGATACCAATAGTCGCCCGGTGCGGCAACCGTGTTGCCACCAGAAACTTTCATGGTCATAATCGGCAGGCCCTCGTCGGCTTCAAACCCCCAGGTAGCGCCGCCAGGACCGCCGAACGTCCAAATACAAAAGGCAATCACCAGCACGGCAAGCACCGCAAAACCAATCGCAACCAATCCATGGTGCGCACGGCTTTCCTCGGCCGATACATCCCATTGCGTCTCTCGATATAGATGCTTGTCTTCCATGTACGCCTCCCCACAGGCACGCTCGTTAGGCCAATCGTACCCATTCGAGCTATACTTGAGCCCATTACATAAACGGGGAGCTTGCAGGACAAGACGGCAGGCTGAGATTGGGCGCGCCCGCCCTGACCCGCAAACCTGATATGGGTAATGCCAACGAAGGGAGCCGTGCCAATGAGCACACAGACCGAGCCCAAGCTCGTCACGCAAATCGACTTCGCCCGCGCCGGGCAGATCACACCGCAGATGAAGGAGGTCGCCGAGCGCGAGCATCGCGACCCCGAGTACATCCGCGAGCGCGTGGCCGACGGCCGCATCGCCATTCCCGCCAACATCGTGCACATCAAAAAGGGCATGCGCGCCTTTGGCGTCGGCGAGGGCCTTTCCACCAAGGTCAACGTCAACCTGGGCATCTCGGGCGACAAGGCCGATGCCGCCGAGGAATGGAAGAAGGTCAAGATCGCCGAGGACTTTGGCGCCGACGCCATCATGGACCTCTCCAACTCGGGCAAGACGCGCCAGTTCCGCCAGCAGCTCATCGACGAGACACCGCTCATGGTAGGCACCGTCCCCATGTACGACGCCATCGGCTACATGGAAAAGCCGCTGGTCAAGCTCACCAAGGACGACCTGTTCGAAGTCGTGCGCGCGCATGCCGAGGACGGCGTGGACTTTATGACCATCCACTGCGGCATAAACAAGTCGGTCACCAAGACCTTTAAGGAGACCGGCCGCCTGATGAACATCGTGAGCCGTGGCGGCTCACTGCTGTTTGGCTGGATGGAGGTCACCGGTAACGAGAACCCATTCTATGAGTTCTACGACGAGTTGCTCGAGATTTGCCACGAGTACGACGTGACGATTTCGCTCGGCGACTCCTGCCGCCCGGGCTGCCTCTACGACTCCAACGACGCCACCGAGACCGCTGAGATGATCGAGCTGGGCAAGCTGTGCAAGCGCGCTTGGGCCGCCGGCGTCCAGGTCATGGTCGAGGGCCCGGGTCACATGGCGCTCGACGAGATCGCCGCCAACATGAAACTGCAGAAGCGCCTGTGCCACAATGCCCCGTTCTATGTGCTCGGGCCGCTGGTGACCGATATCGGCGTGGGCTACGACCACATCACCGCTGCCATCGGCGGCGCTATCTCCGCCAGTTCCGGCGCCGACTTCCTGTGCTACGTGACGCCGGCCGAGCACCTATGCCTGCCTAACGCCCAGGATGTGCTCGACGGCCTCATGGCCACCAAGATCGCCGCACACGCCGCCGACATCGCCAAAAAGGTGCCGCACGCCCGCGACATGGACGACAAGATGGGCCAGGCACGCCGCAAGCTTGACTGGGACGCCATGTGGGAGTGCGCGCTCGACCCGGTTACGGGCAAGAAGCGCTACGAGGAGTCCCCCGCCGCCACCGAGGGCACTTGCACCATGTGTGGCAAGATGTGCGCCGTCCGCACCGTCAACAAGATCTTCGAGGGCACCACGATCGACCTCGGCATGGAGGACTAACCCTGTCGCCGCGGCCGCCTCTGGCGGCGAGCTGGTGCCTGTCAATTGTTGACGTGTGAACATTTGCTTGCATTTGCGTAAAGATTGCATCGCCCGCCCGGGTTCGACATAGAGTCGGCCCGGGCATCTTTATAATGCTGGCTTAAAGACCCATTTGATTCCGACCGAACAAGGGAGCGAACATGGATCGTAGTAAGGTACCTACCGTCCTGTCCATCGCGGGATCCGATTCCAGCGGTGGCGCCGGCATTCAGGCCGACATCAAGACCATCACGGCGCACCGCCTGTATGCCGAGACGGCCATCACCGCCATCACAGCGCAAAACACACTGGGCGTCACCGCCGTGCAGGATATCTCACCAGATATCGTAGCCGCGCAAATTGACGCCGTTTTTGACGATATCCGCCCCAGCGCCGTCAAGATCGGCATGGTTTCTTCTGTCGAGATTATCGATGTTATCGCCGACCGCCTGAGCGCCTGGAACGCGACAAACGTGGTAGTCGACCCCGTCATGGTAGCCACCTCGGGCGCACGGCTGATTGCCGAAGATGCCGCCGAGGCGCTCACCCGCCGCCTGTTCCCGCTAGCGACGGTTATCACGCCCAATATTCCCGAGGCCATGGCGTTGCTCGATTATGAGGTCGATTCCGAGCGCACTCAGCAAAATGCCGCCATGCTTCTCACCCGCCGCTTTGGCTGCGCGTCTCTCGTTAAGGGCGGGCATTTTGTCAACGAGGCCAACGATGTGCTAGCAGAGCCCGCGCCGCTCGATGACGAGGGCAACCACCTGGGCGATCCGCTCACCACGTGGTTCCGCCACAAGCGCATCGAGACCGGCAACACGCATGGCACCGGTTGCACGCTCTCGTCCGCCATCGCCTGCGCGCTGGCCCAGGGCATGGATCTTGCCGACGCCGTCAACGCAGGCAAGGCATACCTGACAGGCGCTCTGGCCGCCGGCCTGAACATGGGCAAAGGTTCCGGCCCCGTCAACCACATGTGGCAGTATTAAGATTCGCAGTCCAAGCCACCGCAAAGGCGCCCGCCCCCTTTGTGGTGGCTTGGGGTCGCGCTACTCACCGAGCATCTCTTGGAGCTTGGCTGCCACGGCATGTCCCAAGCTCTCGTGGCTTTCGGGCATCATATGCAGATAGTCGATATCGCCCGGCTCGGCAAACTCCGCTGCATTCAAAAAGTCGCAGCCAAACTGCTCAGCCACATGCGCGTAGTACTCACCAAAATGTTCCGAGGCTTCTACGGAATGCTCGTCAAAATCGGTCATATATACGTCGGCGATCTGCGGCTTAATCTTGATAGGCGCCATCAGCAGAATGCGCGGACAAGGCGCAGCGTCGGTCCACGGAAACGCGCGGACGGCGCGAATCAGCGCCATGGCGCCACGGGCGATATCGGAAGCTGTCACGTTAAAGACCGTCTTACAGTCGTTGGTGCCCAGCATGATCACAATGGCGTCCAGCGGCTTATGGGCCTCGAGCAGCATCGGAAGTGCGCGGATGCCGTTAAGATTGGTGTCCAGATGGCACATGTCGTCGCGTACCGTCGTGCGGCCGTTGAGGCCTTCTTCAATTACATGCCAGCCCTCGCCTAAGTCACGTTGGGCCACGCCGCACCAGCGCGCATCCTGCGCATAGCGCACCGCGGTGCCGTCGCGCATGCCCGCCGGATCGTAACCATAGGTGTTGCTGTCGCCAAAGCATAGAACGTTTTTCATCGTAAGCCCCTCGCTCAGTAAAAAGCCGACGGAAGCAGCCTCTCCCGCCGGCTCGACCTATCTGTCAGCACGTACCGATTACAGGTACTTGCGCCAATCGTCCTCGTCCTCATCATCCTCGGTAGCAGCCTGGGTCTGCTCGGCGGCGCGAGCTGCCGCAGCGCGAGCGGCAACCTGGGCATAGGACTCCTCGTTGCGCTCGGGGAAGTTTGCCAGCACGTGCTCGAACTTGGCAAAATCCTCATCCCAGCGCGTAGAAGGCACGGCAAAGAAGACTTGCTTGACCTTAAAGTCGCCCGACGCGAGCTCCTTGCGGAAGAGCTCGGCCACGGCCTCTGCGTCAAAGCCGTTGTTGTCGCAGCCCCAAGCGCCCAGCACGAGCTTCTCGCGACCTAGCTCGTCGCAGATGGCAAGCACAAAGCGAATGCGGTCGCGCAGGGCGTCCAGCAGAGCATCGTCGCTCACGCGATACTCCTGGCGGGCGCGCTTAACGTTGGGCGCGGCGGCCACGATCACGTCGGCGTATGCATGCACGTGGTTGCGGTCGAAGCGCACCGCAGGCACCACCAGCGCACGGTTGCGGTAAAGCTCGCAGTTGATGTTGCGGCGACGGTTCTCGCCGTACCATTTGCGCTGCTTATCGAGAACGTTGTACAGATACGAATCGGCGCACAGCGTGGCCTCCTGGCCCAGATAGCCCTGGATGTAGCCACCGCCCGGGTTGGTGAACGAGGCAAAGGCGAGCACGGCCATGTCGCAGAACTGCGCATAGCCACGACCGTTGTCCAGGATGGCCTGCGTGGCGGAGGCATCGAGCACGGTGACCTCAGGCAGAACCGGAGCGGGCTCCTCAGCAGGCGCGGACTCAGCTTCGGCGATTTCCTCGGCAGGCTCAGGCGCTGCCTCGGTCTCGGGCGCCGTCTCGGTCTCGGCAGCCTCCGCGCCCTCGACGTCCTCGGCAACCTGTTCTTCGGCGGCCACAGCACTCTGAACCTTGGCCTTCATCGCCGCGACAAAACCGGCAGGCATACCATCGAACTCGCACACGCCGGCAAGCGAACGCTCGATATCCTTGGCGCACGCTTCGGACACAGTTGCCACGTGACGCTCGGCGGCCTTGGCACGGGCCTCGCGCTTGGGATTGGGCTGACCCGCTCGGTTGGACCTGCGGTTACGGTTCCTGTTGTCGACGTCTGCCATAAGTGGTCACCTTTCTCGGTCTCTGCCGCTATCGGCTTTTCCCATCCATGATACCCCGCCGCGTACAAAAAAGACGGCCCCGAAGGACCGCCTTTCGCATCGATTTGCACGTACGGCAAGCACCGCCGCAATTCGCCACTAGTCGCGACGGCCGAGGATGTTCAGAATGCGCAGGAACACGTTGATAATATCCACGAACAGATTGGACGCCATGAGCACGGCGTTGGGCAGCGTAGGCGGCACCGTCGTGGCAACATAGGTGTCGTAGCCAATAAAGCCGGCGAACACCACGATCACGATCAGATCGGTGATGGTCTGTGAGACGCCCATGAACATCAGCACGATCTCAACCAGAATAGTAGCGAGCAGAATGCCAAAACCGATGCCATATACGCGCTGGAAAAACTTGGGGAACGTCACGCCCAAGGCGCCAAAGACAAAGGTGATGGCGGCCGTGGCGATAAAGGCAGTGTTGATGGTGGGCAGGTCGTAGTTGGCAAGGCCAAACGACGCGGTCAGGCCAAAGGTGCTCGCAAAGATTACGTAGCCCACAAGGGACAGGCCCACGGACTGCTTGCTGGCGGCGGCCGACATCATGACCATGCCGACGATGGTCAAAATAAACGAGCCAAAAACCAGCGGTAGGGCAGCCCCGCTCATCATCATGCGCGCAAACGACATGGTGCTCGTAAAGTAAGCACCGACGCCCATGGCACAAAAGCCCAAGAAGATGAGGGCAGACATGGCAAGATTATACGCACGCGGCGACATCTCCTTGGCACGGCTTGCGCCGGTTTCGATGGGGCCGTTCTGATAGCCCTGAATATCGTTCATAATTTCGTCCTTTCAAAAGCGCCGCGACAGCGCAGTAGCTGACAAGATTCCTGTCATTGTACCCGAATGCCGTACGTCCTTACCTACGGCGCTCGCCCTCGAGCGTGCGATCAAAGGCCCAGACCCACCAACGCATCACGTGTGCCTGCGAGCCGTCCGCCCGCTCGCGCGTCTGGTCCTCCAGATACAACTCGGTCGCGTGCCCGCCAAAACGCACCTTATAGGTTGCCGTACGGATGCCGTGGACCATCAGGCCAAACCCGGTGGTCGAGATAATTTCGTCAATCGTAAAGCAACGACCGTCGACCCAGCAGACGGTGACCGGCACGACCTGTCCGCCCGCGAGGATGCGAGCCACGACGTCCACATACTGCTTGTGCACGCGCCGAGTTTTGCCATCTGTCTGTCGATATTCCATGCCTCCTATTATCGAACGCATGTTTGCATATTGTAAAGCGAACAGACTGTGGTTTTGGGATGTTGGGGCACACACACGTGTCCTCATGGTGTGTTAGCAAAAAGAACACCCGCGGTCAACAGGGCTAATATTCAATATTAGTGCCAAAAAATTCACTTCTCCCATCAGAACTCGGTAAAGAAACCCGCAGGAGGTGATACGATTTATCATGTTTTTGTAACGTGCCTGCAAACTTCGAGAAAGCCCATATATGGACGTAACGTTCTCAACCTTCCTCGGCCAAATTGTGTCGAACCCAGTCCTTGCCGTCACCGTGATCCTCGCGCTCGGCGCCATCTTCGTCAATGGATGGACCGACGCGCCCAACGCCATCGCGACCTGCGTCACTACGCGTTGCATGCCCGCCCGCGCCGCCATTCTCATGAGCGCCGCATTCAACTTCCTCGGTGTGCTCATCATGACGCACTTTAATGCGAGCGTCGCCAATACCATCTCGCATATCGTCGACTTTGGCGGAAACAGCACCATGGCGCTCGCCTGCCTGTGCGCGGCCCTGTTCTCCATCGTCGTCTACGGCGCCACAGCGTCGCGTTTTGGCATCCCCACCTCGCAAAGCCACAGCCTTATCGCCGGCCTGACCGGTGCCGCTATCGCCCTCGGCGGCGCGAGCAGCGTCAACGTCCACGAGTGGATGAAGGTCATCTACGGCCTGGCGCTCTCCATCGGCCTGGGCTTTGTCATGGGCTGGGTCCTGTGCAAACTCGTCTCGATTCCTTTCGCCGCCGCCAACAGGCGACGTGCCAATGTCTTCTTTAAATACGCTCAGATCGCGAGCGCTGCGGCCATGAGCTTTATGCACGGCGCGCAGGATGGACAGAAGTTCATCGGCGTGCTCTTTTTAGGCGTGGCCTTCGCAAACGGCCAGACCAGCGTCGGCGATGCCGGCATCCCCATCTGGATTATGCTGCTGTGCTCGGCCACTATGGGTATCGGTACCAGCGTGGGCGGTGAGCGCATCATCAAGTCCGTCGGCCAGAGCATGGTTAAGCTCGAGAAGTATCAGGGCTTCTCCGCCGACCTCGCGGGCGCCGCGAACCTGCTGCTTGCCACCCTTACCGGCATCCCCGTGTCCTCCACACACATCAAGACCTGCGCCATCATGGGCGTCGGTGCCGTCAAGCGCCTCTCGGCCATCAACTTCGGAGTCGTCAAGGACATGATGTTCACCTGGTTCTTCACCTTCCCCGCCTGCGGACTCATCAGCTTTGTCATGGCCAAGCTGTTCATGATGTTCCTCTAATCAAACCGAACGTCCATCCGGACCGCAACACTTCGCCCACCCGTCTTCGCCTCGAAAGGACCCACCCATGGCAAAGAAACCCGATTCGTTCTACTTTGACAACTACGTCGCTTGCGCCGACCTCGCCGTCCAGGCCGCAGAGCTGCTCACCAAGATTTTTGAGAACTTCGATCCCGCGCAGATTCACGACATGCTCAATAAGATGCATGCGATTGAGCATGCGGCAGACAAGAAGCACCACGAGCTCGAAGACGCCCTGCTCACCGCCTTTATCACCCCGCTCGAGCGCGAGGATCTGGATCTGATGAGCTGCGCGCTCGACACCGTGCTCGACCGTATTGAGGGCGTCGTGCAGCGCGTCTACTTCACCAACATTCAGAGCATCCATCCCGACGCCATCGTCATCGCCCACAAGGTGACTGACGCCTGCCGCGCCATGAAAGACCTGATGGTCGAGCTTCCCAACTACCGCAAGTCCAAAACGCTGCGCGAGCTGGTCATCCAGATCAACACCATCGAGTCCGAGGCCGACGAGCTCTACATCAACGCCATGCGCAACCTGCACGTTAACGGCAAGGATCCGCTCGAGGTCATCGCTTGGCGTGACGTCTACGCCTTCCTGGAGTACTGCGCCGACTGCTGCGAGAATGTGGCCGATGTTGTGGATTCGATTGTCATGAAGAACAGTTAATTGGGGGTACGTGTCCCGGCGGTCGCGGGCCCGGCCACTAATAACCTTTTTCACTCCGGCTGCAAGCAGAGTCGTTCAAAAGGTTATTAGTGGCCGGGCCCGCTCCCTTACGTACCACCATTGGGAACTTTGGCTGATAGTTATAGCGCAATGGGGGTTTGGCTGAAGGGACCTTTGGTATCCGTTCGGACACTTTGGCCCTCGATGAGCGTTTGGCTGATTGCTGCTTTGGGTACTGTTTGGGTTACTTTGGGTTTGTTTGATTTTTAATTGTTGGAGGGCTTGTATGTCTTATTTGGATCTGGCTCGGGGTCGGTATTCTTGTCGTGAATTTCAGGATCGTTCTGTTGAGCAAGCTGTTGTGGATGCCATTGTTGAGGCTGGGCATATTGCTCCTTCTGCTTGTAATAACCATCCAACCCGTGTGATGGTGTTGGATACGCCTGAGCTTCTGGAGAAGGCTGCTGCTTGTCAGCCTCGGTTTGCTCGTGATGGGTCTATCTTTGGCGCTCCGCTTATCTTCCTTATTTGCAGCGTTACCGATGATGCCTGGGTGCGCCCGTATGATCAGATGAACTCGAGTGCCATCGATACTTCGATCGTCTGCGATCAGATGATGATGGAGGCCACCGAGCAGGGCCTGGGAACGTGCTGGGTATGCCATTTTAAGCCTGGGGTGGCACAGGAGCAGTTCAATCTGCCCAAGGGCGTCTATCCCTATCACATGCTCGTCTGTGGATATCCTGCCGACCACATCGCCGATCCCGAGCATCGCGAGGCCCGTACCATTCCCCTCTCCGACTTCCTCCTCAAGTAGATTTTGGGACATGCCCTAAAACCTATCCTTGACCGCTCACCGGTTCGCCGAGTTCTGCGCCACCATGTGCAGGGCTCGGTTTTTTATGTTGCGCGCCCCGGTACAGTCATAAAAAAGGACCCGCAAGCTGCGGGTCCTTTCTAGGCACTAAATTGTAGGCCGAATGTTAGTCCAGGTCGTCGGCAGCGAAGTTGTCGATCGGGGCGAAGGGATCGGCCACGGGGACAACCGGGTCAGCGACGGGCAGCGGCTCGGCGGGAACAGTCACCGCAGGAGAAGCGGCAGAACCGACCGG
Source organism: uncultured Collinsella sp. (assembly GCA_959027945.1). Taxonomy (GTDB): domain Bacteria; phylum Actinomycetota; class Coriobacteriia; order Coriobacteriales; family Coriobacteriaceae; genus Collinsella. The sequence goes on from CAUFRO010000015.1 coordinate 25,535, forward strand.
CGTGGAGGCCATGAGGTCGGCCGGGAAGGAGTTCTGGGCATCGTCCATGAAGTGCTGGATGAGCTTGAGATACTCGGCCTTGAACTCCTCACGAGAAGCCTTGAGACGATCGATCTCCTCGAGCTCAGCCTGCTTTTCGGTCAGAGCCTGGCGGATAACCTCGCGGGCCTTGGCGTCAGCCTCGTTGCGAATACGCTCAGCGTTCTCATTGGCATCGTTGACGATGGTCTCAGCGGTCTGCTGGGCAGCGATCAGGGCAGCGGAAATCTGGCGCTCCTGAGCGGAGAAGTCAGGGGCGGGAGCAGCCACGGGGGCGGCAGGAACGGCCTGGGCGGGGGCATCCTGAGCCTGGGCAAGCTGAGCCTGCGCATCGGCAAGCTGCTGCTCGGTAGCAGTCAGACGACCCTTAAGGTCGACGATCTTAGCGAGCATAGCGTCAACCTCAGAGGACAGCGTCTCCAAGAAGACGTCGACCTCAGCAGGATCGTAGCCACGCTTGGCCTCAGAGAAAGTCTGAGCCTGGATGTCTGCAGGGGTAATAGCCATAACAAGTCTCCTTTTTCATCGCCTCGGCGCTACACGCCCGACGTAAGTTACTAAGACAGTTCTACACGAGTATACCTATAAGAAGCTGCAGAACCAGCCTCTGCACCAACTGCAACGCAATAATCGCAACGACCGGCGAAAAATCGATACCGCCCATCGGCGGGATGAAACGACGGAACAGGTTGAGCCACGGACCGCACACGCTATCAAGCACCGCGGCAATATCCTGAAGCAAACCACCCTGCTTCATGGGAATCCACGTCATAAAGCAGTAGACGACAATGAGCGTGGAATAGAAGTTGAACAGCGTATTGACCAGCTGGACGATAGTGTAGATGTTGATGGGAATCTCCTCGTCTTGTCTTTACTTAAGGTAGCCGTCGGCACGAAGCTTCTTGAGATCGGAATCTTTGACCTCGCAACCGGCGGGCAGCACCATGAACACGCGGTCGCCCACCTCCTTGACCGTGGCACCCAGACCGCAGGCAAAGCCGTAAGAGAAGTCCAAGACGCGCTTGGCAACTTCGGTGCGTACGCCCACAAAAATCAGTGCGACAGGCTGCTTGGTGCGAACGCGGCGCACCACGGTCTCCACGTCGTCATAGCTCTCGGGGCGCAGGACATAGGCCGGCAGCTGCGGTGTGGCGTTGATGATATTGCTCGCATAGGCCGAGGCATCGCTCGGTGCAGGCGCAGGCGCAGCGGCGGCACGGGCGCGGGTGTTCTCGGCGTAGCTCGACGGCGTGTCATAGGCACCAGGACGATAACCGCTCGCAACACTGTCCTGCGAGCGCGAAGGCGGGTTATACGTCGTGGCATGGCGGGAGTCATCGCCGATCAGCTGCCCGGAGCGTGTATACACGGCAACCGACTCAGCTTCACCACGGCGCGTCTGACCAAGCAGGCCGTTGCTCGGCTCGTCTTGGGTGTAGAAGCCCTCGCCCGAAGCACCGCTGTAGCCGTTGCCCTGATAGCCATCGTCATAGCCATCATCGTAGCCGTAGTCGTCGTCCTGGCCATAACCCTGGTCGTAACCCTGCTGGCCGCCCAGGTGCATCTTATTTTTAATCTCGTCAAGGAAGCCCATGGTTGTGTCCTCTCGCGGTTTAGTGCAGGCGCCCCGATAATCAGTGCGCACTTCAGAGCCTTATTTTACTGCAAACTCCGGGCTAAATACTACCCTGCCCAGGCGAACGAGCGTAGAGCCCTCCTCAAGGGCAGGCTCAAAGTCCTCGCTCATGCCGCAGGAAAGCTCAGGCAGGTTCAAATCGGGATGCGCCGCCTCCAGCTCATCCCTCAGCTCACGAAGCCCCGCAAAGGTGCGGCGTGCCACATCCTTATTCCCCCGGGGCGCCATAGTCATAAGCCCCTGTACGCAAATTCCCTCAAGTTCCGCAAGCTCACCCGCGGCGGCGCGAATCTCATCGGGCGAAAAGCCTCCCTTCGACTCCTCACCACTCACATTGACCTCAATGAGCACACGCTGGGGGCCGGCGAGTTCGCCTGCCTCAATCTTGCGGGCAGCACGGCTCGAGATCGCCTGCGCCAGATGCAGCGAACCCACCGAGTGAATCAGCTCGGCTGAGCCCAGCACCGCATTGATCTTATTGGTCTGCAGGTTGCCGATCATATCGAAGCGCACCTCGGGCAGCTCCGGATGCTCCGCCAAACCTGTGAGCTTGCGAACCAGCTCCTGCGGGCGATTCTCGGCAAAATGGCGATACCCCGCCTGGATGGCGGCAACGGTCTCATCGACACCAACGGTCTTGGACACGGCAATGAGGCGCGCGGCGTCGTGGGGACGGCCCGCGCGATCGAGCGCCGCATAAAAACGTTCCAGAATCTGCTCGCGGCGAGCGCGCATCAAGTCCAAATAGTTATCCATTGCCAATCGCCTCCGCTGACAGCCAAACAAGTAGTCCCATGCTAACGCAAGAGCGCGGCCCCGCATGTGCAAGGCCGCGCTCACTTAGGTATTTACAATCTTTCGACGAACGGGGTTACTTACTCCTCGTCGTCCTCGCCATCGTCCTCATCCTCAAGATGATCGAGCAGGTAGCGAAGACCCTCGCTGACCTCGTTAACGGGCACCTTGGCAACGTAGCGTGCATCGACGGCGGGCCTCATGATAACACCCTCGCCCGAAGGCACGCGCATGCTCTCGAGCTCATCCTCATCAGTGCAGGCGATATCACTGGCAGTCATACGCTGTCCGGTCAACAGGAAGGTCAGACGGCAGGCGGCATCGATGGAAATCGAGGCGATGCGATCGAGATAGCGCGATACCATGATGGCGCGGCGCAGGTCGTCATAGTTGCTGTCGTCGTCCATAAAATCGCCCGTGTCCATGCGGTTAAAGGTGCGGAAGAACTGCTCGTAGGCGGCGTGCACTGGCTCGTCCTCGACGGCCAAGTTGCAGATGATGGACATGTCGTTGGTGACGAGCGCAGAAAGCGAAGAGCCCAGCACCTGGTAGACGGCCTCAGCCTCGGCCTCGACCGTGCCGACAAGCTCCTTGGGCAGCGAGATGTCGGCCTTGATCATATGACGCGTGGCGCGGCAAATCTGGCGAACCTTATCGGTCATGCGCTGCAGGTTAAAGTCGACGTAGATGATCGTCTGCAGCAAGCGGAAGTCGGAGGCGACCGGTGACTGCGTGGCAATCAGGTTGTAGCAGACGGCCTCCAGGTTGGCGCAGCGTGCGTCAATCGAAAGCGTACGCTTCTTGGTCTTGGTGGCGAGCTTGCGGTCGTCGGTCACATAGGCCTTCACGGCATCGTGGAGGGCCAGATCGACGGCCTCGTAGATGCTCAGCATCTCGTGACGGGCCTCGATGAGCTGACGGGAAAACAGTTTGCGCATGGTTCACTCCAATCAGTTGGGTGCGGTCATGCCGCCCGCACAGTGAATACGCACCGGACCAGATCCGATCGGCTTGGGACTAGTCGCACCGATCAGCCAAAGCGGCCGGTGATATAGTCTTCCGTCCGCGAGTCCACCGGGCTGGTGAAGATCGCGTCGGTTTGACCATACTCGATGAGCGTAGCGGGCTCGCCGGCAACTTCCTGCAAGAAGAACGCGGTGTAGTCACTGATACGAGCTGCCTGCTGCATTGAATGCGTGACGATGATGATCGTCATCTCGGGCGCCAGCTCGGCCATCAGATCCTCGACCTTAGAGACGGAAGTGGGGTCGATGGCGGAGCAGGGCTCGTCCATCAGGAGGACATCGGGTTGCACCGCAAGCACGCGCGCGATGCACAGACGCTGCTGCTGACCGCCCGAGAGCGCCAAACCATCCTTGTTGAGCTGATTGGATACCTCTTTCCAGAGGTTGGCGCGCTTGAGCGATTCTTCCACGATGTCATCGAGGTCGCTTTTGCTAGTCACGCCCTGCAGACGAGGGCCAAAGGCGACATTCTCGTAGATGGATTTGGGAAACGGGTTGGGCTGCTGAAAGATCATGCCCACGCGACGACGGAGATCGACCGGATCGACACCCTCGGCATAGATATCGTTGCCGTCGAGCGTCATGGTGCCCTCGACGCGCGTGCCCTCAATCAGGTCATTCATGCGGTTGATGCAGCGCAAAAACGTCGACTTGCCGCAGCCCGAAGGGCCAATGAAGGAGGTGATGGCGTTTTTGGCGATGTTGAGGTCAAGCCCCGTCAGCGCATGAAAGTCACCGTACCAAAAGTTGAAATCCTTGGCCGTAATGGCCGCTTGCTCCAACGCGGGAGCGGACTGATAAACGGACATGGGACTCCTTAACTAGCGACGCTTGCGCGACAGGAAGCGCGCAAACAGGTTGAAGGCCAAAATGATCACCATCAGCAAGAGCGCGGTGCCGTAGGCTGCGTTCATGTTGATGCCGTCGTTGGCAAGCAGGTACAGGTGAACGGTCATGGGACGACCGGAATCGAGCGGCGAAATAGGTAGATTGATGGCCTGGCCCATGGTGTAGAGCACCACGGCGGTCTCGCCGATGGCACGGCCGATGGCAAGGACGATGCCCGTGGCAATGCGGCCAAAGGCCGAAGGAAGCACGATCTTGGAGACGACCTGCCACTTGGTAGCGCCCAGGCCGTACGCGCCCCAACGGATATAGCGCGGAACGGCGCGAATGGCTTCTTCGGTGGTGCGCATGACGATGGGAAGCATCAAGAGCGCGAGCGCCAGAGCGGCCGAGACCATCGAAAGGCCCAGGCCCATAGCCTCGACAAACAAGGCGTAGCCAAACAGGCCCATAACGATGGAGGGCACCGAGGCCAAAGCGTCAGCAGCGTAGCGAATGAGCTCGACGACCTTGCCCTGCTTGGCGTACTCGGCCAGATAGACGGCTGCCAGCACAGCGATCGGCGTGCAGATAAGCATGGCGAGCGCCGTCACGTAGACGGTCGAGACGATCGTGGGCCAAATTCCGCCCTCGGCGTTGACGCCCTGGGGCCAACCGAAGATAAAGTCGAGCGAGATGTGTGGCAGGCCGTTGATGACCACGTAGGCGATGATAGCGACCAGCACCAGCGTGGTGATGTAGGCAGCGGCACGAAACACGCCAAGCATGATCTTGTTGGACAGGTCCTTGTTGATGCGGCCCTTCTTGCCGTGGGAAAGGGCACGCTTGATGCGCTCGCGCGACGAGGTCGTATCGACCGTCGTGTCAACGGAATCGAACATAGCCTACCCCCTCTTCTTCTTGGAAATCAGACGAACGATACCCACCAGCGTGGCGGAGATGATAAACAGGACCACACCCATGCCGAACAGCGCCGAGCGGTGCAGACCCGAGGAATAGCTCATGTCGAGCGCAATCTGGCTCGTGAGCGTCGAGATGGGGCTCGCAATGCTGTCGGGAATAACCGGGGCGTTACCTACGACCATGAGCACGGCCATGGTCTCGCCGATGGCACGGCCCATACCCAGCACGATGGCATCAACGATACCCAGCTTCGCGGCAGGTAGCACGACCTTATAGATGGTCTGCCACTTTGTGGCGCCCATGGCATACGATGCCTCGCGAATGCCCATGGGAATGGAATTGAGAGCATCGATGGTAAGCGTGGTGATGGTAGGGACGATCATGATGGCGAGCACAAACCACGCCGTCAGCGCACCAAAACCAAGGCCGCCGGTCAGTTGTGCGATAAACGGGCGGATGATGATCATGCCAAAGAAGCCGTAGATGATGGAGGGTATGCCCGCCAGCAGGTCAACGGCGGGGCTGATGAGCTTGCGCACGCGCTTGCTGGCAATCTCGACCAGGTAAACGGCCGTACCCACGCCCAGCGGCACGCCCATGGCGAGCGCACCGACGGTCACCAGACCCGAGCCAGCAAGCAGCGACAAGATGCCGTAGTGGCCCTCGGAAGGCGCCCACGTAAAGCTAAAGAAGTCAGCCAGACCGATGTCAGTAAAGACGGGCAGCGCCGAGTACGTGGTAAAGACAAAAATCAGGATGACGGTAACGACCGCCAAGAACGCGCAGGCAAAGAAGATCCACTGCAGCGCCTTCTCCTTGATATAGGTACTGCGCGATACGAGCGCCAGCTCGCGCTTCTTGGGCGTCTGAACATTCTGCTCAGTCTGGGAGTTTTCCTGTGCTTCCATGCTACTCACTCCCCTTCTCGTCGTTGGTGACGGGAATAAAGCCCGCCTCGCGAATCTGCTTGTCCATCTTTTCGGACGTCACATAGTCGATGTAATCCTGCGCCTGCTGCGAAGGCACACCCTTCACAAAGAAGTAAAGGTCGCGCGAGATGGGATAGCCGCCACTCGCGACCGTCTTCTCGGACGCCTCAACATGATTGACCGAGACGGCCTTGACCGAGGTCTTGGCGTTGAGGCTATCGACGAAGCCCAGCGAAATGTAGCCGATGGCCCCACGCGAACGAGATACCACGTCGCGCACCTGGCCCGTACCCGAAAGAACGGCCGAGCGGCGATCGAACGGCGTGCCATCCATCACGATGGTACGGAAGGCCTCGCGCGTACCGGACGCCTCGTCTCGGTTGATGACCTGAATCCTCAGGTCCTCGCCACCGACTTCTTTCCAGTTGGTGATCTTGCCGGCGTAAATATCGCGGAGCTGCTCGGTCGAGAGGTTATCGACCGGGTTATCGTCGTTCACGATGACCGCGATACCGTCGTGGGCAATGACGATGGGAGTCAGGCCCAAATCCTGTTCGTCGGCATTGAGTCCACGGGAGGAGCTGGCGATATCGGCCGTGCCGGCGCTGACGGCCTCGATCCCAGCGGAAGAACCCAAACCGGAAACGAGCACGTCGATGCCGGTCTCCTCCTTAAAGCCCTCGGCCGCAATCTCGGCGATAGGAAGGCAGGTCGTGGAGCCGGCCACGGTAATGGAAGAGGTAGAAGATCCCGAAGAACAGGCGCACAGCGTAAGCGTAAGCACAGCGGCGCTCAGGACCGATACGATCTTTCTCATAGCATCACGCCGATTGCAGCATGGCGCCCACAGGTGCCGTCCTCGTTACGGTAGGAATAAAAGCGGTCGTTCTGACGCACGGTCGAAAGCTGGGTATCCACGATATCATCCGCGTCGACACCGACATCTACCAGCGCCTCGCGAATGGCAGCGGAAAGATCGAGCATGCGAGAGGTACTCGCATCGATGCAAGAGAACTCGGCGGCAAAGCGATCCATGAGTTCCTGGGATACCTCATATTCGTCACCCAAGATATGGGGGCCGATATAGGCGGAAACGTCACCCGCATCGCAGCCGGCAGCATCGCAAAGCGCCTGGCACGCCTTGGCAGAAATACGTGCAATCGTGCCCTTCCAACCGGAGTGCACCACGGCAAATCCGCCAGGGGCCACCAGCACCACGGGAACGCAGTCGGCAAAGCAGAGCAGCACGGGCACGTTATGCGCCGTACAGACGATGGCATCGCAGCCCGCGGCAATCTGCTCGCGGACGTCCTCAAGGTCATCGGCGCCGTTCGAGGTCACCGCAACGATATGATCACCATGGACCTGATTGGGAACGAGCAGGTTGTGCTCGCACTCGGCGGCACCCATAGCCTCGAGCGCACGACGACGATTTTCTTGAACAGCAAAGGGGTCATCGCCAACATGCGAGCCCAAGTTGAGTGAGGAGTACGCATCTTCGGAAACGCCACCGGCGCGCTCGGTGAAGGCAAAGCGAACATCGGATGTCGCGCCCTCCACCAACGTAACTCCATCATGGTCGACACGCGAAACTTTGTCCGCACGTGCTGCCATACTAAAGCCTCCTAATAACACAAGTACCGCGGCATCGCCGCTACAGTCCGCGTTTATACGGCTGTCATACTTCTCTAAAAGGATACCTGCTGCGCTGGAGGCAATCGTAAAGGGAACGTAAAGAGATTGGAGGTTCTAGTTTACAAAGTCGAAATAAAAAGGGCGCGTCCATACGGACACGCCCCCGTGAGCAACAATGCAAAGAACGACTTAGAAGCTACCGCGCTTCAGGAAGTCGGGAAGCTCGAACTGATCGTTGCCGAAGTTAGGAAGCTCGGTGCCACCGACGTTGCGGGTCGGAGCGGCCTGAGCCGGGCTGGTGGCCGGAGCGGTGCGCTGCGGCTCAGCGGAGGCAGCGGCCTTGCTCTGAGACTGCTGAGCAGCAAAGAGCTCGTCCTGACGGTTGACGTTGGAGTCGGAGAAGCCCGTAGCGATGACGGTGATACGCACCTGATCGCCCAGGGACTCGTCGACAACGGTACCGAAGATGATGTTGGCCTCGGAGTCGACGGCGTTGGCGACAACGTCGGCGGCGTCGCTGATCTCCTGGATGCCCAGGTCCTTGGAACCGGCGATGGAGAGCAGCACGCGCGTGGCGCCATCGATGGAGCTCTCGAGCAGCGGGCTGGAGATGGCCTGCTGGGCAGCGTCGACGGCACGGGTGTCCCCAGAAGAGGTACCGATACCCATCATGGCGGTACCGGCCTGCTTCATGATGGTCTTAACATCGGCGAAGTCCAGGTTGATGATACCGGGGACGGTGATGAGGTCGGTGATGCCCTGGGTGCCCTGGGAAAGGACGCCATCGGCAATCGCGAAGGCCTCGAGCATGGTGGTCTTCTTCTCGGCGATGTCGAGCAGCTTATCGTTAGGGATGACGATCATGGTGTCGACGCAATCGGAGAGGGTCTTAATGCCCTCCTCGGCGCTCTTCTTGCGCTTGCGGCCCTCGAAGGTGAAGGGCTTGGTCACGACGGCGACGGTCAGTGCGCCGACCTCGTTCATCGCGATATCGGCAACGATGGGAGCAGCGCCGGTACCGGTGCCACCGCCCTCGCCGCAGGTGATGAACACCATGTCGGCGCCAGCGAGCGACTCGGCAATGTCGTCGCGGGACTCATCGGCAGCCTTGCGGCCAACCTCGGGGTTGGCGCCGGCGCCCAGGCCGCGGGTAAGGTCGGTGCCGATGTGCACCTTGATATCGGCATCAGAGATCGCGAGTGCCTGAGCATCGGTGTTGATGGCAACAAACTCGACGCCGCGGATGCCCTCTTCGATCATTCGATTGACCGCGTTGGTACCGCCGCCGCCGACGCCGACCACCTTAATGACGGCAAGGTAGTTGTTGATCTCTGTCTCGTGCATGTCGGTCCTCCGAACAAAGGTTATAGCCATAGCATGGGTCGACCCCTGCGCACATTAACCTTCAGGTTGAAAGTAAATGCAAAGGTAAACCGTATTATGGTTGCACATTATGAACGTATCAGTCAAATAATTGACCGTGAAAACCAAACAAACCAGATAAACGGCGTGGTATGGCCCCTCAACAAAGCATCAACCAGCGCTACGAGGTCGGAGCATTCCTAAATGTGTAGTTACCCGGAGAGCGCACATTGATATACGTTACGCCCTCTACCTGCGAAAGCAACTTGGTGACTACGCGTTCCTTCTTGACGATATCGTCCGAATCGCCCAGCGACACTTCAATGCCGTTATTGAGGTTTGCCGAGATGGCTTCGACCGAAGGCGTGGAAATATCCTTGACTTGTCCCAAGAACTCGCTCGAAAAACCACGCACATAATCCAACCCAGCCTTAACGGCCTTGGAGCTCACTGCCTGGCCGGAAACCGGAGCGACATCCGCCGAGACATCAGTCAACAACACCGCGCCATAGTGCTTAGCGAGCGCCAGTGCGGCATCAATGCCGGTCAGGGTATTTGAGCCCTGCCCTGTCGTGATGACGTTGCCCTGGTCGTCAACTTCGACCGACGTCGACAGCGGGGCGATCCAGGTGTCATCATCCCCGATGGCCCAGGCAAGGTCATCGGAGCTGATATAGGCAATTGCAATGACCTTGCGCTCCATCGGCGTAATGATGAGCGTATGCGGGAACTGACGCTGGACATCCACGCCCGAGACCCACGGGTTCTGCTTGAGATCCTCGGTAATCTGGTCGGGATCGACGTTAAAAAGCGACGTTCCCTCGGGCAAATCGATCAGCTGGATAGCATCGTGCTTCGTCACATGCTCGCTGCCTTGAATCTGAATATCAGTGGCAGTAAACAATCCAGAGTTAATCACCACGATGGCAACGACGACGAGCACGGCCAAGGCGGCCAGAACCCCGCCCACGATTTTGCCTTTGCCTGCAACGACAGAAGCGGCGTCTGATGTTTTATTTGCCATCGCCCCAAGTGAAGACAACGGGTTTACGCCTTTTTTACCCGAAGGCTTCTTGGCGGTAGCCGGCACCGATGTCAGCGAGCGCGGTTTCGATGCGCCCAGTGTGCGACCTGGACGCGCCGCTTTAGTTCCCGTCGAGGGCTTAGGAGTTGCCATGGGGCGGGCAGGCTTGGCGCCCATAACAGACTTTGACGTCACCGAGGGACGCGAGGACTTTTTTGCAGCCGGACGATTACCGAGCTGCGAGCCGACGACCGGACGACTGGTCTGTCGAGCATGCCCGACAGGCTTAGAGTGCGCGACGGTATTGCGTTGAGGTTTGGCAGGCGCGCCGGAACGCCCTCCGGCGCGGCGGAAGGTGGGTTTCGATGCTCTAGAAGCCGAGGAATTTAACTTCCGGTCTGAGCTCGATGCCATACGCCTCCCTCACCTTTCCGTGCACATGTCTGATAACCGCGGCAACGTCATCGGCCGAGGCAGTTCCGTTATTAACGATAAAATTAGCGTGAACGGGCGAAACTTCCGCGCCGCCAATCGAAAAACCCTTTAATCCACAATCCTCGATAAGCTTGCCCACACTCGCATCGGGCGGGTTGCGAAAGACCGACCCGCAGGATGCGCGACCCATGGGCTGTGTACGCTTGCGCCTCGTCAGGCACCGCTCCATGCGCTCGCGAATGTCGGCCTTGGGCGCCGGTTTAAGTTTGAGCACGCACTCGAGGATGATCTCATTGCGGGGAAGGCTACATTCGCGGTAGCCCCAAGTGATCTCGGACCCCGCATAATGCTTGATACCGGATACCGGGTCAAACGTTACGACATCCTCAACCAGCGAGCCAATCCATTCGGTCCGTGTGCCGGCATTCATAGATATCGCACCGCCGACCGACCCGGGGATGCCAACGGCAAACTCAAGGCCCGAGAGGCTACGCGACAGGGCATCGTTGACCAGGCGCGCAAACATCACGCCCGCACCGACCGTCAGCGTACAACCGTCATCGGCAACAACCGTGCGCTGAAACTCACGTCCGAGCGAAATGACGGCACCGCGATAACCGCCATCGGCAACCAGCAGATTGGAGCCCTTGCCGACGATGACCCACGGCACCTGCTCGCGATCGAGCACCGCCACGGCGCGGCGGAGGGCATGATAGCTATGGCACGTCACAAAGAGGTCGGCCTTGCCGCCGATACGATAGCTCGTATGACGCGCAAGGCGCTCGTCCTCGATCACATCCGTGTCGATCATGCCCGAGAGCGCCATGACGGCGTTAAACAGACCCATTAGACTTAAGCGTCTTTCTTGGCAGTCAGATACTCGATAAACTCGGGACCGACGGTCGTAACGTCACCGGCACCCATTGTGAGCAGCAGGTCGCCCTCGCCCACCATCTGCTCGAGCTCCTGATTAAGCTCAAGACGGCTGGAGCAATACACGACCTCCTTACCAGGATGCTTGGCGCGCACGGTATCGGCGAGCATCTTAGAGGTGACACCCGGAATGGGCATCTCGCCAGCCGAGAACACATCAATCAGCAGCAGTTTATCGGCATTGGCAAATGCATCGGCAAAGTCGTCGCACAGGGCCTGCAGGCGCGAATAGCGGTGCGGCTGGAACACGACGTCGACGTGCTTGTAGCCCAGCGACGAAGCGGCAGCAAGCGTCGCCTTGATCTCGGTGGGGTGATGGCCGTAATCATCGACCACGGTGATGCCATCGATATCGCCCACGTGGGTAAAGCGACGACGGACGCCCTCAAAGCTCGAAAGCGCCTTGGCGGCGGCGTCGATGTCAAGGCCCAGGACATGGGCGACGGTGAGTACCGCCGTGGCGTTGAGCATGTTGTGGCGACCGGGATTGCTCTTGATCTCCACGGCATGCTCAGTGCCGTCCTCAAAGCGAACGATAAAGTCGCTCTGGATGCCCTTGACATCCGGGTGCATGCAGACGATGTCGTTGCCCTCGGCAAAGCCGTAGGAAAGCACGTGACGACCCGTCGACTTGGCGAGCTCGACCAGATGCGGGTCCTCACCGCAGACGATGACGGTGCCGTCCTCGCCCACCAGGCTCATGAATTTGGCGAAAGTTGCCTCGATCTCCTCGATACCCGAGTAGTGATCGAGGTGGTCGGCCTCGACGTTGGTCACAATGACCACGTTGGGGTTCAGGAACAGGAAGGAGCTGTCGGACTCGTCGGCCTCGGCGACAAAGTAGTCGCCCGAGCCGTTCTTGCCGTTCGTGTCATAGCCCTCGACGATGCCACCGATCAAGAAGCTCGGATCCAGACCCATGCGGTCGAGCATGGTGGCGCACATCGAAGACGTGGTGGTCTTGCCATGCGTGCCGGCAACAGCGACGGTGGTGTAGCCGTGGCCCAAAGCAGAGAGCATCTTAGCACGGGGCCACACGGGAATACCAAGCTCGCGAGCGCGCACGAGTTCAGGGTTGGACTCCGGAATAGCGGTGGAGACAACAACCACGTCGGGCTTGACCTCGTCGATCGTGGCGGCCTCATGGCCCACATGCACCTTCACACCAGCGCGGGTAAGCTGGCGGATATAACGTGACGTCTTAAGGTCGGAGCCGGTAACGGCATAACCGCGCTCGTGCAGAACGAGGGCGATGCCGCTCATGCCGGCGCCGCCGATACCGATAAAGTGGGCGCTCTTAAACTCGGGCGCGGAGGTTGCAGTCTGGGAATCAGCCATGTGCTCGTGTACTCCTTGCGTAAACACTGCCTGTAACCCGTTAACTGTACCGCACCTACCGCATCAGCGCGAGGGCGACCGACGATATCCCGTCTAACTAACGCAAACCCTCTACCGCATCCGCCAGAAGAGCGGCGGCCCTATCCTGGGCCAGACCACGCGCCGCCTGACGCATGGCGTCGCGCGCCGCCGCGTCATCGACCAGGTGCAGCAGTTCATCGGCAAAGGCAGAACCGTCGATATCGGCATCGGCGCAGAGCACGCCGGCCCCAGCGTCGACCAGATAACGGGCATTGGTGGTTTGGTGGTCGGCCGTCGCATGCGGGTACGGCACGAGCACCGAAGGCACGGCGAGTGCAGCGATCTCGGCCACGCTCGATGCGCCCGAACGCGAGAGCACCAAATCGGCAGCAGCCAGCATATCGCCCATGTTGTCGATGTAAGGCTGGACGCGGTAACGCTTCGCCTCCTCGGGCGTCAGCGCCAAAGCGCGCTCGGTCTCCTCAAAGCCGTCGGCACCCGTCGAATGCAACACATAGAGGTTCTTGCGCGAAAGCAGCTCGTTTTTGAGCGAAGCCACACGCTCGTTGAGGTGCTGGGCGCCAAGTGAACCGCCAAAGACGAGCAGCAGCGTAGCGTCCTCGGGAACGCCAAGTGCCTTGCGGCCGCGAGCGCGATCGCCCTCGATCACCGAGCGACGTACGGGGTTGCCGGTCATGAGCACGTGGTCAGGGTCACCTTCGCGCTCAAAGACCGAACGCGCTGCCGGCACCGAGATGCACACGCGGGCGGCGTGGGAGTTCATCATCTTGTTGGCCAGGCCCGGAACAGAGTTCTGCTCATGCAGCAGATACGGAACGCCCGCGCCCTTGCACCACCCCAGCAGCGGAACCTCGACATAGGCACCAAAACCAATGGCGGCATCGGGCTTGCCGACCTTTGAGAAATGACTGGCGAGCGCACGCTTGGCTTTGTTGACACGCCACAGCGAGGTCAGCGCCGTCCAAGGACGGGAGCGGTCGAAGCCCGTGACCGTAATGGGCACAAAATCAAACCCAGCCTCGGGGACCAGACGACCCTCGAGCTTGCGCGACTGGCCCACGAACACAACGTGGTGGCCACGGTCACGCAGCTCTTCGGCCAAGGCGAGCGCGGGGTTGATGTGCCCGGCCGTGCCGCCGGCTGCAATAGCAACGGTCATTTTATCGGTCATGGTAGTCCCTTCGTACACGCGGTCCCTGGTCGTCGGTACGCAGACGCGCCGACGGGTCCGAGTTCAAATCGATTCGATTATATCCGCCGCCCGCGTTGCGAGGGCTGGGGCGCTGAGGACGACCTTGCGGCGCCGTTCGCTGACGCGGGCGGGCTGCCGGCTCGGTCGCAGAGCCATCCAGGACGGTAAAACCGTTACGCGAAGATCGCTCGCCGCGCACGTGGGGCACGCCGGCGGTACTCTCATCCATAACGGCAAAGCTCTCGCGGCGACGGTCGTACTCATCGCGACGGGCGCTCTCGTACGAAACGCGCAGGATCAACCCGGCAAGCATAAGCGACACAATAATCGACGAACCGCCGTAGCTAATAAACGGCAACGGTTTGCCCGTCATGGGAAACACGTTGAGGATGCCAAGCGCATTAATCAAAAACTGCACCGCGAGAATGACCGCGGAGCCAGACGCCATAAGCGCGCCCCGACGATCGGTCGCCTGCTCGGCAATGCGAAACGCCGAGTAGACCAGCATCGCAAACACCAAGAAGAACAGCACGGTTCCGACAAAACCGACTTCCTCGCCAATGATGGCCAGGATGTAGTCATTGTGCGCCTCGGGCAGATACGAGTACTTCATGGTTGAGTTGCCGATGCCACGGCCGAACAGACCGCCCGAGGCAAAGGCCATGATGGCAAGCGTGGCCTGATAGCCGTCACCATACTCGTCGGCCCAAGGGTTCAAGGCAACCTGAATACGCACCATACGGTACGGCTCTGCAACAAGCGCAATCACGATCACGAGAATGCCGAAGATTAGCACGCCGATGATAAATCTGGGGTCGAGACCCGCAAACAACGCCATGCACATGAGGGTCAACAGGATGATCAGGACAGTACCGAAATCGGGCTGGATAAAGATCAGAAAGAGCGAAATGCCCAAGTAGATGCCCATCTTGCGAAGGAATTCGTTGATGTTGCCACCGGGCGAAAAGAAACGATCAAGCATGATGGCCGAATACGCAATGGCAAATGGCTTTAAAAACTCGGAAGGCTGGAACTGAATACCGGCGATGTTGAGCCAGCGCGTGGCGCCACGGCTGCCGCTGCCCACCAAGAACACCAGAAGCAGTAGCCCCATCATGCCGATGAGGAAGATCCTGAGCACGTCTTCCCCAAACCAACTGTCCGGCAAGATGCGCACGATGGCAGCCATAGCCAGCACGCCAACTCCGGCAAACGCGGCTTGTCGAAACAGAAAAAACGTCGCCGAGCCATTCTCGTGCAGCGCCTCGACCGAAGACGCCGAGTACACCATCAGCAGGCCAAAGCACACCAAGGTAAACAGGCAGGCCATGAATATCAAACGGGGGCGCATGATACGGGCGGGAACGCCGGCAATATAGCGTTCGCTAAACGTCTGCCCGCCGCGACCGGAACGCGGTGTGCTGCGCCGCGAGGAAGCACGGTCCGAGTCGGGCCTCCTCATACCTTGTCGGGGGCTCTCCTCTCTCACCGGCAACCCCTATTCCATTTGCGATTTCGCCGCAGCGGCAAGCTGGGCCACATAGTCCTTAAACACGCGGCCGCGCTCCTCATAGCCCGAGAACTCATCGAACGAAGAACAGGCAGGAGAAAGTAAGATCACGTCACCACGGCTCGACAGCGAACGGGCGACGTCCACGGCATCGCGCAGGTCATCCGCCTGGGCGATATCCACATCGCCATCGACATCGGCCTCGTCCATAGCGGCGGTGAAGCGCTCGCGCGCATCGCCAAAGCAGACGACCGAGCGTACGTTATCCATAACAACGCGTGCGAAGTCCGTGAGCGGCGTGCCCTTATCGTGGCCGCCGAGCAGCAAGATCACGTCGTCATCGGGAAATGCCGTCAGTGCCTTCTCGACCGCATCGGTGTTGGTCGCCTTGGAATCGTTGACGTAGCGCACGCCGTCAATCTCGCCACACGGCTCCACGCGGTGCTCGAGCGGCTGGAACGAGGCCAGACCGCGGCAGACGCCATCGACATCGGCACCGACTGCCAGGGCAGCCGTGGCAGCGCACAGGACATTGATAACATTGTGATGGCCCGAGATCTTGAGCTCGGATGTAGCGATGAGCGGGGTCTCGACGCCCTTCAGGCGCACGATCATCTTGCCATCGCGCACAAAGGCGGCATCCTCGCCCTCAGGCTCGTCAAAGGCAACCTTGCAGATGCGACGACCCGGCGTGTAGATGTACTCATCGAACTCGTGAATGCCGGCGTCTTCGACGTCGACAACCACCAGATCGTCATCGACCATATTGGCAAACAGTTTAATCTTGGCAAGCGCGTAGTTCTTATGGCTCTTATGCCAGCCCAAGTGGTCGGGAGTGATGTTGAGCAGCACCGCCACGCGGGGGTGGAGCTCGGTGGTCGTAGCAATCTGATAGCTCGAGAGCTCGGCCACAAACCACTCGTTATGGGCTCGGCCGTCAATCTCGTTGACCGGCGGCTCGCCGATGTTGCCGACAGCTACACTGGCCTCGCCGGCAGCCTTGAGCAGATAATCAGTCAGCGACGTGGTGGTCGTCTTGCCGTTGGTGCCCGTGATGGCAATCCAGTTATCGGGTGACAGGCGATAGGCAAACTCGGGCTCACCCATAATCTGGGCGGCATGCTCGCGCCCGGCCTTAAAGAAGCCCGAGAACTCCGAGATGCCCGGGCACGTCACGCATACGTCATAGACGCCCTCGACCTGTTCGGTCCCATAGACAAACGCCGCACCAGCAGCCTCGAGCGCACGCGTGGCGTCATTGGGCTCAGAGGTGCCGCCGCCATACACGGTAACGGCGCTCACGCGCTCGGGATGCGCCAGCGCCCAGCGGGCGACATCGAGACCGGATTTGCCCTGACCCAAAACGAGCAGGCTAAAGACATCAGCAAGAGGCATGAAAGACCACTATCCCAACTGGAAGAACAGAGCAAGGCCAACGGCACCAAAGGCCGCAGCGATAATCCAAAAACGGATGACGACCTTGGTCTCGGCCCAGCCCTTCTTTTCGAAATGATGATGGATGGGCGCCATAAGGAAGACGCGCTTGTGCGTAAAGTGGAAATAGACAACCTGAATCATGACCGACAGGGTCTCAACGATAAACAGGCCGCCGATGATGAGGGAAACGACTTCGGTGTTGGTCATGATGGACGTGCAGGCAAACGCGGCGCCCAGGGCAAGCGAGCCGGTATCGCCCATAAAGATGCTCGCCGGATAGCAGTTGAACCACAGAAAGCCCAAGCAGGCACCGGCACATGCGGTGCAGAAGATGGACAGGTTCACGTCTCCGTGCAAAAACGCCATGGCAGCCATGGCGAGCATGGCAATCATGGAGGTGCCACCAGCAAGACCGTCAAGGCCATCGGTCAGGTTCACGGCATTAGAAAGACCGGCGATCATCAGCCAGCAAAAGACAATGTAGAGCCACGGGAACGAAAGGCCGCAGATGGTGGTCGAAAGAACACCGAGGTCAATCGTCAGGCCGCCGGGAAAACGAATCTCGGGGGCGACGCCGCACCAGTTGACGGCAAGTACCGTAAAGGTGACACAGATAATGGTTAGGCCGATCATCTTGGCATGAGGCGTCAGACCGAGCGAGCGCCCATGCGTAACGGAAGTCAGGTCGTCGATCAGGCCCAGCACGCCGGTCGCCAGCGTGGCGAGCAGCACGAGCACGAGCTCGGTGGTGAGCTTGCCCATCAGCAGGCAGGTCAGCGAGATCGCGACGAGAATGACAACACCACCCATGGTGGGCGTTCCCTGCTTAACCAAATGACGCTTGGGGCCGTCGGCACGAACCTGCTGGCCGATACCCTCGACCTTGAGCAGCTTGATCCACCACGGCATGAGCAGCAGCGCAATGGCAGCGGCGATGCCAAGCCCCAAAAAAGCCTGATACGTTGGATACGAGGGATTGCCGAACATGGGCTAGCACACACCTTCCACAAAGCGGTCGAGCTCAACAAAGCGGGAACCCTTGACCAGTACAACATCATGTTTTTCAAGCGCGCCGCCCATGCGGTCGAGCACCTGCTGATAATCGGAGAACACCTGGATGCGGTCCTCGTCCATGCCCATCATGCGCGCGGCATCGGCCATAAGCTGGGCCAGCTCACCACCCACGCACGCCAGCATGTCGAGCTTCTTGGCGGCGGCATAGGCGCCCACGAGCTCATGCATGCGAGGAGCCTCATCGCCCATCTCGCCCATCTCGCCCAGGATCGCCATACGAGACCCCGTGCACGAAAGCGAGCACAGCAGATCGAGGCCAGCAGCCATGGATTCGGCACTGGCGTTATAGGAATCGTCGATGACGCGGGCACCGCTCTTGGCGCGCTTGATCTCCTGGCGGTGACCGGTGATCGTGAGGCCTCTAAAGGCAGCATCGATCTGCTCGGGCGTCACGCCCAGGCGATAGGCAACCGCGGCGGCCTTAACGGCATTAGGAACGGACTGCACGCCGGGGATGGCAAGCATGGTATCGATCGTCTCACCCTGGCCAAAATCGAGCGTAAAGACCGGACGGCCCTCGTCATCAACACGAATGTCGCGGGCACGGACCTCATCATCGTCCGAGACGCCGGCCAGCATCACGTCGATACCAGCAGGCTGGGCGAACGTATCGCGAATGAACGGCGTAAAGTCGTCCTCGCCGCCCAAAACCAGCAGCGGCAAGAAGTCGCCAGCGGCGCACATACCCTGGACAATCTCGGCCTTAGCGCGGGCGATGTTCTCGCGGCTACCCAAAATGCCGATATGAGAGGTACCAATCTTGCTCACGACGGCAAGGTTGGGATTGGCGGACTGGGACAGGCGCTCGATCTCGTGGAAATGGTTCATGCCCATCTCGAGCACCAGGACCTCGGTATCGGCCGGAGCGGAAAGCACCGTGAGCGGCATGCCGATCAGGTTATTGAAATTGCCCTTGGTGGCCCAGACACGATAGCGCTTGGCGAGCACGGCGGCGAGCACGTCCTTGGTCGTCGTCTTGCCGATGGAACCGGTAATACCAACGACCAGGCAGCCGAGCTCCAGACGGTACGTGTGCGCCAAACGCAGCAGAAAGTCCTCGGGATCATCGGTCAGCAGGATGGCACAGCCCTTGTCCTGCGCCAGCGAGACCAGCTCAGCCTCGGGCTCACGCGTCATTACGACGGCGCCGGCACCCGACTGGACGGCACGGGAAGCAAAATCATTGCCGTCGACGTTTTCACCGGGAAAGGCGACGAAAATCGTCCCTTCCTCGACCTGGCGCGAGTCGATAACGCACCCGCGGCATACCCGATCGGCTTCTCCCGTCACGGTTCGGGCCCCTGTTGCGGCCGCGAGGTTGTTGACGGCGATCTCTATCATTGCAGCTCCCCTGTAAACCTAATAATGCTATCGGCGTATTGTATCCCAGCGCCGCGCATGCGTGGTGCAGGGCATGTGAACACCCCTCATATGGGACAACAAACCACGCCCCAAAGATTGTAACCCCCTACTTCGTGTGCGGGATACCCAGCACGTCGAGCGCGTTGGCCATAATGGACTGGAACGGCACCGCAGCGGCATCTGAGCCGCTCGGCGTTCCGTCGAGCGTGATATAGCACAGCACCTTGGGCGATTGTGCCGGTGCAAAGCCCATAAAGGACGACATGTAGTTCTCCTTGAGGTAGCCGCCGTTCTCGTCGGCACGTTCGGCCGTACCGGTCTTACCCGCCACGTCATAGCCGTCAACCGCGCCGCCAACGCCCGTTCCCTCGGACACGACCGTCTGCATGCACGATGTCACCTGGGATGCGGCGTCCTCAGAAATCGCGCGTTCGCCTTCGCCCCAGTCCTTCTCGTCGCCTTTGCTGGACTTATAGAAGTGCGGGGTCATCATCACGCCGCCGTTGGCGATGCCGCCCACGGCACGTGCGATCTCAATCGGCGAGACGGACAGCGCCTGTCCAAAGCTCATCGATCCCAGCGTGGCGCCGTCATACTGGTCACGCTCCTTGACGATGCCCAGGCTCTCGCCCGGAAAATCGACACCGGAGCTGTGACCGATGCCCCACTTGTCCACATAGGCGGCAAAGTCGTCGGCACCGATCTTGCGCCCCACCAGGACAAAGCCCACATTGGACGAACGGCGCATCATCTCGCGCACATCCATGGTCATGCCATAGTCGCGCTTATCGGCATCGGTAACGGTATCGTCGCCCACCTTGATGCTCGCCGGCACCTCAAACGACGTACTCGATCGCACGACGCCCAAGTCGAAGCCGGCGCCCGCCACGAGCGTCTTAAAGACCGAGCCGGGCTCGTAGGCGTCAGTGACCAGGCGCAGGTTCATATCCTCGGTCTTGGCGTTCTCCAGATCGGTCTGGTCGTAGGTCGGGTACGAGCAGGCTGCGAGAATTTCACCGGTCGTGGGGTCGGTGACCAAAGCCGAGCCGTTCTTGGCCTTTGTCTTCTCGACAGCCTCTGTCAGAGCATCCTCAGCCGCACGCTGGATATTGACGTCGAGCGTCGTCACGATATCAACGCCGTCGACCGCGGCCACCTTTTTATAGGCACCGCCCGCGATATAGCTGCCGTCCCTCGCGCGCTCGCGTACGAGAGAACCGTTCGTGCCGGTCAGAAGCTTGTTGTATTGCTTTTCGAGACCCGTCAAGCCGTCGTTGTCCACATTCACTACACCCAGCACCTGCGATGCCAGATTGCCGTATGGATATACGCGCTTCATGGCCTGCTCAAAAAGCACGCCGGGCAGATTCTTCTTCTCCAGCGCCGCAGCATCGTCTTCGTCCACCTGGCGCTTGATATACACCCAGGTGCCATCGGACTCGACGAGCTTGCGGCAGGTCTTTTTATCGATTCCAGTTGCCTTGACCAGCGCCGACACCGTCTTGTCGACATCCTCGACAAGCTGCGGGTTCACGGCGATGTTGCGACATTCGACCGACGACGCCAGCACGTTGCCGTTGCGGTCGTAGACGGTGCCACGTTTGGCATAGAGGGTCTGCGCAAGCAGGCGGCGCGCATCGGCACGCTCGCGCAGTTTATCGGCTTCGACAATTTGATAGTCGGCAAGGCGAAAGACGCCCAAGCCCAAGCCAAGCCCAATGAATCCCATGACGGCTTTGCGGCGAGGCAGAGGCGCGCCTGTGAGCCATTCGGTCGACGAACTCTTGCGCGACCTGGTGTTATGCACTTGAGGGCCGCCCGAGCCGCGAAGTCGCGACGCCGGGTCGTTGCCACGGGACTGCCCGGCGTTGTAAGATTGCCGACCCGTTCCTTGATAACCAGAACGTCCCCGCGACGAGGGACGTCCAGAACCGCGGCCCCCATCGGAACCGCGGCGATAGTCATTTGTCATACTCAGCTACCGTCTTGCTACTGAGCGGTCGCGGTCGCGTTGGCGCCCGCGGCTGCATCCTGCGAATAGTCAAGTGTAACGCTCTCGCTGGGCTCCACCATGCCATAAGCGCCCGCAAGGTCGCGAATGCGCGTGTCGGCGCCATAGACCGAATGCATGACCTCCAGGTCGGAGCTCTCATCGGTCGCCTTTTCGAGCGTGTTGGTAAGCTCGGCGTTGCTGTTGAGCACCTGGGCCGTAACGCCGGCGAGCGCCACGCGGGCGACGCCGATCGTCATGAAGATAGCCGCAATGATGCAAAACGTTTTAAGAACGCTCATGAAAACCGGGCTTACCGCCTGGTTTGCCTGACGGCCCGCGCCCGTGTAGACATCAAAGCGCGGCGTGCGCTGCTCACGGGGAGCAACAGGGGCCTGCGGCGTCTCACGATAGGCGGGCATGGCGTTCATATCATAGGCGAGTGCTGCGCTTGAAGTGTTGTAGCCCATGATATGCCGCCTCCCATCCCGAGTACGTTGGTAGTGTGTTTAAGCTTCGTTTATGGTGCGAGCGGGAGGTCCAATATCGCGCGGTCGCGCCTACAGACGCTGCGCCACGCGGATTTTGGCTGATCTCGCCCGAGGGTTGCGCTCAACCTCATCAGGCTGGGCAACCAAGGGTTTGCGGGTGATGACCTTGAGTATCGGCACGTTGCCGCACACGCACACCGGAATCTCCGGCGGACACGTGCACCCCTGGCTCATCTCCTTAAAGTGGTTCTTTACGATACGGTCCTCGAGCGAGTGATACGAGATGACGCAGATACGTCCGCCCGGGTTGAGCCACCTGGTGGCGGCATCAAGCCCTCGTTCGAGCACATCGAGCTCGTGATTGACCTCGATGCGAATGGCCTGGAAACTTTTCTTGGCCGGGTGTCCGCCATGCCGACGAGCGGCAGCCGGGATACCCGCCTTGATGATCTCGACAAATTGGCCGGTGGTTTCGATCGGTTCTTGCTCGCGGCGGCGCACGATCTCGCGCGCGATCTGCGAGGCAAACTTCTCTTCGCCGTAGACGCGTAGAATCCGGGCGAGGTCGTGTTCGTTATAGGTGTTGATGACCTCAGCTGCGTTTAAGGTGTTATTACCCGGATCCATCCGCATGTCCAATGGGGCGTCCTCGTTATACGAAAAGCCCCTGCCAGGGATATCGAGTTGCGGTGACGAAACGCCCAAATCGAACAGGAAGCCATCGACCCCGGGCACCTCGGCCGAGCAAAGCAGCTCGTCCAAGTCGCCGAAGTTGCCCTTCAGCAGCTGGTGCGGAACTCCGGGAACCTCGCGGTCCAGACGGGCGCCAGCGGCCTCGAGGGCCATGTCGTCCTGATCGACGCCGAGCAAAAGGCCCGTCTCCCCCACCTGCGCGGCCATCTTTACCGAATGGCCGGCACCGCCAAGGGTGCAATCGCAGACAACGGAGCCGCTCTTTAGCCGCAGCGACTCAAGCACTTCGCCGAGCATGACAGGTTCATGCCGATATTCTTGTGTCAAGATCCCACGCTCCATCCGTTACCCGTGCCTTGCCCTTACGAGAAGAAGAGGTCCAGCAGGGCCTCATCGTCATCGTCCTCATCGGCCGCGGCGCGATCCCAAACCTCAAGGTGGTCGTAGTTGCCCACAACCGTGACCTCGCGGTCGAGGTTCGCCTGCTTGCGGAGAGACTCGGAAAGACCGATACGACCGGCGCCGTCCACGTCCATCGACGTGGTGCGCTTGTTGATCGCCCTCATGAGCTTCTGGTCGTTAATGTCACGCGGGTTAAAACCCTCGTGGCCCTCACGACCCGCGAAGAGTCCTTCGACCCACTTATCGAAGGCCTCGGCAGAGAACACGTACAGAGCATCGACATCCAGGGCTTTGAACACGCGAACGTGCTCTCCAAGTTCCTCGCGAAGGGGTGCAGGCAGGGACAGACGACCTTTTGCATCGAGATTGCGCTCGTATGCACCAGTCATTCCCATGTGCGCCCTCCCCTCGGTTACTCAGATGGCACGTACGCGGGGAACCACCCCGCCTGTCGACGTCATTAATAATATGGGGAAC
>CAUFRO010000016.1 GCA_959027945.1 uncultured Collinsella sp.
GCTCGGGCACGGTCTCGCGGCGCTCGACGGCAAAGCCGTGGCAGGTAGTGCCGGGCACCAGCAGTGCAGCGGCTGCGGCGCGCGGGTCGGTTGAGGTGGTGGGCATATGCAGTCTCCTTTGACGCCCCAGCGGGGGCGAATCGAGTCGAATCCACGAGAGTATACCCATATGGGGACGCGACCCTGCGGCGAACTGAAGACGATGCTGGCGGATTGGGCAAAGGCCCCGCGTGACCGCCGCGCGAGCGTGGAAACTTGGACGCCTATCGAATGAGAGTGGATTTTCGGACGGAATCAGCCTCAAAACGCCCAAAAACCGTCCAAATATCCACCCTCATTTCCCGACCGTCCAAAATCCACACTCATCCGACGCCCACACATCTCTCATATCTCATTCGCCTCTAATACGAGAGATAACAGAAAGATGAGAGATAAATATGAGAGATAACAATGCTGCAAAGAGACAGGCAACCATGATATTGTCTCAATATAGATTGTTTTACCAGCAAAAACATGTTTAAATAAAACAGATGGCAGACATCCTATCTTTCATCTCTCGCTCATCTCTAATATGAGATATAACAGAAAGATGAGAGATAATTACGAGAGATAACTGAGGACGAAGGAAATCTATTCGCGGCATTCTTCGCAGAACCGAGCGAAAGGACGTGCAGGTGAACGAAAACGAACTGACCGGTTTGCTCGAGTCTTTAAGGCGCATGGGCTCGGACGATCTTAACGTCGAAGTGAAGGAGAGCGCCACGACGCTTTCCAACGACGTATGGGAAACGGTCAGCGCTTTCGCAAACACCGCCGGCGGCATCATCGTACTCGGAGTGAGCGAGCGCGCGGGTTTTGTCCCAGTTGCAAACTTTGAGACCGAGAAAGTGCTCAACCAATTCGTGGCGGGCATGGGCGATGCCGGCGGTCGCGGAAAGCTGGCCAATCCGCCCAAATACACCATTGAGCGCGTGGAGCTCCAGGGCACCGTGGTTCTGGTCATCACGATTGAGGAGCTCGACCCGTCGAGCAAGCCTTGCTATGTCATAGAGCGGGGCGCTCAAGGTGGCAGCTACAAACGCATCGATGACAAAGATGTCCCGCTTTCGTCGACCGAGGTTTTGGCACTGTCGTCATATGAACGGACGAGTCCTAGCGATCGCGATGCGGTGCCCGGCACGAGTGTGGGCGATCTCGACGAGTCGCTGGTCGACCGCACGATAGAGCGTGCCTATTCGTTGACGCCTCGAGCGATGCGCGGTGCGGCGGACAAGAAGACAAAGATGGAGCGTCTGAATTTCCTCGACTTCCAGGGCAATGTTACCAAGGCCGGCCTCCTTGCCGCGGGCGTTTACCCTCAGCAGTTCTATCCCAAGCTCTTCATTGATGTGGCTGTCCACGTGGGAGCTCAAAAGGGAGCTGCGGGGTCGCTGAGGTTCATGGACCGCACAATCTGTGAGGGAACGTTGGGCGAGATGATTTCGGATGCCGTCGCAGCCGTCGCCAAGAATTTGCGGCGAACCTCGACCGTCCAAGGCGTCTCGCGTGTCGACTCGCTTGAGATTCCCGAGGAGGTTCTGCGCGAGGCAATCGCTAACGCCGTAATCCATCGAGAATACGGGGATCGGTTCTGTGGACAATCGATTGCCGTCGACGTCTTTGACGATCGTGTCGAGGTGACGAATCCTGGCGGCCTTTACGGGGGAAAGACTCGCGAGAACTTGTTTGACGGCAGCTCCCGATGCCGTAACGCGACGCTTGTGAAGCTCATGTCGATTGTCCCGCTGCCGGATGGCGCAGGTTCACCGGCTGAGGGCAATGGCTCGGGCATCCCGATGATGATCGATGCCATGCGCGCGCATGGTCTGGCCGAGCCCCTGTTCTG
Source organism: uncultured Collinsella sp. (assembly GCA_959027945.1). Taxonomy (GTDB): domain Bacteria; phylum Actinomycetota; class Coriobacteriia; order Coriobacteriales; family Coriobacteriaceae; genus Collinsella. Next base: position 1,886 of record CAUFRO010000016.1, read on the forward strand.
CCCGGGATTCGATCGGTTCAAGGTCGTACTTTACCGTTCAAAGATCGAGCCGGTCGATCATGGCGGGGGCTTAATTGTGACGGCACTCAAACACTACGGCGAGCTGGGGACGCGCGAGCTGGCAGAGCACACAGGGCTCACAATTTCCCAGGTTAGGTCGCGCGTCAACGCGCTCATTGCTCAAGGCGAGCTTGAGCCCACGGCGCCGGCGACGAGCCGCAACCGCAAGTATCGACTGTCGGAGCGCGTGGGATAGATGCGTTAGTGGACGAGGCGACCCAATAATCGACCCTCGATTGGCGTCCATTAAGGTAAAGCGGTTGTTGTCCAGTCGACGGTGATGCTAAAGACTCGGCTTACGCCGGCATGGCCCCGAACCCGTCTATCAAGAACAGCCTAAGAACCAGCTTGATGGCATTTCCCGGTTTGACTTCGGCCGTGCCAAAGACGTGGCGCTCGGCGAGCTCGCTGCAGTATGCATAGATGTCGCGGATAAGGTCCGCGCCCGAAAGCGTAAACATGTAGCCTGCGTCCGAAAGCGCATTGGGCGCGGCGGGCAACTTGGCCATGTGGCAGAACGTTTGCAGGTCGGGCGCCATAACATTCTGGTAGTCGAGGTGGCCGCCGGCATCCTGTTCGGCAAGCTCCAATTGGCGCACGAAATCCAGCGCCGCTGCCAGCACAAAGCTCGGCGTAGGCGCGTTGACGTCCTGAGTGGTCGCCACGAGCCTGCCCGCCGCCTGCGTGACAAGCCAAGCGACCTCGCGCTGGCAACGCACGGCCTTGCGCGTAACCGGCTTGATGGACGAAGAAGAAACGCTCCCCTTAGGCGGATTCGAAGCAGCCATAAGACCCTCCCATGAACAATCCGGCCCAACAAGCCCGGATGAAACACGTGTTACATCAGTATACGGGGAAGTGGGGTGGAAAAACGGAGTCGACAGCGTGAACTGCCGGCTCCGGATTGCTTGCCTTAGAGGCTGTACACTTCGACCATAGCTTCGCCAATGCGATGGGGCACGCCGGTGACGAGTGCGTTGCCCATGCAGAAGGCCCGATGGCCGTCGGTCATGCCCGTATCGGTCCAACCTTTCGGGAATCCCTGAAGCTGATCGAGCTCGTCGGGAACAAGACGGCGGAAACGACCATCGGGACATTCGATGACGTGCTTGAAGCGGCTCGCTCCCGTGCCGCCTTCTCCTGTGAGGATGGTGCGGCTCGGCTTGTCGGTGGCATCCGGGAAGCTCATGGCACCCTCGGAATACGTGTACGTAAAGCCCGTCTTTTTGATTGTTTGACGATCGAGCTCCTGCTCCTCGATACCTCGATGTTGCCCCTACAAATAAATCCCCTCACCGAGCTGCTTGTGGAACTCGGCGTGATGGTCGCGTGCCCAGGTAAAGAGCGCCTGGTCAAAGTCGGTGCGCGTGGCCGGGACGCCAAAGACGCCGGCAACTTCGACGCGCACAAACTCCAGTGCCGGCAGCTTGTTGATGGCAGTGAGGGCAAACGGGGACGAGGGCTCCTCGAACAGATAGCGGCTGCCTTGCAGCGCGTCGCAACTGGTGCACGTGTTGCCGAGCGACGGGGCTTTGGAGGCTCGCGCGCCTACGGGCTTGTAGCCGCAGCGCTTATGAAGGTAGTCGCGGATCTCGCCCGGCACGCAGCCAAGAGCGGGCACGATGGCGAGTGCGTTGGCGTTGGCCGTGTCGATGGCGATGTGCCCAGCTTCGTTGGGCGCGTGCGCGATGGCGATGCTCTCGTCGTTATCGGTTCGATAGGGAATGCCGAAGGCCGCGACCGAGGTCTCTTTGTGACACTTCCAGCACTCGCGCTTGCCCAGTACTAGATATATATACGGCGCTGAGGGGTCGGATCGGTCAACACCGGGCAGCCACTCGGCAAAGGGTTCGGGGTTGACGCCGCTGGGTACATACCAGATCTTCTTGGTCCGGTCCCATTTGGCGCCCAGCGCCTTGGCTTCTTCTTTGTGCGAAAAGGGGACATCGAGCTCGGTGCGCATGGCGGCTCCTTGGTGCTGCAGGTGCAAGTGGCTCAAGGATACCGCAGGGCACAGACATCGCGGCGTTTTGCTGAGAAGTTGCGGCTCGGACTGATTGGTTATGCCGATGGATAGATCGGCAAGTAGATGGTCGGCTTTTGGCTAGTTGGGCGGTTGGAACTGCCGGCGGATTTGGCGACATAAAACAAAACAGCCCAGAGGACATAGCCTCTGAGCTGCGAACATTTGGTGGGCGTTAGAAGATTTGAACTTCTGACCTCTTCCGTGTCAGGGAAGCGCTCTCCCCCTGAGCTAAACGCCCGATCAAGGGTGCGCAAGCGCGCAAGGGATAATATAACGGAGCCTGAACTCGGTGGCAAGAACATTTTTAAAAATCGCTTACATTGTGGAATTCGGGGGCTTTGTCGTATCCATTTCAAAAGAGCCTGCTGCCGCGATTTGGCTGTCGCATAATGCAAGGCCATTGCGGTATCGAGCTATGGAAAGACGCCTGCGGAATTGTCCCACCGATAAGCGGACAAGCCTCCAGCTGGTGACTTCGCCGTGGTAAGGTAAGCCGAATTGTTTCCAGGCTGTTTCGGGGGAGTGGAATGAGCAAAGAGTGTGTCGAGCAGGTCGAAGGCGCAGGGGCTTCGGTGCCGATGACCGATATATCGAACATTGATGTGCCCGAGGGCACCGACGAGCTCAGCCGTGACACCCGTCGCGCATGGCGCGACCGCTTGAACAGCGCTTCGACGCGCAAGATGATCACGGGCGTCTTGGCTACGCTGGTGGGCGGTTCGTTTTGGGGCTTCTCGGGCACCAGTGCGAGCTTTCTGTTCGATACCTACCACGTCGACACCTTGTGGCTTATGAGCGTGCGTCAGATTCTCGCCGGTCTACTCTTTATGGCCGTGGTTGTTACGCGCGACCGCGAGCGCCTGATTAAGCTCTGGACCACACCCGCCGATCGCAAGCAGCTGCTGCTCTTTACCGCCTTTGGCCTGCTGTTCAACCAGTTTTGCTATCTTTCGGCCGTGCGCCTGACGAACGCCGGAACCGCGACGGTGCTCCAGTGCCTGCAGCTCGTTATCATCATGGGCTACGCCTGCGCGATCGATCGCCGCATGCCGCGTACTCGCGAAGTCATCGGCATTGGCCTGGCTCTGGGTGGAACCTTTTTAATCGCCACCGGCGGCGACCCCACCAGCCTGAATATCTCGCCGCTTGGCCTGGCAGCAGGTCTTATGTGTGCGGTCAGCGCCGCGTGTATGGCGGTGATTCCCGCCAAGATCCTGCCCGAATACGGCAGCCCCATCGTCACGGGCTCGGCAATGCTCACGGCGGGTGTGGTCTCATGTGTCTTCGTGCGGCCCTGGGCGCATATGCCGGCGCTCGACGCCGCCGGCGTCGAGGCGCTCGCGGTGTTCGTGGTTATCGGCTCGTTTTTTGCTTACATGCTCTATATGCAGGGCGTTAAGGATATCGGCTCGGTGCGTGCGAGCCTCATCGGAACTGTGGAGCCGGTTTCGGCGACCATCACCAGCGCCGTTATGCTGGGGACGGTGTTTTTGCCGACCGACCTTATCGGCTTTGCCATGATCATCGTGATGATGTTCCTCACGGTGTAGCTGGCGCCGCCGCCAAGACAGAAAAGGCGTTGTGCCGCATTTTCGCCAATTGATGTCCGTGTCTGGAGTTTAGCTGTCGATGCTCAAAATGCCATAAACTAGTAACGTTATGGACTTTTTCATTGCGACTCAATTGCGAGGATTTCTTTATGGCTGGTAATCACTTTAAGGGCAGCGATAGCGGCCGTCCTGCAGTTCCGCCGCGTCCGAACGGGGCTGGTAAGGCCGGCACGCCGGGCGGCGCTGGACAGGGCAGCTCCGGTAAGCGCGTGTCCCCGGGCGAGACGGCGATGTTTACCGCTCTGTACGAGCAGTCTCAAAAGGCAAAAAAGACCGGCCGTGCAAGAGGGAATGTCTTTGCGGGCGGTGCAACCTCCGCGTCGCAGCCGAGCGGGGCTCCTTCGGTACCTGCGAACAACGCAGGTGCTGTCAACGCCGCGAATGCCGCCGGCAACGTTAATGCCGGCAAGGCCGCCAACAATACTCCCTCTGCCGGTGGCGCGGGGCTTACGGGTAACCTTGGCACGATCTACACCGGCGCCTCCGAGACTGGCACGTTCGCCCGCCTGGATGATAGCGGTGCCGAGTTTGCGGGCTCGGGATCCAAGGAAGATTATTACGATTTTGGCTTGAACTACGGTAGCGACGCTTCGTCGAGTTCGACCTCTGACGGTCTGGTCCGTCATCGCCATCGCAAGGGCGAGGGCAAGAAGCGTCACACTGGCGCCATTATTGCCGCTGTAGTCGCGGTGCTTCTCGTTGCGCTTGGCGCGAGCGGCTTTATGCTGCTTAACTCGGCAAAGACCGTAAAGAGTGAAGCGAAGGAGGCCGTCGAGATTGTCGGTGGCCTTAAGGACAAGGTCACGTCGGGCGATTTTTCGACGCTGCCTGACGACGCGAAGAAGATTGATGAGCTTTGCGACAGCATGAAGGCGGAGACCTCGAGCCCGCTGTGGACGGCGGCTTCGTTTATCCCGGTGTATGGCAGCGACATCAATGCGGCCCGCACCATGATCGACGCCCTGTCCGATGTCTCGAGCAATGCGCTGGTTCCCATGGCCGATAACCTTTCGCAGGCCACGCCCGGCAAGCTGTTTCAGGACGGCATGATTAACGTGTCCGCGCTGCAGGCGGTCGCCGATTCGCTTTCCAGCAGCTCGAAGGTGTTCAAGAGCGCCAACGAGAAGATCCAGGGCATTGGCGATACTCATATTTCCCAGGTGACCGAGCTGGTCGATAAGGCCAAGGACGGCTTTGCCACCCTCAACGGCGCGGTTGACGCGGCGGAGAAGGTCGCCCCCGTCCTTCCCCAGATGCTCGGCGCCAACGGCCAGACGCGCAACTACCTTGTGTATGCCATGAACAACGTCGAGATTCGTGCCTGCGGCGGCTTTGGCGGTTCGCAGGGCCTGATTTCGGTCGCCGACGGCCAGATGTCGATTGGCGAGTTTGTTCCCCGCATTGGACTCAGCGAGGATGAGGCAGTCGAGAGCGTCGACGAAGAGGATGAGGCGCTGTTCGGCAACCACAGTAACCTGTACAACTCGGGCAATACCTATTCGCCTGATTGGCCCCGCAACTCGCAGCGTGTCGCAGCCCTGTGGAAATCTCAATATGGCCAGGACGTCGATGGCGTCATTGGTATCGACCCGGTGTTCCTGCAGTATCTGCTGGGCCTGGTCGGTAACGTGTCGCTGCCCGACGGAACGGTTGTCGACGGCACCAACGCCGCAAAGGTCCTCATGCACGATGTGTACTGGAACTATCCGGTCGAGGAGTCGGACGGTATCTTTGCGGCTGTTGCCAGCGCCGCCTTCGACAAGATCCTTGGCGGTATCGGCGATGTCGATGTTACGAAGCTTGTCAGCGCCGTTGAGCGCGGTGCCGAAGAGGGGCGCCTGATCGCGTGGATGAAAAACGATGACGAGCAGAACGCTATCAAGGAGATGAACATCGACGCCTCGCTGCCCGATCCGGATGACCCGAGTGAAGATCCCGTTGCTGGTGTCTACTTTAACAACCTGAGCTTCTCCAAGCTCGACTGGTACCTGAATGCCGATACGCAGATTGGCCAGGGCATCAAGAACGGTGACGGCACATGCTCGTATCGCATCACCGTTACCCTGACGAACATCATGACGCAGGAGGAGGCCGGCAAGCTGCCCGACTACGTCGCGGCGAGCGCGCCCGATGCCGCGCGCGACGACGAGCGTCTGAATGTCTCGTTGTTTGCCCCGACGGGCGGCAACATTACTGATCTGACCGTCGAGGGCACCCAGTTTGGTCTTGGCGCCGCTACGTGGCATGGAATCCCCTTCTATTCGGGCACCGTTGACCTGCATGCTGGCGAGACGACGACGATCACGTATACGCTGACCACGTCGGCCGAGGCGGGGGACAAGCCGCTTACGCTGCGTCAGACTCCTACATGCCAGGCGGCTCGCGACAGCGCGTCGGCGTAGGGTTTTTCTGGTAGCGCAGATAATCGAGTACCATTTTGGGGCGGACAGGCAATCTGTCCGCCCCTATTTTGTAAGGAGAGCGCATGAAGTACTTTGGCACCGACGGCTTTCGCGGTGAGGCTAACGTTGGACTGACGGTAGAGCACGCTTATAAGATTGGCCGTTTTGTGGGCTGGTATTACGGCGCCAACCGCGAGCGCAAGGCACGCGTGATCGTGGGCAAGGACACACGTCGCTCGAGTTATATGTTCGAGGCGGCGCTGGTGAGCGGCCTGGTCGCGAGCGGCGCGGACGCCTATATGCTGCACGTGATCCCCACGCCGGGCGTAGCGCATCAGACCGTGGAGGGCTGCTTCGATTGCGGCATCATGATCAGCGCAAGCCACAACCCGTTTTGCGATAACGGCATTAAGCTCGTCAATAGCGACGGTTTTAAGATGGACGAGGACGTACTGGAGCTCATCGAGGACTACATCGATGGCAAGAGCGAGGTCCCGCTGGCCACGGGCAACCACATCGGTGCCACGGTGGACTACATGCAGGGTCGCAACCGCTACATTGCTTCGCTCATCGCAAGTGCGAACTTTTCGCTGCAGGGCGTCAAGATCGGCATCGACTGCGCCAACGGTTCGGCATCCTCGGTGGCCAAGCCGGTGTTCGACGCGCTGGGCGCCGACGTGCGCGTGATCAACGCCGCGCCCGATGGCTTTAACATCAACGTCGACTGCGGCTCCACGCATATGGAGCGCCTGCAGCGCCATGTGGTGGAGCAGGGCCTGGATGTGGGATTTGCCTACGACGGCGATGCCGACCGCTGCCTGGCCGTGGACGAGCGCGGCCGCGTGGTCGACGGCGACCAGATCCTGTACGTGTGCGGCGTGTACCTGAACAAGCACGGGCGTCTCTCGGGCGGTACCGTGGTACCGACGATCGCCAGCAACTTTGGCCTGGTCAAGTCGCTGGAGCTTGCCGGTCTGAGCGCCGTGACCAGCGGCGTGGGCGACCGTCACGTGTATGCCAAGATGCGCGAGGGCGGCTACAGCCTGGGCGGCGAGCAGACGGGCCATACGATCTTTGGCGATATCGAGCGCACGGGCGACGGCATTATGACCTCGCTGCGCGTGATGGAAGTGATTCGTGCCGAGCGCGAGACACTCTCGCAACTCACGGCTCCGTGCAAGCTGCTGCCACAGGCGCAGGTGGCCGTGCACGTGGCGGACAAGGACGCCGCGCTCGAGAATATGGGCGTGCAGAACGCCATCGCCGAGGCCGAGGCTGCGCTGGCAGGCGAGGGCCGCGTGCTCGTGCGCAAGAGCGGAACCGAGTCGGTGATTCGCGTGCTGGCCGAGGCGCCCGACCAAGCATCTGCCGATGCCGCCATGAAGCGCATCGCCAACGCGCTCGAGGCTCTGTAGTTACGCGGTTTTACCAAACCGCGTAACTGCTCGACGCTGCAAACGGCCCCAAGCGGCAGTCTGATGTTCAATTTCAAGGGCGCGACCAGAAGGTCAGCGCCCTTTCATTTCACGTCACCTTGCTCGCTTAGGGTCGTTTTCGCTGACGTTGCCAAGACATTAGCGTCAACGAACTAGTCATTGGGTGCCTAGTTATTGGGTGAAAAAAGGGGGCGCCGCGGATTGGTTCCGCGGCGCCCCCTTTGCGTTGGCGTGTCGGTTATGCCTTACAGCTCGTAGAGCGTGGTGAACTTGTCCTGTAGGTAGCTGCAGTAGTAGCGGGCGTCAAAGGCCATACCGCAGGCGTCCTTGATGAGTTCCGGCGCGTCCTTGGCGCGGCCCCACTGCCAAATGTGCTCGCCCAGCCAGGCGCGGACGGGTGTCAGGTCGCCACTCGCACAGGCGCCGTTGAGGTCGACACCGTCGCGGCACATGGCCGGCACAAACATGGCATCGTAGGCACTGCCCAGCGCATACGTGGGGAAGTAGCCAAACGAGCCGCCGCTCCAGTGCGTATCCTGCAGGCAGCCGTGCGTGTCGTCGGGAACGGGAATGCCCAGGTACTCGTCCATAAAGCGATTCCAAAGCGCGGGGATATCCTTGGCCATGGCCTCGCCGGCAAACAGCATGCGCTCGATCTCGTAGCGCACCATAACGTGCAGCGGATAGGTGAGCTCATCGGCCTCGGTGCGGATCAACGACGGCTGCGTGATGTTCACGGCGCGGTAGAGCGTGTCCTCGTCGACGTCGCCGTAGACCTCGGGTGCGTGGCGGCGCAGCACCTCGAGCAGCGGTCCCATAAAGGCGCGGCTGCGACCCACGGTGTTCTCGAAGAAGCGGCTCTGGCTCTCGTGGATGCCCATGGAGGTGCCACCCTCAAGACAGGTGCGCGCATAGGCAGGATTGACGCCCAGCTCGTACATGGCGTGTCCCGCCTCGTGGATGATGCTGTAGACGTTGGAGATGCAATCGTCCTCGTAGATGTGTGTCGCGATGCGCGCGTCACCCACGGCAAAGCCCTCGCTAAACGGGTGCTCGGTAAAGGCAAGCGTGGTGTCGTCCAGGTTCAGGCCGACAAGCTTCATAAGGTCGAAGCTCATGGCGCGCTGGGCGGCCTCGGGCACGCGGGCGTGCAAAAAGTCGGCATCGGGCTGCTGGCTGCGCTCGCCGATGGCGTGCACGAGCGGCACGACCGTCGCCTTGACCTCATCGCAAAACGCATCGAAGCTCTTGGCGGAAAGGCCGCGCTCGTACTGGTCGAGCCAAACATCGTATGGGTCGCGCTTGGGGTCCATAAGTTCGGCCTGATGCTTGAGCTGGCTGACGATTTTGTCCACATAGGGCTCAAAGCTCGCCCAGTCGTTGGCCGCTTTGGCCTTGTGCCACACGGCGTCGGCCTCGCAGGTGAGCCTGGTCCAGGCCTCGGCCTCCTCGGTGGGGATGACGCTTGCCTCGCGCTGGTCGCGGCCGAGCACGCGAATCTCGTCAAGCAGCTGCGGGTCGTCGATCTTTCCGCCGGTGACGGTCTCGCGTGCCAGCGAACGTACAAGTTCGACAGACTTTTCGCTGGTCAGGAGCTTATGGTGCTCGCCGGCAAGGGTGCCCATGGCGTCGGCACGGGCGGCGGCACCGTTGGCGGGAGCAATGGTCGCGCCGTCAAACTCGGCAATCTTGAGTAGGTACTCGCGGGTCCACAGCTTGCCCTCGAGCTTGCGGAACTTCTTGACGGCCTTGTCGGCCTTGACGCCCTTGGCGGCTTTTGCCACGGCGGCCTTGGCCTTCTTATCGAGTTTCTTTCCCATACCATATCCTTAATCTCGCAGGCCGCGCCGCCTTTGGGCGCACGGCCAGTTTGCACAGCTACCCGTCTTGTACCCAGCGCGAACAAAACGGAACGCGGCGATACGCTCGCACAATGTGGTATCCTATAGCCCAATGCGTTGACGGAGAGGGTTTTGCCCGCCGCGTCGCCGGCAAGAGAGGGAAGGTCATGGGCTGAAAGCCTTCCTGCGGTGGCAAGGGCCAAGCGTTCACTCCCGAGCAGCGACCTCAACGGGCGCGCGGCCAGCGGCGGCGAAGCCCCAGTAGGGAAGCCGTGAGCCTCGCGATAAGGGGCGCAGAGTGGGCACGGCGGGCCAGACATCCGCCGGGTCAAACAAGGTGGTACCGCGGAATTCAACCGTCCTTGGGCAATGCACATGCCCGAGGGCGGTTTTTTGTTACCGAACCGGGCCGCGTTTTCGCAACGTCAGACGGCGGCAGCCGCCTCGGCAAGCGGGGAGCGCGAGAGACGAAAGGGAAGACATGAGTCTGATTGATGATCTGGTCAAACTCGAGGAAGAGGCCAAGGAGCTCGTCGCGGGCGCCGACGACGCCGCAAAGCTCGAGGCCGCGCGCGTTGAGCTGCTCGGCCGCAAGGGCCGCATCACTGGCCTGATGCGCATGATGGGCAAGCTCGCCCCCGAGGATCGTCCCATGATGGGCAAGCGCGCCAACGAGATGCGCCAGCTGATTGAGGGCATGCTCGACGAGCGCACCACCGAGATGAAGGCCGCCGCCCTCAAGCACACACTCGAGCACGAGGCCGTCGATATCACGCTGCCGGGCATCCGTCCGCAGATCGGTCACCAGCACCTGATCAAGCAGATCATCGAGGAGGCCGAGGACATCTTCTGCGGCATCGGCTACACCGTCGAGTCCGGTCCCATGGTCGAAACCTCCTACTACAACTTCACCGCGCTCAACGCCCCCATGGATCACCCGAGCCGCTCGGCCCGCGACACCTTCTACGTGGTCGACAACAACCCCGGCAGCGTCGCACACCCCGAGGCTCACGCCCACGGCGAGTCCGACGTGCTGCTGCGCACCCAGACCTCGGGCGTGCAGATCCACACCATGGAGTCGCAGAAGCCGCCCATCTACATGATCTGCCCGGGCACCGTCTATCGTCCCGACACGGCCGACGCCTGCCACCTGCCGCAGTTCAACCAGATCGAGGGCCTGGTCGTCGACGAGGGTATCACCTTTGGCGATCTTAAGGGCACGCTCGACTACTTTGTTAAGTGCATGTTTGGCGAGGATCGCAAGACGCGCTATCGCCCGCACTTCTTCCCCTTCACCGAGCCTTCCTGCGAGGTGGACGTGAGCTGCCACGTGTGCGGCGGCAAGGGCTGCAACTTCTGCAAGCACAGCGGCTGGATCGAGATCCTGGGCTGCGGCATGGTCGACCCCAACGTCCTGATCAACTGCGGCATCGACCCCGAGAAGTACACCGGCTTCGCCTTTGGTATTGGCGCCGAGCGCGTCGCGGCACTGCGCTACGACCTGCCCGACCTGCGCACGTTGATGACTGGTGACATGAGGTTCTTGAACCAGTTCTAGAACGCTTTCTTCTTAGTTGCAGTTTCCGGCTCAAAGCCGCATTTATGAAAGGAGACCAGTTAGATGCGCGTTTCTTACGACTGGCTCAAGACCATGATCGATATTCCGGAGGATCCCAAGACCCTTTCGGACGAATATATCCGTACCGGCACCGAGGTCGAGGCGATCGACACCGTGGGCGAGTCCTTCGACCACGTGGTGACCGCCCAGGTGCTCACCAAGACCCCGCACCCCGATAGCGACCACATGTATGTGTGCTCGGTCGACGTGGGTGACAAGAACCTCGACGCCGACGGCAACCCCGCTCCGCTGCAGATCGTCTGCGGCGCGCAGAACTTCGAGGCCGGTGACCACATCGTCGCGGCCATGATCGGCGCTGTCCTGCCCGGCGGCGTCAAGATCAAGAAGAGCAAGCTTCGCGGCGTCGTGTCCATGGGCATGAACTGCTCCGCGCGCGAGCTCGGCTTGGGCGGCGACCACTCCGGCATCATGATCCTGCCCGAGGATACGCCCTGCGGCATGCCGTTTGCCGAGTACGTGGGCTCGAGCGACACCGTGCTCGACTGCGAGATCACGCCCAACCGTCCCGATTGCCTGTCCATGATCGGCATGGCCCGCGAGACCGGCGCCATCTTCGACCGCGATTTCCACGTTGAGATGCCCGCCATCAAGGCCGAGACCGGCCGCGCGACCGACGACGAGCTTTCGGTCGAGATTGCCGACGAGGGCCTGTGCGACCGCTACGTTGCCCGCATCGTGCGCAACGTCAAGGTCGGCCCGTCGCCCGACTGGATGGTCAAGCGCCTTAACGCCTTGGGCGTGCGCCCGCACAACAACATCGTCGACATCACCAACTATGTGATGATGCTCACCGGTCAGCCGCTGCACGCCTTTGACCTGGACACCTTTGCCGAGCGCGATGGCCACCGTCGTGTGGTGGTTCGCGCCGCCCAGCAGGACGAGAAGTTCACGACGCTCGACGGCGAGGAGCGCACGCTTGACGCCGGCATGGGCCTCATCACCGACGGCGAGCGCCCCGTGGCGTTGGCCGGTGTTATGGGTGGCATGGATTCCGAGATCGAGGACGATACCGTTGACGTGATGGTCGAGAGCGCCTGCTTCAATGCCGGCCGCACCTCGCACACCAGCCGCGACCTTTCGCTGATCTCCGACGCCTCCATTCGCTTTGAGCGCCAGGTCGACGAGACCGGCTGCGTGGATGTCGCCAACGTTACCTGCGCGCTGATCGAGGAGATCGCCGGCGGCGAGGTTGCTCCCGGCTATGTCGACGTTTTCCCCGCGCCCAAGACCATCGACAGCATTAAGCTGCGCCTGGCCCGCGTGCACGCCATCTGCGGTGCCGACATCGAGCCCGACTTTATCGAGCGCTCGCTCACCCGCCTGGGCTGCACCGTCGAGCGCGACGGCGAGGACTTTATGGTCACGCCGCCGAGCTTCCGTCCCGACCTGCCGCGTGAGATCGACCTGATCGAGGAGGTTCTGCGCCTGTGGGGCATGGGTCGCGTCACGGCGACCATTCCGGCTGCCAAGAACCACATCGGCGGCCTGACTCGCGAGCAGAAGCTCACCCGCAAGGTCGGCGAGATCCTGCGCGCCTGCGGCCTCAACGAGACCACGACCTTTGGCTTTGCCGCTCCGGGCGACCTGGAGAAGATCGGCATGTCCACCGAGGGCCGCGGCTGCCCCGTGGTGCTCATGAACCCGCTGGTGGCCGAGCAGACCGAGATGCGCCGCTCGCTGCTGCCGGGTCTGCTGCAGTCCGTTGCCTATAACGAGGCGCACGGTACGCCCAACGTACACCTGTACGAGGTCGGCAGCCTGTTCCATGGCCGCGAGAACGCCAGCCTGCCCAAGGAGACCAAGTCCGTCGCGGGCGTGCTCTCGGGCCAGTGGAGCGAGCAGTCTTGGAGCATGAAGTACCGCAAGCTGCGTTTCTTCTTTGGCAAGGGCATCGTCGAGGAGCTGCTCGCCCAGCTGCGCATCGAGAAGGTTCGCTTCCGTCCCGTCGAGGGCGAGGGCTATGCCTTCCTGCAGCCGGGTCGTGCTGCCGAGGTCCTGTCCGGCGGCACCGTGCTGGGTTGGGTCGGCGAGATCCACCCCGAGGCGCGCGAGGCTATGGGCATTGACGAGGTCGTCGTCGCCTTTGAGCTCGACTTGGATAAGCTGATCAAGGGCGCCCGCAACCAGGAGAACTACCGTGAGTTCTCGCAGTACCCGGCCGTTGAGCACGACCTCGCTATCGTGGTTGACAACACTGTGACCTGCGAGGATCTTGAGCGTCGTATTACGAGTGCCGGCGGCAAGCTGCTCGAGGGCGTGCGCCTGTTCGATGTCTACCGCGATCCGGTCCGCATCGGCAAGGGCAAGAAATCCATGGCCTTTGCGCTTACGTATCGCTCCGACGACCACACGCTCACCAGCGAAGAGGTCGAAAAGGCGCACCAGAAGATCGTCACCAAGGTGTGCAAGGGCGTAAACGGCGAGGTCCGCGGCTAGGTCCTGCGCCGGATATAGACCAGCGTCGGCTGCCGCCGAGTCTTACGTGACTGCTGTTTTCGGTATAAGGCACCGTTGAGCCTTCATATATGACACGCGCATTACATAACGGCGTGCTGCTTTGTCGGCAGTGCGCCGTTTTGCTATGATAGCCCGCGGCGTGTTACGAATCTGACAATGCGTAACACTGACAAGGTGATTCAAGCGGCGTTGCAATTCTGTGCGTCGATAACCGGGAGGCGTATATGCACATTCCAGATAACTACCTGTCCCCGCAGACCGATGCCGTTATGGCGGTGGCGATGGTGCCCGTTTGGGTCCATTGCATCAAAAAGGTACGCGCCACGCTCGATCGCGAGCACATGGCTTTCCTGGGCATCTGCGCTGCGTTCTCCTTCTTGCTCATGATGTTTAACGTGCCGCTGCCCGGCGGCACCACGGGTCACGCCGTCGGCGGTGCACTCATCGCGCTGCTGCTGGGCCCCGAGGCCGCGGCCATTGCGGTTTCGGTCGCACTGGCACTGCAGGCGCTGCTGTTTGGCGACGGCGGCATCCTGTCCTTTGGAGCCAACTGCTTTAACATGGCATTTGTGCTGCCGTTTGTGGCAGCCATCGTGTTCCGTGCGCTCAACGGCCGCCTGCACGACAAGAGCTGGGGCACTTCGGTTTCTGCCATCGTGAGCGGCTGGATCGGCTTGTGCGTGGCTGCCCTGTGCGCTGCCATCGAGTTCGGCATTCAGCCGATGCTCTTCACCAACGCCTCGGGTGCCCCGCTATACTGCCCCTTCCCGCTGTCTGTTTCCATTCCGGCCATGTTGATTCCGCACATGCTGGTAGCCGGTGTGGTCGAGGGCGTGGCGACTGCCGCGATCTACGGCTTTATCAAGAAGACGGCGCCGGGCGTTATCGTCGGCCCCGAAGCCGCCGATGGACAGCTTACTGCCGAGGGCGCAGCCGCCAAGAAGACCTCGCTGGTCCCCACGCTCATCCTGGTCGCCGTGCTTGTCGTGGCCACGCCGCTGGGCCTGCTGGCCACGGGTGACGCATGGGGCGAGTGGGACGCCGAGGGCGCCGCGACCGCCGTTCAGGAGGCTGGTGACGACAGTCTGCAGACTTCGGTTGGCCTCGATACTCCGACCTTTGCCGATGTCCTGCCCACGGGCGATTATCTGCAGGCCTATTCCGAGGAGCAGGGCCTTGACTTTGCCGGTCAGGCTGCCATGTATATCCTGTCCGGCGTGATTGGCGTGGCGGTGCTCACCATCGCATTCCGCCTGATCTCGCTGACGGTTAAGGAAAGCGGTGCTCATGGCAATAGCCGAGCTGCCTAGCTGGCTTGCGGCCGAGGAGCGATATGAGCCCGTGGGGGCTCGGCATCGTGTGATGCAAAAGAATGTCCTGCACCTGGCGAGCCTGCTTGAGCGGGTTCGCCTGGGTGGAGGCGCGCACGAGGGCGGGTCGATGGTCGACCGCGCCCTTTCTTGCGTTTCGGCTCCGGTGCGCCTGGTGGGGATGTTCGTTTGCGTCCTGTGCGTGTGTCTGACGCAGAGCCCTCTGTACCTCATGTTGATGGCGGCTATCGCGCTGGTGCTCGTTGCCGTGCGCCCCGTACGCGGGCTGCGGGCAACCTTTGTGCCGGCGCTTGGCGCTGCAGGGCTCGCGGTGGTTCTGGTACTGCTCGCCTTGCTGCTGGACACTTCTGCCGCGGGCGCCATGCTCAAGATCGCGCTCAAGACGTTTATTAATGTGTCGCTGGTGCTGGGTGTTTCGTGGACGCTCACCTGGAGCCGCATGTCGGCGGCGCTCAAAATGCTGCACCTGCCCGACGAGG
The DNA here is from genome assembly GCA_959027945.1 of uncultured Collinsella sp. GTDB lineage: Bacteria > Actinomycetota > Coriobacteriia > Coriobacteriales > Coriobacteriaceae > Collinsella. The sequence continues at coordinate 17,167 of CAUFRO010000016.1, forward strand.
TTATCTTTACGTTTGATATGGCGCTCAAGCATATTGAGGTGCTGGGACGCACGGCGCACGATCTGTGCGAATCGGTCATGCTACGCAGCGTCGGTTCCGCGCCTGCGGGTTTTTCGCGCACCGATTCGCTGGCGGGTATCATGGGCATGACGTTTATCAAGGCGATGGAATGCAGCCGCGCGATGGACGAGGCCATGCTGTGTCGCGGCTTCGCCGGCGTGTATCCGGCGCTTGCACGGAGCGGCTTTGGCTGGCACGATGCGGTTTACGCGGCCGTTGTGGCGTTGCTCGCCGTGTTGTGCGCGGTGCTGTAGCGCGGACGGTCGAACCGTTGATGTGAGTAGGGAAGGGCGACGTTTTGGCAAACGATACGAATAACGCGATGGGTGCGAGCGGTGCTGCCGGCGCCGAGGTCACGCCGCTCATCGAGTTTCGCGACGTGGTGTTTTCCTATGCGGGTCATACGGTGGTCGATGGCGTTTCATTGCAGGTGAACCGTGGAGAGCTCGTTGCTCTGCTTGGTCCTAACGGCTGCGGCAAGACGACGATTATGCGTCTTATCAACGGCCTTGAGCTTGCGGACGCGGGTGCGTACCTGTTCGACGGGCATGCGGTCGATGCGGCGTTTCTAAAGGATTCTGCGGCCGCTCAGCGTTTTCATCAGCGCGTGGGCTTTGTGTTCCAGAATGCCGACGCCCAGCTGTTCTGCGCTACGGTGGGCGAGGAAGTTGCTTTTGGTCCCGCGCAGATGGGGCTGCCGGCAGACGAGCTCGAGCGCCGCGTGCGCGATGCCATGGAGCTGTTCCAGGTTGCCGACCTTGTCGACGTCTCTCCCTATCAGCTCTCGGGCGGGCAAAAGAAGCGCGTTGCGCTGGCTGCGGTGGTGTCGATGAACCCGGATATCCTGGTGCTCGATGAGCCCACCAATGGGCTCGACGAGGATTCATGCGACATCGTGGTCAACTTCTTGCTGGCCTACGTCGCGGCGGGTAAGACGGTCTTGATGAGCACGCATCACCAGGATTTGGTGCGACGCCTGGGTGCCCGTGCAATCTATATCGATCGATATCACCATGTGGTCGAGGCGTCTTCGTCGTCGTATGGAACTGAAAACGGTGCTACGGACTAGTTGCTGCGTAGAGCGTGCGTAGCCGTCCGCGCGGCTTTGCCGTGATGGTATAGTTATCCAGGTTTTTTATGGGGGTGGCTATGCCAAGCTGGAACATTCATATCGCTCAGACGGAGCGTTTGCTGGAGCGCACTGGTGCGCTTGCCAATAGCGTGCGCGACCGCAATGCCTTTTTGTTTGGCTGCGTGGTTCCGGATATCTTCGTGGGCTATATGGTCCCTGGCATCGCCGATCCCATCCCGTACCGCATTACGCACTTTGCAAAGCCCGAGCCTATCCCTAAGCCTCGTGAGCATGAGTTCTGGGATACCTATGTGGCACCGTTGCTTAAAAGTTCGCCCACCGGTGCGCCAGCCGCGGCGACCTCGATTATCGAGGAACGCGAGCGACTGAACCGCGTGCACTATCCCCAGCGCTACAAGGATGCCGAGCCGGTTGTCGGTCCCAGCGCTCGTGAGTTCTCGCTTGCGTCCGAGGACGTGGCGCAGTCGTTGCTTGATTTGACACTGGGTGTCTGGTCGCATCTGGTGGCCGATACCGTATGGAATACACGCGTGAATCAGTACCTGGAGGCGCACGGCGGCAAGCCGTGCGAGGAATTCCGCATTAAAAAGCAAGGCGACTTTGACTGGTTTGGCAAGACGCTCGGCATTGTTTCGATTCCGCGCGCGACCGATCGCCTGTATACCGCTGCGGCACGTTTTGGGCAGTATCCCATCCATAAGGAGTATGTGCTCAAGACCATCGGCGTTATGCACGAGATCGTGCGCGAAAACCCCGGCGAGCCCGATCATCCGCCGTATCGCCTGCTAACCGAGGAGTTTTTCGATGCAACGTTTACCGAGGTCATCGAGCTGACCGAGGCAGGATTTGCGGCTCGCGTTGCCGCTTCTGACATTCCCGCAGTCCCCCTGATCGCTAGCTGCTAGCCGGCCGGCTTAACGGTGAACAGTTCAACCCAATCGACCAACAGCTCCCGTCGCAGGGCATTTTCAGCGGTACGTTCCTGATCGGTCTTTGGGATGTAGGGGAGCCCCGCCTTTTTATGAATGAGCTCGGCGATGTTGTTAAAGCTCTTCTTGTCCTTGATCTGGTCGTAGGTAATTTGTATGACATCGTAGCCCATGCTGGTGAGCGCGGTGGTGCGTTCGGCATCGGAGAGGCTTGCGGCTTCGCCATCGTGGGCGGAGCGGCCTTGGCATTCCAAAATGACGCCCATGCTGTCGGTGGCGCTCTCGATGAGGATATCGGCGTAGCAGCAGGTTTTGTCATACAGCGAGCGCGCGGCGTCGCTGAGTGGGATGCGCACGTTGTTGGTGATGCCGATACCCAGGTCGCCCTCGTCACGGGGGAGTGAGACGAGTATGGATGTTTGGACTTCGAAAGGCGAGGCGGTCTGCCCCGTCATGTGCTCGGCCGCCCAGCGGAGCTGCTTAACGCCGCGCAGGCCTGCGGCCTGCTTAGCGAACGCGGCAATATCCGCCGCGCTGAGGAGCGGTTGGCGCTTCCACAGGTTGGTGTCATTGCCCTTGGTGTCGTTAACTCGCTCCCAGCCGCAGTTGGGTGGAATGAGCTTAAGCGAAATAGATTCATCGAGTTGTTGCTGCGTTCGCTCGCAGGGCTTAAACACTGCAAAGGAGCCGCACATCTCGTAGCAAGCCATGAGTAACTGGTTGCGTGAGACCTTCGCAGCAAGGTTGAGCAGCGTAAACTCGGGCGACGTGACATCAAATCCATGCTCAGTCTGCCTAAACGACCCAGGAGGTGGCTCTTGGGTCAGGAGATGCGATTTAAACAGGCTTCGCGACCCGGATTGTGCCCGGGTGAATACAAGCCTGTGAAGCGGTGCGTGAAGCAGGTCTTTTACAACCGCATGACTTCTGAGGCCGCAACATCTGCGATCCATATTGCCAAGGCTAATGGCAGGGTAAAGACCCAGTATTTGCGGCGGGATGCGGTGATAGTTAAAAGCAGTTTGGCCGCATAGCGTCAGATCCACGATGCCCTCCTGGCTGAAAAGCGTGCCTATGGATTAAGGAGTGCCAGCGTCAATTCGGAAGTATGCGGCAAAATCTGAACCCTGTGAGCAGACCTGGCTTTTGAGGCTAGTTTATCAGGCATTTTGTTGCGAAAAAACGGGGTGTGCTCGGAGGTCTCAGAATTTGCCGCATACTTCCGAAAACGTGGCTGATCTTGACCTTGCTAAAACGATATAGCAGCTCTGCACGGGGTGTGGGTTTGCCGCCGGGCGAACACTTTTGGAGCCAGGAGTCCTAGTTCTGGGCCTTGAAGGGCGGATTTCGCGCTTTTGGTAAAGAAATGGGCGCGTGTTTTGCCGTGCCCCGGCTTTAGCGCACAGAAAAAGGGCCCGGAAGGCGAAGCCTTCCGGGCCCTTTGCAATGCAAGTCTGCTTGCAAGTGCGATTTAGCGCACCTGAGCGACGTAAGCGACGTTGGTCGAGGAGACCTTGTCCTCGAGCTGGACGCTCATGCGGGGATCGCCGGCGGTAGCGACGGTCAGGTCGCCAGTCTCGACGTAGCCGAGCTCCTTAGCGGTCTCGATCGCCTTGACGATCGTGCCGTTGACGGTGCCCTGGGTGATCTCGGCCTGGTGCGGGATAACGCCCCAGTACATAATCATCTGCTGGACGGCCCACTCGTGGCGGGAGAACGCGCAGATCGGCATGTTGGGACGGAAGTGCGAGATCAGGCGAGCGGTACGACCGGTGGTCGTCGGCACGGTGATGCACTTGGCGCCAACGGTGGTAGCCATGTTCACAGCGGACATACCCACAACGTTGTTGACGACGCGGGTGCCGTGAGCGTCAGCCGGAACCTCGAGCGGAGCGTGAGCCGGGAGGTACTTCTCAGTCTCGAGAGCAATGCTGGCCTGCATCTTAACGGCCTCGACCGGGTACTTACCGGCAGCGGACTCGCCAGAGAGCATAACGGCGTCGGTGCCGTCGTAGATGGCGTTAGCAACGTCGGCAACCTCGGCGCGCGTCGGGCGCGGGTTCTGCTGCATGGAGTCGAGCATCTGCGTAGCGGTGATAACGGGCTTGTAGGCCGCGTTGCACTTGGCGATGATCTCCTTCTGGATGTGCGGAACGAGCTCGGGCTTGATCTCGATGCCCAGGTCGCCACGGGCGACCATGATGCCGTCGGAAGCCTCGAGAATCTCGTCGAAGTTCTCGACGCCCAGGGCGCACTCGATCTTCGGGAAGATCGTCACGTGCTCGCCGCCGTTCTCGCGGCAAAGCTCGCGGATGCCGCGGACGGACTCGCCGTCACGGATGAAGGAAGCGGCGATGTAGTCGATGTTCTCGGTCAGGCCAAAGAGGATGTCCTGACGATCGCGCTCGGTGATGGCGGGCAGCGAGATGTTGACGTTGGGCATGTTGACGCCCTTGCGCTCGCCGATCAGGCCGTCGTTCTTAACGACGCAGGTCATGTCCTGGCCGTCGACGGACTCGACCTCGAGGGCAACCAGACCGTCATCGATCAGGATAAGGGAGCCCTTCTCGACCTCGGAGGGCAGAGCCAGGTAGTCGAGGGAGATGTGCTCAGAGGTGCCGTGGAAATCTTCGGACGTGGGCTGAGCGGTGACGACGATCTTGTCGCCGGTCTTGACGGCAACCTTCTTGCCGTCGACCAAAAGGCCGGTGCGGACCTCGGGGCCCTTGGTGTCGAGCAGGATGCCGACGGGCATGCCGAGCTCCTTGGAAATACGACGGACGCGCTCGATGCGACCGTGGTGCTCGTCGTAGGATCCGTGCGAGAAGTTAAAACGGGCGACGTTCATGCCCGCCTTGATCATCTCGCGGATGGTCTCGTCGCTATCGCAGGCGGGACCCATGGTGCATACAATCTTGGTGCGCTTGTACATTCAGACCTCCATCTGACATCGTCTTGCGCTGATAGATAAACCATAAGAAATTAAACTGAGATGATTATAACGAAATGCCGACCGAATACCTCAAAAAATCGACCGTATGCCGAATTAGAAGTTCATTTTTTGCGGTAAAAACGGTATATGAAAAATCTTTACCAACCGTTCTGACCGCTGCTATCTGGGCGATATTTCAGTTTGATGATGCACCGAAGAAAAAACGTTTTATCAATGTTGAGCATCACACGGTCTGCATCGTTGCACTCGAGCCGTGTTTCCAATTGGAATGTTTTGGCTAGACGCGCCGCTTTGGGGTACCATAGCCCCACTATCAACTGCCGCTCAGCACGGCAGCCTTGATGAGCCCTTGCCCTTCTCCTGGGAATTATGATCGGGCATCAATCTGCTGAGTGGCCCGAATCCCAGGAGGGGACTCTATATGCAAAAGGAATACCTGTCCGCCGCGGCGGAGGTACTCAGCGACCAAGGTGTCGATGAGAACCTCGGCCTGAGCAACGACGAGGCGTCGTCGCGCCTCGCCAAGACAGGCCCTAACAAGCTCGAGGAAGCCGAGAAGACGCCGTTGTGGAAGCGCTTCTTTGAGCAGATGGCCGACCCCATGGTTATCATGCTGATCGTTGCCGCCGTCATCAGCGCGCTCACGGGCATGGTCAAGGGCGAGGCGGACTTTGCCGATGTCGCCATCATCATGTTCGTCGTTATCGTCAACTCGGTGCTGGGCGTGGTTCAGGAGGCTAAAAGCGAGGAGGCCCTCGAGGCCCTGCAGGAGATGAGCGCGGCGCAGTCCAAGGTGCTGCGCGACGGCAAGCTCGTGCACCTGCCGAGCGCCGAGCTCGTGCCCGGCGATGTGATCATGCTCGAGGCGGGCGACTCCGTCCCGGCCGACTGCCGTGTGCTCGAGAGCGCCACGATGAAGATCGAGGAGGCCGCCCTTACCGGCGAGTCCGTGCCCGTCGAGAAGCATGCCAACGTCATTGAGCTCGCCGCCGGCATCGACGACGTGCCGCTCGGCGACCGCAAGAACATGTGCTACATGGGTTCCACCGTGGTATACGGCCGCGGTCGCGCCGTCGTGGTCGGCACCGGTATGAACACCGAGATGGGCAAGATCGCCGGCGCCCTGGCCGAGGCCAAGGAAGAGCTCACGCCGCTGCAGGTGAAGCTCGCCGAGCTCAGCCGCATCCTTACCATCATGGTTATCGTCATCTGCGTCGTCATCTTTGGCGTCGACATCATCCGTCACGGCGTGGGCAACGTCCTCACCGACCCGACAGCCTTGCTCGATACCTTTATGGTCGCCGTCTCGCTCGCCGTCGCTGCCATCCCCGAGGGCCTGGTCGCCGTCGTGACCATCGTGCTGTCGCTTGGCGTGACCAAGATGGCCAAGCGCCAGGCAATCATCCGCAAGCTTTCCGCCGTCGAGACCCTTGGCTGCACACAGACCATCTGCTCCGACAAGACCGGTACCCTCACCCAGAACAAGATGACCGTCGTCAAGCACGAGCTCGCTGCGCCTAAGGAGAAGTTCCTGGCCGGCATGGCTCTGTGCTCCGACGCCCAGTGGGACGAGGAACTGGGCGAGGCTGTGGGTGAGCCGACCGAGTGTGCGCTCGTCAACGATGCCGGCAAGGCGGGGCTCACTGGCCTGACTGCCGAGCATCCGCGCGTGGGCGAGGCCCCGTTTGACTCGGGCCGCAAGATGATGTCCGTGGTCGTCGAGACCCTGGACGGCGAGTACGAGCAGTACACCAAGGGCGCGCCCGACGTGGTGATCGGCCTGTGTACCCATATCTACGAGGGCGACAAGGTTGTCCCCCTGACCGAGGAGCGTCGCGCCGAGCTCGTGGCCGCCAACAAGGCCATGGCCGACGAGGCCCTGCGCGTGCTGGCGCTGGCGAGCCGCACCTACACCGAGGTCCCGGCCGACTGCAGCCCCGCCGCGCTCGAGCATGACCTGGTCTTCTGCGGCCTGTCCGGCATGATTGACCCGGTCCGCCCCGAGGTCGCCGACGCCATCCGCGAGGCGCACGACGCCGGTATCCGCACCGTCATGATTACGGGCGACCACATCGACACCGCCGTGGCCATCGCCAAGCAGCTGGGCATCGTCACCGATCGCAGCCATGCCATCACCGGTGCCGACCTCGATCGCATGAGCGACGAGGAGCTCGACGCGCACATCGAGGACTACGGCGTGTACGCCCGCGTCCAGCCCGAGCACAAGACCCGCATCGTCGAGGCATGGAAGTCACGCGACCAGATCGTGGCCATGACGGGCGACGGCGTCAACGACGCCCCGTCCATCAAACGCGCCGACATCGGCGTGGGCATGGGCATCACCGGTACCGACGTCACCAAGAACGTCGCCGACATGGTACTTGCCGACGACAACTTCGCCACCATCATCGGTGCCTGCGAAGAGGGGCGCCGCATCTACGACAACATCCGCAAGGTCATCCAGTTCCTGCTTTCGGCCAACCTTGCCGAGGTGTTCTCGGTGTTTATCGCCACGCTCATCGGCTTTACCATCTTTCAGCCGGTGCAGCTGCTGTGGGTGAACCTGGTCACCGACTGCTTCCCCGCGCTCGCGCTGGGCATGGAGGATGCCGAGGGCGACATCATGAAGCGCAAGCCGCGCAACGCCAAGGACGGCGTCTTTGCCGGACATATGGGTCTGGACTGCGTGGTCCAGGGCCTGATCATCACCGTGCTGGTGCTGGCGAGCTTCTTTGTGGGCGTGTACTTTGACATGGGCTACATCCACATCGCCGATATGATCGCCGGCAATGCCGACGAGGAAGGCGTGATGATGGCGTTCATCACGCTCAACATGGTCGAGATTTTCCACTGCTTCAATATGCGCAGCCGTCGTGCGTCGCTGTTCACCATGAAGAAGCAGAACAAGTGGCTGTGGGCTTCCGCCGCGCTGGCACTGGTGCTGACGGTGATCGTGACCGTGCAGCCGACGCTTGCCGAGATGTTCTTCGGCCCTGTGACGCTTGAGCTCAAGGGCGTTCTTGCCGCGCTGGGTCTGGCCTTCCTGATCATCCCGCTTATGGAGATCTACAAGGCGATCATGCGCGCGGTCGAGAAGGAGTAACGTACCTGTCCGGGCCCGACCGCCTGCGGGGTTTCCACGGGCACGTCCTCGCCGCTTTGCGGCTGCGGGATGTGCCCTTAGGAAACCCCTCCCGGCGGGCGGGCCCTGCGGTATCCTTGCTGGCTTTTCTCCCGTGCGGATGAAAAGGGCTGAGGGAAAGTTTGTGAGCTGGTCGGGCTTTGCCCGGCCAGCTCTTTTTGATTTAAAATACCTGCTCAGTTGTGATTTATGGTGCTGGGAGGCGCTTGTGGGCAAGGCTAAGGCTAAAGCGAAGAAAAAGACGACGGGGGCGCGGGCTAAGCGCGATCGTCGTCGGAAGCTTGCGACCGAGGCCCCCGCATCAGCCGAGGAGCTGCTGGCAAACGTGCCGGGACTCGACGCGCTGCAGGATGTTCCGGCGTTCGATGACCTGCCGGTCGATGAAGCTCAGCAGGCGGCATTTGACGACTTTTGCGCACATGCCGAGGAGCCCGAGCAGATGCAGCTTGGCGCCGTGGTGCGCTTGGATCGCGGGTTTCCGCTGGTGGCGACTGCCGATGACGCCTTCCGCGCCGAGCATGCCGTGGGGTTTGCCAAGTCGCGCGGCGAGGACGAGGTCCTGCTGCCTGCCGTGGGCGACCGTGTGGCGGTGCGCCGCGCTCCCGGGCACGATATGGGCGTGATTGAGTGCGTGCTGCCACGCCGTACGAGCTTTGAGCGTTGGCGCGGCCGTGCCCGTGGAGAGCGCCAGGTGCTCTGCTCCAACGTGGATAGCGTGCTAATCGTGCAGGCGCTCGGTGCCGGTGAGGTGCTGCTCGACCGCGTGGCGCGCTCGCTGGTGTTGGCGCTCGACTGCGATGCCGAGCCGGTGGTGGTGCTCACCAAAGCTGACCGCTGCGATGCCGAGGTGCTCGAGCGCGATCTGGACCGCGTGCGCCGCCTAGTGGGCCCGGACGTGCGCGTGATCGTGACGTCTTCTGCCGAGGGCCGCGGCCTGGACGAGGTCCGTGCCTGCGTGCCTGCCGGGAGCTGCGCCATGATTCTGGGCGAGTCGGGTGCCGGCAAGTCGACGCTGCTCAATGCACTGCTGGGCCACGATACGTTGGCGACCGGCGGTGTGCGCGAACGCGACGACCAGGGCCGTCACACTACCGTCGCGCGCGTGATGGTGGCGCTGCCGGGCGACGCCGGCGTGATCGCCGATGCCCCGGGCCTGCGCAGCCTACCGCTCGTGGGTCACGAGCGGGGTCTGGCGTGCGCCTTCCCCGAGATTGTCGAGGCATCGCACGCGTGCCGGTTTGGCGATTGCACGCATACCCATGAGCCGGGCTGCGCCGTTCGCGAGGCCGAGGACGCCGGGCAGATCGACAGCCTGCGTCTGGAAACGTTCCAAAACCTGGCGTCATCCATGCGCGTGAGCGCTCAAATGCTCGATCCCGATGTCCATCTGTAATTGATTTTTCCTATGACAGCCGTCTCCCAACTGTTCGGGAGACGGCTTTTTTGCTGCGGAAAAGCCTCGAAACATGCAGTTTGCTGACGTGCTGACCAAAACCTTGCCACGAGCTTGACGGGCTGGTCAGCTTTTGGTCAGCGATTGGTTTGACATCGAAAACCAAGATCGCGATTGCGCCGCTTTGCACTCTGACCACCCAGACAATGGTGGTACGGGCATTCGCCCGGCACTGCCATGAGAGGAGCGGCCGTGAACAAGAGCAAGCGCATCGCCATCAGTCTGGTCGCGGGCGTGCTCGCTGCTCTGCTCTGCATGGTTTACGGCTCGTCGATCCGCTCGCAAGCCGAACAGGTCCAGGCTGAGACCTTGGCCAAGTACGGTGGCGATCGCGTCGAGGTATGCGTCGCGGCGCGCGATATCGATGTGGGCGAGACCCTCGATGAGACCAATGTCATAACCCAGGAATGGCTGACGAGTTTGCTGCCGCGTGACGCGGCGACCGAGCTGCGCCAGGTACGCGGCGACGTGACGACTTCACGTATTCCCAAAAACGCCGTGATCTGCAATGTCTACACCAAGGCCGAGAGCCACAAGCTCGAGGTGCCTAAGGGCAAGGTCGCCGTTTCGGTGGCGGTCGATGCCGAGCACTCGGTCGGCGGTGCCACGGGCGTGGGCAGCTATGTGGACGTGTACGTGCAAAAAGATGGCGTAACCGATCGACTGTGCGGCGCGCACGTGATCGATACCAGTGAGAATTCCGGTGCCACGCGCGAGGGCAAGATCGAATGGGTGACGCTGGCGGCTGACCCCGAAGACGTCAAGGAACTGCTGGGAGCCTCGGGCAAGGGAACGGTCAGCTTGACGATTCCCGCCACGGCGCGCGGCAAAAAGAGCGGAGGCGACGAGTGATGAAGGCGATCTGGCTTGCGTGCTGCGCGTGCGGCGATTACGGGCTGTTGCAGCAGGAAGTCGAGGGCCGTGATGCGGGTGCACAGGTGCTTCGCGTGGGTGACCTGGACGGGCTGGTTTCCATGGCGCGGGCGTTTCCGTCGCGCCGCGGGGCTGCCATCATCGCGGCGTCTCTGTTTGATATCGAAGATGTGCGCAAGACTGTTGCGCGCCTGACGGCCGAAGGCCGCGTGAGTCGCGTGGTCGTGTTGATAGAAGCGCTCGATCCGTCGGATATCGAGGGGCTGTTTCGCGCGGGGGCGACCGAGGTCATCGCTGCGCACAGTATATGCGGCAACGGGCGCGCGGGCGAGGGAGCGGTTGATTCCGATCGGCGCATGACGATTGAGCCCGATGCTTTTGTTGATAGGGAACCCGGGGCGCCTCGCGCTACAAGAGGCCCGCGTGTTGATGATTATGGAAAAGCGGAAGCCGAGCATGGTCGGCGCCCCCGGAACCCCCTTGTATACGATGACGCTGGAGGGCCGGCACAGCATGCTGGCGACTCCCCGGCTGTAGATATGGGATACGTGCACGGCGTGAATCTGGCGGATGAACTCGACGAAGTTGAGGGCTTTGCCGGGTGCGGCGAGTTGTCGCTGATGCAGCATGAGCAGATTGCACAGAACGAGCCTGCCTTGCAGACCGAACAAGCTGCCATGCCGGCTTGGACGCAGCGTGTGGTTGCGGCGGGGGAGACGGGGACGCTGTCGCCGACGCCCGCCCCGCCGCCTCCGATGCCGCCGGCAGACGCTGCCGCTCCGCAGCATCGAGCTCCGGTCATCTGCGCCATTTCGGGTTCGGGCGGTTGCGGCAAGTCGACGATCGTTGCCACCATGGCACACACATCGTCGCTGTTGGGCTTGCGTGCCGCCGTGCTCGACCTGGACCTGATGTTTGGAAACCTTTACGACTTGTTAGGCGTCGATGCTCCGCGCGATATGGCGGCACTTATCGAGCCGGCGGCGGCGGGCGCGCTCACCGAGCCGGATATCGTAGCCACATCGATGCGCGTGGCGCCAGGCGTTACGCTCTGGGGTCCCGTTGCGGCGCCCGAGCAAGCCGAGCTCATGGCACGTCCGGTGGAGCTACTGCTTGATGTTTTGCGTCGCGAATCCGACGTAGTCTTTATCGATACCTCGGTCTTTTGGGGCGACGCCGTGGCGGCTGCGGTGGCGGCGAGCGACCGCTGCCTGATCGTTGGCGATGCTGCGGTGTCGTCCGCGACATCGGCGTCGCGCGTCATTGAACTGGCAAGTCGAGTAGGTGTGCCGCGCACGCGCATGAGCGCCGTGTTCAACCGGTTCGGTGCGCGCGGGGCAGACGAGGACGTCGCCATGCGCTTTGAGATTGCCTGTGCGTTGAGCTCCAAGATTCGTATCGCCGATGGCGGGCAGGATCTCGCCGCGCTCATGGCGTTTGGGCGCGCTGATGAGGCAGTGGGGCAGACCAGCGCTTTTGCGACCAGCGTGCGCGAGGCCACGCGCGAGATGCTCGTGGAACTGGGGTGCGCCGTCGGCCCTTGGAGCGATATGGTCGCCGACCGTGCAACGCGCACCGAACGCCCGCGTATCCGCCTTCCCTGGTCGCGCGAGGGTGATCAGCGATGAGCCTGCAAACGAGGATTAAGGCTGCCGGCGCTGCAGCGGGGGCAGCGCCTGTAGATGCGGGGCGTCGCCGCGCGGTGAAACGACGCACCAAGTGCGCCGTGATGGACCGCATGGGTTACGACGAAGTGGCGCGTATCAGCGCCTATATCGACCCGGCACTTGCCCGCTCGGAATTGCGTCCCGCGGTGGAGGCGGCGCTCAATGTTGAGGAACCGACCGATCTCGCGACGACCGAGCGCGAGACCATCATCGACGAGATTTTGGATGACGTAGTGGGCCTGGGGCCGTTGCAGCCGCTCATCGAGGACGACACCGTTACCGAGATCATGATCAACGGCTGCCGCTCGGCTTTCTTTGAACGCGGCGGCGTCTTGCACCCCATCGAGCATGCGTTTGAGGATGATGAACAGATCCGTGTGCTTATCGACCGCATCATCTCGCCACTTGGCCGCCGTATCGACGAGCGCAGCCCCATCGTCAACGCCCGCCTCAAAACGGGCTATCGCGTCAACGCGGTGATTCCGCCTGTGGCGATTGACGGACCGATTCTCACCATCCGAAAGTTCTCGGACCGCATCTGCTCGCTGGACGAGCTTGTGGGGCTGGGGTCGCTGCCGCTTTGGTATGCGCAGCTGTTGTCGTGCGCGGTGTCGCTGCGACAGGACCTGGCGGTTGCGGGAGGCACGGGATCTGGTAAGACCACCCTGCTCAACGCGTTGTCATGTGAGATTTCCACCGGCGAGCGCATCGTGACGATCGAGGACTCTGCCGAGCTCAAGTTTGCGCATCATCCGCACGTGGTGCGTCTAGAGGCGCGCGAGGCTTCAATTGAGGGCGAGGGCGCGGTGACGATCCGCGACCTGGTGACCAATGCCCTGCGCATGCGCCCCGACCGCATCGTGGTGGGCGAGGTGCGCGGTGCCGAGTGCTGCGACATGTTGCAGGCCATGAACACGGGCCACGACGGGTCGCTCACCACGCTTCATGCGGGTTCCGAGCAGGAGACCGTGGTGCGTCTGACGTTGCTTGCACGTTATGGCATCGATCTGCCGAGCGAGCTCATCGAAGAGCAGATTGCCATGGCGCTCGACGGCATCGTGATGTCCGAGCGCCACGCCGATGGCAGGCGCTTCGTCTCCTCGTATTCGGGGGTGCGTCGCGCCGCGTCGGGCGGCGTAGAGCTCGAGCGCTATGTGACTTTCGATGCCGCCGAGCGCACCTGGACGCTTGACCGCGAGCCGCCGTTTATCGCAGAAGGCCTGCGGTCGGGGACGCTCACACAAGAGGAGGTGGACGAATGGAGGTCGCTGTGCCCCTCGTCGTAGGGGGTTTGGCAGGGTTTTCTGTCGCGACGGCGTGCGGGGCGGAACCTCGTGTGCCGCAGGTGCCGCCGGCGGAGCTGGCGCGTCAGGCGTTCGAGACGGTGGCAGAGAAGCTGCCGCGTGAGTTGGTGGAAAACGATCTGCTGAAAAAGATTGCCCGTTCGTGGGCATCGCTGGCTCCGGCGCGTCGCCTTGGCCTCGTGATCGAAGATGCTTCGGGGCGTTTGGCGTTTCTGCTGCTATCGAGCGGTGTCTGCTGCGTTTTGCTAACGATGGTGTCGTTATCGCCCCTCGGGTTTGCCTTGGGACTTGTTGCTCCGATTGCCGCTGGCGCCGCTCGGGATGGCTTTGAGAGCCGGCGCGAGCAACACGATGCAGAAGAGGCCATGCCCGAGGCGTTTACCGCACTTTCCATGTCGCTTGCCTCTGGACATTCGCTGGCCCAGGGCATGCGCTTTGTGGGCGCTCATGCGCAAGAACCGGTGCATACCGAGTTTTTGCGGGTAGCGGCGGCGATCGATTGCGGCATCTCGGCGACCGACGCGCTCGATGACTTGCTCGTGCGCATCGACGCCCCCGGCCTTTCGCTTGTGACCTTGGCGCTTAAGGTGTCTCAGCGCACCGGTGCTCCGCTTGCCGACTTACTGTCCGAGGCGTCGAGCATGGTGGGGGAGCGCATTGAGCTCAAGCGCCGCCTGGATGTTAAGACGTCGCAGGCTCGCATGTCTGCGCATATGGTCGCGGCGATGCCGACGGGCATGTGCGCGGTGTTGGCGCTGCTTTCGGCAGATTTTCGTCGCGGTCTTGCGACGCCTGCCGGCGCGGGCGCTGTGGTGCTGGGTCTTGCCCTCAACGCCGTTGCCCTGGTGGTTATCCGGCGCATTATGCGGGTGGAGCTATGAGCGCCCCGGTTGCAGTTGCGGCTTGCCTGTGCGCTCTGAGTGTATTTGTCGCGACGGGTTTGGATCGGGCGGATGCACGCAAGATCGCAGAGGTCTGCAAGCGCGAGGCGGTGCTGGTCGCTGCCGCGGGTCGCTCGGTGGTCGATGCTCTGGCCGCGCGAGTGAAGGGCGCGGTTGGAGCGGGCGGCCCGGCGCGAGTGTCGCTCGGCGAAGTGTCCGAGATGATCGATGTTGTGCGCTTGGGTCTTTCGGCCGGTCTTTCGTTTGATGCGGCGCTTGAGATTTTCTGCGCCAACCGCCGGTCAGTGCTGGCTCTTCGACTTGAGCGGGCCTGCATGGCGTGGCAGGTGGGCGTGGGTACACGCGAGGACGAGTTGTTGGCCGCCGCGCGCGATCTGGACGTGCGAGCGCTCGAGACCTTTGCCATCACGGTGGGGCAGGCGCTCGCCCTGGGTGCCCCACTTGCCGAGACGCTGGCCGCTCAAAGTCGCGAGATCCGTGCGGCTCATCGCGCCGCGGTCGAGCGTGAGATCGAGCGTGCGCCCGTCAAGCTGCTGATTCCCACCGGCACGCTCATCTTGCCGGCGTTGCTTCTGTCCATATTGGGCCCGCTGCTGGGAGCAGGCGGGATGATGTAGGGAGGAATACATGAACACGATGACTGACGCTGCTGGCAAGGTCCAGGGCTGGGCGTTTTGCCGGGCGGCACATGTTCGTCAGCGCGCCAAGGAGCTACTGCAGGAGGAGAGTGCACAGGGTACCACCGAGTATGCCATCTTGGTCGGCGTGCTCGTGGTGATCGCGATTATCGCCATCGTCGCATTTAAGGGCAAGGTCCAAGATCTATGGAACGCTATCAGCGAGGGCATCAACAGCCTGTAGAGGGCGAGCGCCCCATCGGGGTGCTGCTGGTGTTTGCTTGCCTGACCGTGGCGATAGCGGCGGTGCTTTGGGGGCTTAACGCCGCGCGGCAGCAGCGTCCTGGGGCCGCCTTCGATTCGGGCTCAGATTCGGCGGTGGCGTCTCAAAAAGATGAGATGCGAGATGCGGACGATTCGGATGTCGCTGTCACGGCGCAAACCTTTCTGCGGACGCTCGACAAGCGGTCTGGCACTGCGACGGATTCGCCTGGGGACAACGCGATTACGGTCCGGCTTGCATGGTCTGAGGACCGACCGATGACCGAGGCAGCGGCGGATATGTTACGCGCCTACCGCGAGGTGCCAACGGCCCAGCTCGCCCTGAGCGGCTATCTTGATATTAAGGGCAACGTATGGGGCGCCATCGTGCGCGATGGGCGCGGCTGGGTCGATATGGTGACGGTTGCCGCGGATGCCGGCGATGCCTCGTGCCGCCTGCGCGTGATCCGCCTGAGCCCGCAGGCATCGAACTCAAAGGAGGGGTCGTGAAATGCATGACGTCCTGCGCGAGGAATCTGCCCAAGCGACTGTGGAATACGCCATCGTCACGGTGGCGCTGTTATCGATCGTGCTGGCGATTGTGGGACTTTGGCGTGCTGGCACCGATGGACGCTTGGCGGCGCTGGTTGAGCGGGCGGCATCCCATGGCGTTGCCTCGACGTCGGTTATCGACGCCGCTGCGGGCGCTAAGGACATCGCGTTGTATTGATATCGCGCGCGAGGACTGGGCGCAGTCTACGGTCGAGGCCGCTTTTTTGCTGCCGACGTTTCTGACGCTCATCCTTCTCGCACTGCAACCGGTGTGCCTGCTTTATACGCGCGCGGTCATGGAGTCTGCCGCCGCCGAGACCGCGCGGCTCATGATCACGACGACGGCGGAGGACGACGATCTTAAGGAGTTCACCCGCCGCCGGCTTGCCGCAGTGCCCAACGTTTCGATCTTTCATGCCGGCGGGCCGTTGTCGTGGGATATTGAGCTTAGCCGGGCCGATGCGGGTGGCGTCTCGTCCGTGTCCGTTTCCGGCGAGGTCAAGCCGTTGCCTGTGATCGGTGCGTTTGCGCAGGCTATGGGTGGTACCGCCGAGGGTGGCTACGTTGAGCTCAAGGTCGATGTCTCGTATCAATCACGTCCCGAATGGCTGGAGGGAGATTATGATTCGTGGATTGCTGCATGGGATTAAGCGTTTCTGGTCTAGACGCGTTTTGACGCGCCGTCCGAGCTGCCATCGCAAGCGAGGCGGCTTTATGGGCCGCGCCGGTATCGACCTGTTTATCGAAGACGGTGCCTACACCACGCTTTCTTCTGCCGTGGTCATCCTAGTGGTGCTCACGTTGTTGTTTTCGTCGACCGCGGCGATATGGAGCATGTCGCGCGCGGGGGACACCCAGGTGGCGGCCGATAGCGGCGCGCTGGCGGGTGCCAACGTAGTGTCGTCCTATCACACGGCTGCCACGGTGGTTGATGCGAGCATCTTGAGTCTGGGGCTAGCGGGGTTTGCCACGATCGGGACGGGCCTGGTCGCCATCCTCATCCCGGGTGCCGAACCAGTTGCCGGCAATATGGTCGACACCGGGATTGAGATCATTAAAACGCGCAACAAGTTTGCCAAAAGCGCATCGGAAGGCTTGCAGAAAATCGAGACGGCTCTGCCGTATCTGATTGCCGCGCGTGCCACGCAGGCGGTGTCGGCGCAGGATACCGATAGTGTGACCTATACCGGTACGGCGCTTGCCGTGCCCAGGACGTCCGAGTCGGATTTCGTTGCGCTCGAGGGTTCTGAGATCTCGACCGATGCCATTAAAGACACATCGAAAGATCTGGAGCGCGCAGCAGATGAGCTGCAGAAGGCCTTGGAGGAGACGGCGAAAGCAAAAGAACGCGCCTGGCTTGCGGATTGCGGTGGATCGGTTCCGGCTTCGGTCGGTAGCTGTTCATGCATGTGGGAACGTACGAGGAGTTTGGCAAAGCTCTCGGGTGAGCAGAACCCGCATTATGCCTCGAGCATTTCGTGGGAGCCACAGGTGGCGCTCGACCGCGCGAAGACCTACTACCGTCAACGCCTGGCAGACGAAAAACCGCAGGGTTCAAGCGTCGAGACGAAGGCGGAGTCGGCGGCGCGCAAGGCGTTTTACACCTATGCGAGTACAGAGGTCAATCGTGCATATGTAACCGAGGACGGAGATGAAGTCGCTTCCTATATCCCGCTGTTGCCGCGCAACACTGACGAGGTGCGAGCGACGGAACTCTATACCGATACGGTGTGGCCAACCAGTGCCATCGATGGCAAGACGTATCTGCATTACGGAACGAGTTGCCCCAACTATAAGAAGGGGGCGCCATGCGGGCTGGCCTCGGTTGCTGCTTATGACGGGCAGGACAAATGCAATAGATGCCATTTTGGTGTTTCGTCGCTCGGTGCCGTTGCGGCTCCTTCGACTTCTATCGAAAACGGCTTTGAGTACCACTTTGATCGATTCAAAGAGGCTCTGGAAGACTACGTCGAATGCCGCAACAAAGAACTCGAACTTGAGCGTCAGACCGAGGATGAGGTCGACCGTGCGGGCAATGCGTTTGACCAGGCCATTAAAGCGCTTTCCGGCGAGCGCCCGCGTATCGCCCCACCTGGCCGCAACGGCGTGGTCGCCTTTGCAGTTTCGGGTGACATTACCAGCCCCGATCAACTTAACTCCTCGTTTAACGCGGCAGTCAGGCTTGGCGATCGCGGTGCTATCTCTGCCGCGGTGCTGGCGCCCGATGAGGCGACGGCGCAAAACAACGTGCTTTCGCGATTTTTCTCGACATTGAAGGAACGCTCGGGCGGCGTTGCCGGCGTGCTCGACGGCGTCATGGATGTTTGGGGACGGCTACTCGTGGGATACGGAGACATCCAAGGTTCGGCCGACGAACTTATGGACGAGATGATTAAAGACCTAGGAGGGGGCAGCGGTGCGTTGGGCTCCATTGCATCGTGGCTCGGCGATACCGTTTCGGCGTCCGTGGCGGCGCTGGGTTTGGAACCGTGCGACTTGCGCCTGCGAAAGCCGGTGCTGACCGATTCCGCCAACGTCATTAAGAGTCCGGGGTCTGACATTGCGGGTCTCTCTCAAACGCAAGACAAACTGCGAAGTATTCCGTTGGGCGTGACCGATCCCAAGGCGCTTTGCGAGGCGTTGGAATATCAAGTCGAACGCACCATTAGCGGTACGGTGTTCACACTTGCGGAGATTCCTCTGCCCGGCGGCGGCTCCATCCCGCTCACCGTCGATGTCGCCACGCTGGTTGGCGCTCTGGGCGGTGGGTCGTAATGAGTATCCGCATGCGTCTGCGCGAGGAGCGCGCCCAAGCGACGGTTGAGATGGCAGTGGTTACGCCCGTTTTGCTGGTGCTGGCACTCATCGTGTACAACGTCATGATCTTTGCCAGCGCTGTTGCGCGCTTCGACCGCGTGGTGCCCGACATCGTGTTGGCGCACGCCGTGGCGTCGGAGGGGGAGGGCGACGAAAGCTCTGCCGATGCCTCGGCGACGGTTCAGACTCAAATTCTGAATGCCATGGAAGGCTATGACTTGCAGATCGAAGTGTCGAGCGAGCAAGGCGCGGAGGCATCGGATGGTGGCCTGCTCTCCCTATCCGGTACGTTTAGGACCTACACCTGCACCATGCACTATGAGCCGTGGCCGACTTCTCTCAGCATCGCTGGCGTTCCGCTGGGGGCGCCGACAACGTTGTCGCACGAGCGTGCGGTGACGGTCGATCCATGGCGTCCGGGGGTGGTCATGTGACCGCGGTCTCGTCCTACATCGTCTACGCGCGGGCACTCAATAGGCTGGGTTGGACGCCGGCCGAGTTTGTGGTGGCGGAGTCGTTTGTCGTGCGCCTGCGCGGCATGCTGGGACGGCGTCCGGTTGCCGCCAACGGCCTGCCGCTCGTCATGGCGTTTCCACGCTGCTCTTCGGTCCATACGTGTTTTATGGCCTATCCCATCGACATCGCCTTCATCGATCGCGACGGCAATATCCTCGCGCGCTACGAAAACGTCCGCCCTTGGCGCATGTGCTCCTGCCCCGGCGCCTGGGCCGTACTAGAGCGTCCTTCAATCATTGTTTCGACCCCTGCTCTCCAACGCGTGCCGGCTTAAGAATTGGCGACAGTGGACTTTCGTCATACGAAATTGGGTAAGATGGAGGAGAAGATGCATGGATGTTGAGATTCATCCCAACGCTAAAAAGCACCTGACGGAAAAGCAGGTGCTTAGCGCTTGGCTTGCGGTTACTGAGTGCATTCGTCGCGAGTCGAAGGACGAGCCGCCGAGATGGCTTGCGATTGGATGGCTCCCAGACGGACGAAGCGTGGAGCTTGTCGCGGTCGAGCTTGTCCGTGGGTGGCTTATCATTCATGCCTTGTCTCCAGTCCAGAAGAAATTTTGGCAGGAGATTGAACAGGCTCGGCAAAGGGGTCGATGATGGGCAAGACGTATACGGCCGCTAATGGTCAGGTTGTAACGGATGAAATGATTGACGCGTGGTGCGAGTCGTACGAGCGCGGAGAGTTTCCGGATGGCGAACACACCGTTGGTGGGATCGTGCATGGACGGCCCCCGCTCTCAGGTGAGGGGACGGCAACGCTGTCGGTCAAGATTCCTCTGGGAATGAAGGAGGCCATTCGTCGACGGGCGGCTGCCGAGGGGATGACGCCAAGTGAGTTTGCCCGTGCGGCTCTGAGTGAAAAACTTCTTGCTGCCGGCTGATGCCTCTGACGTGCCGATTTATAGAACCGAGGCTGTGCTCAAAAACTTTTTTAAAATTCTCGGTTGACCGGAACGCGTCCTTGGTTATACTAATCAAGCCTTGAAACAAGGCACACCTCAAATGGCTGGGTAGCTCAGTTGGTAGAGCAGAGGACTGAAAATCCTCGTGTCAGGGGTTCGATTCCCTTCCCCGCCACCTTGAATTGACTAGGACCTCTGCAAAGGGGTCCTTTTCTTTTATGTAGCCCATGCACGGAATCGAACCCCGTGAGGGCGCGGAGCTGAGGAAACGCGCAAGCGTTTTCCAGCGTAGCTCGCAAGGCGCGCAAGCGCCGCAGCGGTCCGTCCGCGCAGCGCGCGGACGCGATTCCCTTCCCCGCCACCTTGAATTGACTAGGACCTCTGCAAAGGGGTCCTTTTCTTTTATTGAGGGCTCTGCGGAAATTGCGTCCCGGAATTTGGCTTCAGAGTGGGATGCGCTTTCCGGCGCTTACTTCCGACGTGCGTGCACATCTCGGGCCCGCCCGCTCAGACATTCCTCCCGCTTTTGCGCCACTTTACAGACCGTTCGGTCGTCTGTCCGCATGCGCGGGTATACTCAAAACGATACTTTTCCTATGCAATACGATGCAGGCTCGGCCTGCACGATCCGAAGGGGGCAGTGATGGAGAGGATACTCGGCGTTAATCTCTCTGGCTGGTTTATTCCCGAGCCTTGGGTGACCCCGTCGCTATACGCGGCGACCGGTGCATCCAACGCGGCCGAGCTGCAGGAGGCCATGGGCACCGCCGCCTATAACGAGCGCATGCGCCGTCATTACGAGACGTTTGTGAGCGAGGACGATTTCCGTCGCATGGCGCAGATCGGCCTCAACGCCGTGCGCCTGCCGGTGCCTTGGTATGCCTTTGGCTCACAGGAGTCCGATGCCTCCTACATCTCGGTTGTCGATTACATCGACCGCGCGATTGAGTGGGCTGCCAAGTACAACATTCGCGTGCTGCTTGACCTGGCGACTGTGCCCGGTGGCCAGGGCGATTCCAACGATTCGCCCGCCACGCCGGAGGCTGTTGCCGAGTGGCATTCGTCCACCAACGGTCGTCATGTCGCACTCGACGTGCTCGAGCGCTTGGCCGATCGCTACGGCGAGGCCGAGAGCCTGCTGGGTATTGAGCTGCTGGATACGCCGCAGATGAGTGTCCGCAAGAGCCTCTTCACCATGACGGATGGCATTCCTGCTCACTACCTGCGCAATTTCTATCGCGATGCTTACGAGCTCGTCCGTTCGTATATGCCCGAGGATAAGATCGTCGTTTTCTCGTCGTCGGGGCATCCCAGCGAGTGGAAGCATTTTATGCGCGGCGCCAAGTACAAGAACGTCTACATGGACCTTCACCTGTACCATTACCGCGACGAGCATGCGCTCGACATCACGAGCCCCCGCGGGCTGACGACGGCGATTTCGCGTAACAAGCGCGAGCTTAAAGAAGCGATTTCAACTGGGTTCCCCGTGCTGGTGGGCGAATGGTCGGGCGCGGCGATCTTTGCCAACTCGTCGGTTACGCCCGAGGGCCGCAATGCCTACGAGCGCGTGTTTATCGCCAATCAGCTGGCTTCGTTTGCGCCGGCTGCCGGTTGGTTCTTCCAAACGTGGAAGACCGAGAAGCGCATTGCAGCATGGGACGCCCGCGCGGCGCTCGGCACGCTCGAGCGCGGCATGATTGAATAGGTTGATATGACGCAAAACAGCGCCCATACGGGCAAACTCTATGTGGTCGGCACGCCCATCGGCAACCTGGGCGACCTGTCCCCGCGCGTTGGCGAAGCCTTTGCCGCTGCCGATGTCATCTGCTGCGAAGACACGCGTGTGACGTCAAAGCTGCTGATGCACCTGGGCATTTCCAAGCCGCTTGTCCGTTGCGACGAGAATGTGATCGCCAGCCGCGCCGCCGGCCTGGTCGACCGCCTGCTGGCGGGGGAGACCCTCGCCTTTGCCTCGGACGCCGGCATGCCGAGCGTGTCCGATCCCGGCCAGGCGCTGGTCGAGGCGGCGCGTGAGGCCGATGTGCCCGTCGAAGTTATTCCCGGGCCTTCTGCTTGCGTCACGGCGCTCGTTTCGTCCGGCATTCCCTGCGAGCATTTCTTCTTCGAAGGCTTTTTGGGTCGCAAGCACGGCGACCGCGTGCGCCGACTGCAGCGTCTTGCCGTGGTGCCCGGCGCACTCATCTTCTACGAGTCTCCACATCGCATCGTGGCGACGCTCGAGGCCGTGGCGGAGGTCTTTCCCCAACGTGAGGTTGCCGTCTGCCGCGAACTCACCAAGCTGCACGAGGAGGTCTTGCGCGGGCCCGCCGCCCAGCTCGCCGAGGAGCTGCGTGCTCGCGGCGAGGTAAAGGGCGAGATTGCGCTGGTCATCGCGCCGCCGAGCGAAGATGAGGAGGCCGGTATCGTGCCGGTTGGCGCCGCGGCAGCGGATCCCGACGAGGCTCTGCGCGAGGATATCCGCGCCGCGCTCGAGGAGGGAGAGCCCGCCTCTGCGGTGGCCAAGCGCCTGTCGCAGAAGTACTCGCGCCGTAAGCGCGATGTCTATGCCATGGTGCTCGATATGCAATAGATGGAGGATATCCAGCCCTTGCGCTAGAATCATCCCCTGTATGCAACGTTTTTCTGGAGGACAAACCCCATGGATCAAAGTAAGCCTTCGTTCTTTATCACGACGCCCATCTACTACGTCAACGCCGATCCGCACCTGGGCACGGCTTATTCCACCATCATCGCCGACGTTCAGGCCCGTTATCGTCGCTCCGCCGGCTATAACGTCAAGTTCCTGACCGGCATGGACGAGCACGGCGAGAAGGTCGCCGAGGCCGCAGCCAAGCACAACATGACGCCGCAGGAGTGGACCGACAGCCAGGCTCCGCACTTCAAGGAGCTTTGGAGCAAGCTCGAGATCTCCAACGACGACTTCATCCGCACCACCGAGCCGCGCCAGCATCATGCCGTGCAGTACCTGTGGGAGCGCATGAAGGAGTCCGGCTACCTGTATAAGGGCAGCTACGACGGTTGGTATTGCGTGCCTGACGAGACCTACTTCACCGATACGCAGGTCCAGAAGGGCGACGAGGAGTACGGCAGCGTCGGCCAGCACCTGTGCCCCGACTGCCACCGTCCGCTTGAGCGCGTGCAGGAGGAGTCCTACTTCTTTAAGCTTTCCGCTTTCCAGGACAAGCTGCTCAAGCTTTACGACGAGCACCCCGACTTTGTCGAGCCTGCGTTCCGCATGAACGAGGTACGTAGCTTTGTCGAGGGCGGCCTTAATGACCTTTCCGTGAGCCGTACGAGCTTTGACTGGGGCATTCAGGTCCCGTTTGACGAGGGTCACGTGACCTACGTGTGGTTCGATGCGCTGCTCAACTATATGACGGCCGTCGGCTACGGTGTCGACACCGACGAGGCGCGTGCCGAGCTGGCCTATCGCTGGCCCGCGCAGTTCCACATCGTGGGCAAGGACATCATCCGCTTCCACTGCGTCATTTGGCCCGCCATGCTCATGGCCATCGGCGAGGCCCTGCCCGAGCACGTCTTTGCCCACGGCTTCCTGACCGTGCGCAATGCCGAGACCGGCAAGGCCGAGAAGATGTCCAAGAGCCGCGGCAACGCCATCGCTCCGCAGGACGTTATCGACATGTTGGGCGTCGAGGGCTATCGCTACTACTTTATGACCGACGTCGTCCCCGGCACCGACGGTGCCATCAGCTTCGATCGCATGGAGCAGGTCTACAACGCCGACCTGGCCAACAGCTGGGGCAACCTTATCTCGCGTTCGCTCAACATGAGCGGCAAGTACTTTGATGGTTGCGCGCCCGCCAAGCCCGCATCGTTCGATGCGTTCGACAACCCGCTGGCAAAGATCGCCGATGGTCTGGTCGAGCGCTACATGGCCAAGAT
This sequence comes from uncultured Collinsella sp., assembly GCA_959027945.1. GTDB lineage: Bacteria > Actinomycetota > Coriobacteriia > Coriobacteriales > Coriobacteriaceae > Collinsella. The sequence continues at coordinate 41,134 of CAUFRO010000016.1, forward strand.
GGACGTGCTCGATTATGGTGGAGCTAAGGACGAGGTCATGGAGCTCATCCATGCCGCCAACCACTACATCGAGGACTCCGAGCCCTGGGCGCTTGCCAAGGACGAGGCCAAGGCTGACGAGCTGGCGTTTGTGATCTACAACCTGCTCGAGGCCATCCGCATTGCCGCTCACCTGCTGATGCCGCTCATGCCCCAGACTTCTGCCGAGGCCCTGCGCCGCCTGTCCTGCGAGGACGAGGCCGCGAGCGACGACCTCAAGGGCATTTGCGCTTGGGGCCTGCTTGCCGGTGGTCAGCCCGTCGAGAAGGGCGAGCCGCTGTTCCCGCGTCTGGGCTAAGCCGCTGCGCGCCATATCGGCAATTTGCTGTTTAGCTGTAAGGGCATGGCCGCAACGGTCCATGCCCTTTTGCTTTACGATGCAGCCACCATGTTAAGGAGGCAACCATGACAACTTCGCCTTTGGCAAACCCCACGGCAACTAGGGAGCTGCTAGAGGAGTTTGGCCTTGCGACCAAGCATCGCCTGGGCCAGAACTTCCTGATCGACAACCATGTGATCGAACGTATCTGCGAGCTTTCCGAGCTCACGGGCGATGAGCGCGTGCTCGAGGTTGGCCCGGGCGTTGGTACGCTCACGCTTGCGCTGCTGCAGGAGGCGGCGTGTGTCACGTCGATCGAGGCCGACCCCGAGCTCGAGCCGGTGCTCGATGCTCACGCCGCCGACTACGCCAACTTCCGCTTTATCATGGGCGACGCGCTTAAGGTGGGCCCGGAGCAGATTGAGCAGGCCGCCGGCGGCGAGCCCACGGTATTTGTCGCGAACTTGCCCTATAACGTGGCGGCGACAATCATCCTGCAGTTCTTCCAGACGATGCCCGCGCTCAAGCGCGCCGTCGTCATGGTGCAAAAGGAGGTTGCCGATCGCATTGCCGCAGTGCCGGGCAACAAGACCTATGGCGGCTATACGGCAAAGCTCGGCCTGTATGCGCAGGTGACGGGTCGCTTTGAGGTGCCGCCGCGTTGCTTTATGCCGGCGCCGCACGTGGACTCGGCCGTCGTGCGTATCGACCGTGTTGACGGCGTGGTACCCGAAGGACTCGATCGCGAATTTGTGGCCCGCGTGATTGATGCTGCATTTGCTCAGCGTCGCAAGACCATCCGCAATTCCATGAGCGCCAACGGTTTTGCCAAGGACGTGCTCGATGCCGCTTTTGAGGTTTGCGGTATCGCACCCACCACGCGCGCCGAGACGCTCGATGTTGCCGACTTTGTCCGTCTGGCCCGGGAGCTAATCCATGATGCCTAATGCCGAACGCGTGACGTTTACCAAGAAAAAGAAGACGGTTGCTTGTCCCGTGCCTTTGGCGCCGCTTGCCGACACGCATGCACATCTGCTTTCGTTTTGGGGCAAGGATGTGCCCGAGACGCTCCTGCGTGCCAAAGCCGCGGGCGTCGACCTGTTGGTGACGATGTTCGACCCCATTGCCGACAAGCGCAGCGTGGCGGACTATAGCGACTGGCTGGTGCGCGAGATTCTTCCGATGCAGGATATCCCGCAGATCAAGTATCTTGCCGGCGTGCATCCGTATGGCGCGCCGGACTATACCGACGACGTTCATGCACAGGTCGTTGCCGCACTTGATGACCCCTTATGCGCCGGTATTGGCGAAATCGGCCTGGACTATCACATGGACTATGACGACGATATCGCGCCGGCACCCCATAACGTGCAGATTGATTGCATGGCGCGCCAGCTCGAGCTTGCCGTGCGCCGCAATGTGCCGGTGGAGCTGCACCTGCGTCACGAGGACTCGGATGGGGAGCGCACCTCGCACGTTGATGCGTACAACGTACTGCGCGAGGTGGGTGTGCCCCAGGCTGGTTGTGTGCTGCACTGTTTTGGCGAGGACCGCGCCACGATGGAGCGCTTTGTGGATTTGGGCTGCTATATCGCCTATGGCGGTGCGGCCACCTTTAAGCGCAACGACGATGTGCGCGAGGCATTTGCGGCAACCCCACTCGATCGAATTTTGTTCGAGACGGATTGCCCGTATATGGCTCCGGAGCCCATCCGCGGTCTTGAATGCGAGCCCGCAATGATCTCCATTACGGCAAACACGCTGGTCAACGACCGTGTCGATCGTACCGGCGAGGATGCTGAGGCAATCGCGCAAGCCGCTTGGGAGAATGCCTGCAAACTTTTTCAAAAATAGTTCTTGCGTTCGTGGTGGCGCTCCGTTATTCTAATTCCTGCACGCGGGCGTGGCGGAATTGGCAGACGCGTACGGTTCAGGTCCGTATGGGGGCAACCCCATGAAGGTTCAAGTCCTTTCGCCCGCACCATTAAATTAAAGAGCTCCCAGCAATGGGAGCTTTTTTGTTATGGGCCCATCACAGGGACTTGAACCTGTGAAGGAGCGAGCGTAAAGAAAACGCGGAGCGTTTTTAGCGAGCTGGCGAGGACGCCGGCAGGCGGCCGAAGCCGGTGCGGATCCGCGAAGCGGATACGCGGACGTCCTTTCGCCCGCACCATTAAATGAAAGAGCTCCCAGCAATGGGAGCTTTTTTGTTATGGGCCTCTTGTTGATGTCATGTTGCTGCTTCGTGCGGGTATCCTAGTGCCAACGTGTGCCTATCAGAGGAGAGACCATGCTGTTGTCCGGTATCATCGCCGCCCTTACCAGCCTTTTGATTCCCATCATCATCCTGTTGCTGCTGCTTCCTAACGCCTGCTATGTCGTTGAACAACAGCATGCCGTGATCATTGAGCGTCTGGGCAAGTTTAACCGCATCGTCAACGCGGGCTTCCACATGAAGGTGCCCGTGATCGACCGCAAGGCCGCCACGGTGAGTCTGCGCACCATGAAAAACGGTTTTGGCATCGACGTTAAGACCCAGGACAACGTGACCATCGGCCTTGAGGTCTCTGCTCAGTACCACGTGAGCTATGACATGGGCGCCGGCCCGGCAGATTCGGGCATCTACAAGAGCTACTATATGCTGCAGGAGCCCGTCGACCAGATGCGTGACTTCATCACCGACGCTCTGCGCTCTTCGATTCCCGTCTACACACTCGATGAGGTCTTTGCCAAGAAGGATGACATCGCCAAGGACGTTAATGCCACCGTGTCCGAGCAGATGGCTGCCTACGGCTTCACCCTCGTGTCGACACTCATCACCAAAATCGCGCTGCCGACCGAGGTCGAGAACTCCATGAACGACATCAACGCTGCCCAGCGCAAGCGCGCTGCGGCACAGGAGCTCGCTGAGGCCGACCGCATCAAGCGCGTCACCGAGGCGACCGCCGAGGCCGAGGCAATGGAAAAGGCGGGCGAGGGCATCGCCAACCAGCGCAAGGCCATCGCGCTGGGTA
>CAUFRO010000017.1 GCA_959027945.1 uncultured Collinsella sp.
GACTTGCAGCGACGGACCTCAGGACACTCTTACACCACGTCTGCGCGCGCGACCTCAGCTAGCGCCAAATTGGAAGTCGATGGTCACTCATTAACGTACAGTTCTTATAACTTTGTTCATTATTTTCTACACCTAAAATGAAACGCCGTTTGTGACAGTACTCACAAACGGCGTTTTTTGACCACGGGGGGTATCTGGCAGGGGCCAGTAGCGCCCGGATCCGAGTTCCGAACGCATCCAAACCGGTTCTGGTGTCTTTTTTCGAGTTTTTACTCGCCCTTGGGCGCAGGGTGTTTGCAGACCACGCTCATGTAGATCATGCCGAGCACGGCAGCGGTGACCGAACCGGCAAGGATGGCGGCCTTGGCAGCCAGAACCTCAAACTGAGCCGTCGGGAAGGCAAGGCCGCTGATGAGAATCGACATGGTAAAGCCGATGCCGCCCAGAATACCCACACCGGCAATCATGTGCCAGTTGACATTGTGCGGCAGCTCGCAGGCCTTGAGCTTGACCAGGGCAAACGTCATGCCAAAGATACCGATCGGCTTGCCCAGCAGCATGCCAAAGTACACGCCGAGCGTCACCGGGTCGGAGAGCAGCGTGCTCATGTCCACGCCCACCAGGCGAACCTGTGCGTTCACGAACGCAAAAATCGGCAGAATCACAAAGTTGACCGGCGTGGAGATCAGACGCTCCATGCGGATGAGCGGCGGGGTCACGCGGTGCATGACGCGCTCGACCTTGGTGGTCGAGACGGTAAAGTCATGCTGGCCCAGGATGTGTGCCTCATCGTCGTAGCGGTCATCGAGCAGCGGCAGGCACTCGCCCAACCAATCGGTGAGGTTATCGAGCTTGACGCCGCACTTGGCCGGGATGGTAAAGGCCAAGATGACGCCAGCAAGCGTGGCATGCACGCCGCTCTTGAACATGCAGAACCACAACAGCAGACCCAGTACCGAATACGGGGCAAGGCGGTAATGCTGCGTCTTGTTGAGCCACACGAGTGCGCAGGTCACAAGCGCGGCGGCGCCCAGCCAAAACGGATTGGGGCTCTGACCGTAGAAGATGGCGATGGCGGCGATGGAGATGAGGTCGTCGGCGATGGCGAGTGTCGAGAAGAACACACGCACGCCGTTGGGCACGCGATTGCCCAAAAGCGACAGCACACCCAGCGCAAAGGCAATATCGGTTGCCATGGGGATAGCCCAGCCATTGCGGGCGCCGGCATGGTTAAAGATCAGGTAGATGCAGGCGGGAACGACGACGCCGCCCACGGCCGCCAGCATGGGAAGCATGGCCTGACGCGGATTCTTGAGCTCGCCGACCGTCATCTCGTACTTGAGCTCAATGCCCACCAACAAAAAGAAGATCGCCATGAGAAAGTCGTTGACGAAAAGCTCGACGGTAAGGCCAGCCGTAAGGTTGCCCAGACCCACATACAGCGGGGTCTCCAAAAAGTGATGGATGGCCTCGTAGGCATCGGTGTTGGCGCAGATGACGGCGGCGATGGCGGCGCAGACCATGACGGCGGCGGAAATCGTGCCGTTCTCGGCAATGCGCTCCCAAATGTCGTGGCGCTCAAAACGCTTGCGCTCACGGACGTTGAACAGCTGCTCGGGTGCTGCCATGGGCGGCTCCTTTCACGGGAAAGCTCCCGTCTTAAAAAAGCACGGCCCGCCCAAGTGGCGGCGCCGCGCTCTAACGTATTACGCTTGCATCTAGCCTACCCTGCGCGACATGCGCGCAAGTGCAGCCGAAAAGCGGAACCACAGGTTGAACATTATTTGCCCAACGGCACGGGCACGCCTGTCCAAGAGACGACGCGGCGCCGTGCACAAAAAACGACCGGAGCGCGGTGCGTCCGCAATCCGGTCGTGGCGTTTGGTCAACTGAACCTAGCAGGCGGCCATGATGGGGGCAGCAACCTGCTTCTTACGGGAGAGGACGCCCGGCATCCAGACGCCGTCGTGCTTGTCGGCAATGCCCAGGCCCTTCTGAGCAGCCTCGGTCTCGCCCTCGAGCAGGACCTGCGAGCCCTCCTCCATGATGTCGGTGATGCACAGAACGATGCCGTCGGCACCCTTCTCGGCGGCGTAGGCGCGCATGGCCTCGCGAATCTCGTCGATCATGCCGAGTGCGCGGGTCTTGTCGACAGTCTCGTACTGGCCGATGAGCAGCTTCTTGCCAGCAGGCTCGAACATCTTGATGTCGTTGCCGACCATCTCGGCTGCGGTGAAGGAGCCGGACGGACGGGTGAGGAAGACCTCCATGCCAAACTTGACCGGGTCGACGCCCACCTGCTCGCCGAGCTTGGCGGCGACGGCGCGGTCGACATCGGTGGTGGTGGGGCTCTTGAGCATGAGCGTGTCGGTCATCATGGCCGAGAGCAGCAGCTTGGCCTGAACGTCGGAAAGCTCAACGCCGAGCACGCCGGCGAGTTTGGTGACGATGGTGCAGCTGGAGCCCCAGGGCAGGCAGATGTAGTGCAGCGGGCCGGCGGTCTCGAAGTCGCCGATGCGGTGATGATCGACAACGCCAAAGACCGTGGCGTCCTTAAGGCCGGCGACGGACTGGGCGGACTCGTTGTGGTCGGTGAGAACGACGAGCTGGCCGGCCTCGACGGACTCGATCACGCGGGGCTCGGCAATGCCGGCGTCGGCGAGCAGCTTGGCGGACTCGGCCGGAAGCTGGCCCAGGGCGCAGGCTTCGTAAGTGTTGCCGGCATACTCAACCTGGTTGAGCAGCTGGGACAGGACGACGGCGCTCATGATGGCGTCGTTATCGGGGTTCTGGTGACCAAAGACAAGAACGTTTGCCATGGATATCCTCCACTTGATATGTGTACTTAGACGTAGCTATGGTAGCACGCCGATGCCGAGCCTTCGCAGACGGAAGGGCCACGGCATATTTTGTGGCAGGTATGGGGGCCAAGGCTGTCCCTTTTGCACCATGTTGGTGCAAAGTAACCTGTCCCCCTTGCACCAGCTATTTACCGGCGGCGCGCAGGGCTACGTAGGCGGCACCGATGATGCCGGCGTCGTTTCCGAGCGAAGCGACCTTAATGGGCGTCTCGCGCGAGGCGGAAAGCGCGTATTGTTTAAAGTGCTCGCGAACCTTATCGAGGTAGACATCGGCCGAAGCGGACGCGCCGCCACCGATCAGGAACATCTCGGGGTCGACCACGTTGGCGATAAGCGCCAGGGCGCGACCGAGATAGTCGGCCATGGTATCGGCCGCGGCAAGCGCGAGCTTGTCGCCCTCGCGGCAGGCCTGGAACACGTCCTTGGAATCGGAGGGACCGGTGAGCTCGATGGGCTCGACACCCGCTTTCTCGCACTCGGCAAGGTAGTTGCTCACCACGCCGGTGGCGCTGGAATACTGCTCCAGATGGCCATGGCCGCCACAACCGCAGGTGCGTTCCTCAGCCGGATTCAGGCACATGTGGCCAATCTCGCCGCCGGCGCCCACAACGCCCGATACCACGTCGCCGTTAACGATAACGCCGCCGCCCACGCCGGTACCGATGGTGACCATCACCACGTTCTGCACGCCCTTGGCAGAACCGAGCCAGGCCTCGCCCATGGCAGCGGCGTTGGCATCGTTCTCATACTTAACGACCGCATCGGGGCAGTGCTCCTGAATGGCGACCCTCAGCTCGGGCAGGTTAATGGCAATGTTGGCCTTGACCTTGGCATCGCCCGACGCCGGAATGGGACACGGAACGGCCAGACCAATGCCCGCCACAAAGGCACGCGGAATCTGTGCCTTGGCGACCACCTGGTCGATAGCCTCGGTCACCGCGGCAAAGCCCGCAGCGTCAACGATAGGAGGCGTGGGCACGCTGGCCTTGGCAAGCAGGTTGCCGTCCTCGTCGAACAGGCCCTCCTTAACCGAAGTGCCGCCGACGTCGATGCCGATGTAGTACTGCTTAGGTTCCATGGGAGCCCACCTTTCTCGTTTAAACATTGCCTGTATGGTACCGCTCTCAAGGCAAAAACCTACCAAAAAGGGACAGGTTTGTTTTGGCAGGTTTTATCTGGGGTAACGCAATTGGCTGCCCAACAGGCCGCGCAAGACCATCCCCAAATATAAAGGCGCCGGGAGGCGGAGACTCCCGGCGCCCGTCAAAGGGACTGTGTTGTCTGTTGGACCGCACGGCCCATCGCGGCGATAACGCCGACTAGGCCTGAAGTACCTGCAGCTGCTTGTGAATCTCGATGAGCTCCGTCGCCATGACGCGCATGGTCTCGGTACCGGCCATCTGGTCCTCGGCATGCAGCAGAATCAACGGGGCCTCGCCGTTACGCTCGCCGTTGGCCTCCTTCTTCAGAAGCCCCATGTGAACATCGTGGCCACCGTTATAGGCCTCGTCGCCCTGCTTGATAAGCTCCTCGGCGGCGTCAAAATCGCCCTCCTTGGCCTTTTGCACGGCATTGATGTACATGCTCTTGGCGGTACCGACGTAGCTGATGATCTCAAAGCAGGTCATCTGCAGTTCGTTCATATCCTCCATGCAGAGCACCTAGCCCATCACACTGACGCAGTGGTCGATGATGCCGGCAGCGTTCATGCGGCCGTAGTCGACCATGTTGATAACCTCGACCGGGAAGCGGCCGGCGGCCTCCTTCTCAAAATCGCCCTTGGTGTAGCCGATCTGCGGGCCAAGCAGCAACATGTCGCACTCGTCCAGGTGATCGTGGGCCTCGTTCATGGGACGAGCCTCGACCTCAATATCCAGACCACGGTTTGCAACCTCGGCCTGCATCTTCTGGACCAGCAGGCTCGTGGACATACCGGCATTGCAGCAGAGCATGATCTTCTTCATGGTTTCCTCCTTATAACTGCGCGGCGCGCAGACGACAACTGGTTTTATTCCTTGCAGCTATTGTGCCCACCCCCCTGCATCTTTACACAAGGGAGAGAGCTGCGGGCACCGGCACCGCGTACCGGCGCCCGCAAAGGTGAAAGGGACGAACGTTAGGCGTTCTACTCGGCGAAAGCCTCCTGCTTGGCGATTGCCTTCTCGGAAATCTTCATAAAGGGCAGGTAGACGGCCATGCCAATGACAATCTCGATAGCCTGCCACACGCCGGCGCGCCAGTCAAAGCCCGTAGCGAGCAGGGCATTGATGACGGGAGGCATGGTCCAGGGCACCTGGGCGATGCAGGGGCTGATGATGCCTGCGCAGGTAAGGCCATAGGTGATGCCGATGAACAGATCGGGAAGAAGAACGAACGGGATCATGAGCGGCAGGTTGTACACGATGGGGTAACCGTAGATAACCGGCTCGTTGATGTTGAACAGACCAGGCAGGATAGCCATCTTGGAAACGGTCTCGGAAGCCTTGTTCTTGGAGAACAGGAGCGTGTCGAGCAGGAGCATGAGGGTGCAGCCCGAGCCGCCGATGAGGGCGAAGCTGTTAACGATCTGCATGTTCATGTAGTGATCGGGCTGGATGGTGCCACCGGCGGCAAAGGTAGCCATGTTGTCGACGATGAGCATGGTCAGGATCGGCTCGACGGTAGCGCCAGAGATGGTGGACTGGTGAATACCGACGCAGAACAGCAGGTTAGCAAGGGTGTAGATGAGGATAACAGCCCACGGACCGGCGTTCATGATGCTCTTGAGCGGGTTGGAGATGCACGTGGAGATGATGGTGCACAGATCGGTGCCGGCGCACACGGCGAGCAGGGCTGCGGCAAGAGCGAAGACCGCGAGGTTAAGCAGCATCGGAATCATGACGTTGAAGGAGTTGGAGACCGCGGGAGGCACGCCCTCGCCCAGCTTAACCTTGAGCTTCTCGACGCCAGAAATCTTGATGAAGAGCGAGACGGAAAGCAGGGCGATGATAATAGCCGAGAACAGACCGTTGGTGCCGGTGTTGGCAGTCGAAAGGGCGCCCGTGACCTCGGCGGAGGTGATCTTGTCGGTGAGCAGTGGGCTCGTGGCGGCAAGCGTGGCGGTGATCTGCTGCGGCATCATGATGACGAAGGCAGAGATAGCGACGACCATGCAAGCAAGCGGATTATCGAAGCGCTTGTTCTTAGCGAGGCTGTAGCCAATCAATCCGGCCAAGATAATGGCAGAGACGTTGAGGGTGCCCAGCGTAATCGCCGAACCCCACGTCTGAAGGTTGGCAAGGCCCGCCGCATCGAGCGGGAACAGAGGGAACACGACGTTGTTAATAAGAACCGCGATACCCGCAAGGATATAGAGCGGCGTGATGGTCGCGAAGGCGTCACGCAGGGAACGCAGGTGAACCTGGTTTCCCACCTTCGCAGAGACCTCGGCAAACTTGTCGAGGAAGCTCTTTCCGTTGTCACTGGCCATGATTGCTCCTAACTTTCAAATCCGGCCTTTTCCTATGCGCACGGTGGTCTGTCGCCCTCTGCCACCAGATGTGCCATGTGTTGCGCGCGGCGGCGCGCGGTCTGGACGTTCGTCCGGTCGCTAAACAACCACGTGGGTCGTGGCGACCTGTTTGAGCCAGGCCGCCGACTTCTTAAGACGGCGCTTATAGCCATCCATCAGATCGACCTCGACAAAGCCATAGCGATTCTTAAAGGCATTGGCCCAAGACCAGTTATCGATGACGGCCCAATAATGGTATCCGCGGCACTTGGCGCCCTCGTCGATGGCCTTGGCCACCCACTCCAGGTGCTGACGTACAAAGTCGACGCGGTAGTCATCCTGGATGGTTCCTTCGGCGTCACGGTTCTTGTATTCGTCCATGATGCCGATGCCGTTCTCGGAAACGAACCACTCAAGATCGGGGTAGTTCTTAGCGCAGTCCATGCCAAAGTCGTAGAGGCCCTGCGGGTAGATCTCCCAGCCGCGGCTCTCGTTCATAACGGCGTCGGGCCATACGTACTCGTCGGCAAAGTGCGGCAGGCCGTACTGGTCGACCTTGCTCGCCGGCGCCTGAACACGCGTGGGGTGGTAGTAGTTGCAGCCTAGCCAGTCGACAACACCCTGCTTGAGGATCTCTTGGTCGCCGGCGCGGAACGGGAGCTTAACGCCGCCCTCGGCCAGGCTGTCGAGCACGTCGGCAGGAAGCTCGCCCTTGGTGATGAGGTCGAGCCACCAGCGGTTGTTGATGCCGCTGGTCATGCGCACGGCCTCGAGGTCCGCCTCGCTGGGGTTCTCCTTGGTGTAGACCGGGGTAAAGCAGTTAATCATGCCGATCTTGGCATCGGCGCGAATAGCGCCCTCGTCATAGGCGCGACGATAGTTGGCCACGGCCAGCGCGTGCGCCAGCGAGATGTGATACTGCACGGTGCGGGCGCGGTTGAAGTCGTGGAGCTGCGGGAACCACACGCCCTCCTGATAGCGCTGCTCGGGCTCGACGATGGGCTCGTTAAAGGTGAACCAGTACTTAATCTCCTGGCCAAACTCGTGGAAGGCGACGTCGGCGTAATGTGCGTAAGCCTCGACAACCTCACGGCTCTCCCAGCCGCCACGGTTAAAGAGGTAGGTGGGCATGTCAAAGTGGTACAAGTTGACAAACGGCTCCAGGCCGGCCTCGCGAGAGGCGCGGAACAGCTCGTGATACCACGCAGCGCCCTCCTCGTTGAGGTTGCCGTCGGCATCGAGCAGACGGCTCCACTGGATGGAAGTGCGATAGGTATTCAGGCCCAAGTCCTTCAAAATGCGAAAGTCTTCCTGGTACTTGGCCATAAAGTCATTACCGGCATACGAGCCAACGCAGTTGTAGAACGAACCCAAATCCTGGATGGACCAGGTGTCCCACAGGTTCTCGAGCTTGCCCCCCTGGTTCCACTGACCCTCAGTCTGCGGGCCGGACATAGCGGCGCCAAAGAAGAAGTCGCTGGGCAGCTGATACTGAGCCATCAAAGTCCTCGCTTTCGTGTCTAAAGCTTTCGGTTGGAGACGGATTTGCTTTGGCAGGCCATCCGGCGCGGGCGCGCACCAGGTATCTGGATACCCTGCCCGCCAAAACAAATCCGTCCCCAAACAGCACAAGCAAACGCCAATGCATCTCGCTTGTTGTCTGTAACTATAGCGCTCTAATTTATTATGTAAAGCGTCTTTTTTATTTTTCTTTATCGAACTTCTTTGATGAAAGCCATATGGATGCTTTTTAAGTAGGTATACTCTCTTTTATATCAACGCAAATATGAAGGGAGGATTGCATGATTCCCAAATACGAGGCGATAGCTGCAGATATCCGTCGAAGCATCGAGGACGGCTCCCTTAAGCCGGGCGACAAACTGCCCACCGTCGTAGAGTTTTGCGAGCTGTATGGCGTTTCCAAGATCACCGTCAAGCGCGCGATCGAGCAGATCACCGAGGAGGGCCTGGTCACAAGTCGCCGCGGATCGGGCACCTACGTCAAGGACACGGCGGGGCTTCCCGGCCAGGTGTTTTTTCAAGGCAAGAACGACCGTGCCCAAGGCTTTTCGTACGAGCATCGCGGGGAGAAAGTGACCTCGGTGGTCTACGATTTCTCGATCGTCAATCCGCCGGCAGAGGTTGCGACCCAGCTGGGAATGGCCGAAGACGACTTTGCCTATCACATCGTGCGCGTACGCGAGGTCGATGGTCAGCCCATCGTTATCGAGTACACCTATATGCCACTCGAGCTGATTCCGGGTCTTAAGAAAAAAGACCTGTACGCGTCGGTCTACAGCTTCATCCGCGAGCAGTGCGGACTCAAGATCTCGAGTTTCCACCGTACCATTCGCGCCGTCGCGGCAACTGAGGAAGAGGCTGAGCGCCTGGATACCAAACCCGGCTCTCCCCTGCTCGAACTCAACCAGATTGGCTTCTTGGATAGCGGCACCGCGTTTGAATATTCTATCTCGCACAACGTAGGCGACCGCTTTGAGCTACACAACGTAACGCTGGCCTAGTTTTGCAATCCGGCGGGTGCTCGTTTTGAGCTGTCTTACGCGGCACCCGCACAACCTTATGGGAGTATGCACATGTCCGATTTGATTAAACTCACGCCGATCTTCCACGAGAAGATCTGGGGCGGCCGCCAGCTCGAAACCGTATTTGGTTACGACATTCCCGATGGTCCCATCGGTGAGTGCTGGGCCATCTCGGCCCACCCCAACGGCGACTGCCAGATCGCTGAGGGCCCGTACGCCGGTCACACGCTGTCATGGCTGTGGGCCGAGCACCGCGAGCTCTTTGGCAACTGCGAGGGCAAGGAGTTCCCGCTGCTCATTAAAATTCTGGACGCCAAGGACGACCTTTCGATCCAGATTCATCCCAACGACGAGTACGCCGCCAAGCACGAGAACGGCAGCCTGGGCAAAACCGAGTGCTGGTATGTGCTGGACTGCGAGCCCGGCGCCACAATCATCGTCGGCCAGCGTGCCAAGGACCGCGCCGAGGCCGCACAGATGATCGAGGAAGGCCGTTGGGACGACATGCTCAACGTGTTGCCGATCCACAAGGGCGACTTTTTCCAGATTGATTCCGGTACCGTGCACGCCATCAAGACCGGCACGCTCATTTTGGAGACGCAGCAGTCGAGCGACGTGACATATCGCCTGTACGACTACGACCGTCCCGGCACCGATGGCAAGCTGCGCCCGCTGCACATTGAGCAGAGCCTCGACTGCATCGACTTTGATGCTCAGGCTCCGACCGACGGCACGGTGACCGCGCCCGAGGTGGACGGCGTGACCGAGCTCGAGTCTAACTCCTGCTACACCGTCGATCGCGTGCGTGTCGACGGCAGCAAGACCCTCGACCAGCGCTGGCCCTTCATGTGCCTGTCGGTCATCGACGGCGAAGGCACCATCTGCGGCGACCCCGTCCACAAGGGAAGCCACCTGCTGGCCCCGAGCACCGTGGACAAGATTGAACTCGAGGGCAAGATGGAACTAATCATCTCGCACCTCTAGACCGCAACAACAACCCAAAACGCAACAAGGGGCTCCCCCGTTCACCAACGGGGGAGCCCCTTGTCCATATATATCAGCCCACCCGGCTCTCCAGACCAAAAAGCGAACGAGCAAAGCAACGCTCGTCTAGCAACGTTACCCAAGGACCTGGGCGGGCGTATAGGGCAACATCGATCGCGAGTTCCGCACGCAAAGGAGGCCACTTAATGTGGCCTCCGTCTTGCGCAGGACTGCCCGAGCAGGCGATGTTGCCCTATACGCCCGCCCAGGTCCGCCGGGATCACTGCAGCTTGACGATTGGCGCAAAACCTTTCATCAGCTTTTTGGTCTGGCCGGTTTTTTCGAACTGGACCTCGATCATGTCTCCAGCGACCGAGATCACGGTACCCGTGCCAAAGGTCTTGTGGCTCACGGTATCGCCCGCGGCAAAGTCCTGCGACGCGCTAGCGCGATCGACCTTGCGCTCCACCGTCGGCGACACCTTGGACGACGGCTTTTTGGCTCGCGGCGCGCCCGAGCCAAAGGTCGAGGCAACACGGCCGGCGTCGGGCGAAACCCCACGATGGCGCTCGGTACCATAGGTGCTGCCACCAAAGAAATCGTCGAAGCTCGATCCGCCGCGCGAACCGGAACCGCCGGTCGAGCGCGTATGCGAACCGAACACCTTGCCGCCATACATATCCGAGCCCATACCCGAGCCAAAGGTGCCGTGACGGTCGCCGCGCTTCTCCCAGCCCGTGCCCTCAAAACCGGCAGAACCGATACCGCTAAACTCGATATCCTCAAACGGAATCTCGTTGAGGAAGCGCGAGCGCGGGTTGGCAGAGGTCGAGCCGTAGGTGCGACGCGTGGCCGCATAGGTCAAGAACAGGCGCTTACGGGCACGCGTGATGGCGACGTAGGCCAGGCGACGCTCCTCCTCAAGCTTGCCCGGATCATCGCTGCCGCCAAAATCGTGCACGTGCGGGAAGATGCCCTCCTCCATGCCGGCCACGAACACCGCCGGGAACTCCAGGCCCTTGGCGGAGTGGATGGTCATCATGGTGATGGCATGCGTCTCGCCGGCCAGGGAATCCAAGTCGGAGCGCAGGGCCAGCCACTCCATGAGAGCAGGAAGCGCCTTGCAGGTGAGCGGACCGTAGGTGCGCTCGATCTCGTCGGCATGCACGGCACCCGCTGGCATCTCCGTCGGCGCGGCATACGCGTTGCCCGCGATGGCGGCGGCCAGGGCATCCTGCGGCGAGAGCGCCGGGGCGGCTAGGCTATCGAGCGGATTGGAACCTGCGGCATCGCGCGCGCCGACGAGTGCCTCAAACGAAGATGCCGGGGCAGATGGCCCCGGTTCGGGCGCAGGCGCGCTCACCACGACGGGCTCGGGCTCAGCGCCGGCGGGCACGTCGGCAACGCCGGCTGCGCGCAGCTCTTCCAAGCTCTCGAGCGTACCCTCGATATCCTCGTGCGTCTCCTCAAATTCGGCGGCAACGCCCAAGAATTCCTGAATGTTCTCGGCGCGGCTCTCGGACTCCATGGTGCCCTCGGCGCGGAACGCCTGCAGCAGGCCCGTCTTGTCGACGATCATCTCGACGACGTCCTTGAGCTCGCCGTCCATGCGACGGCCCTCGCGCACCAGCGAAACAAAGCTCGACAAGCCGTTGCGCACCTTGGCGCTAAACATGCCCGTCTCGGCTGTTGCGATCTCGCAGGCCTGGAAGAACGAGCAGCGGTTGTCGCGCGCCAGCTGCTCAATCTTTTGGATCGAGGTGGAGCCGATGCCGCGGCGCGGCGTGTTGATGACGCGCTTGACGCTCATCTCGTCGGCCGGGTTCACGATCATCTTGAGGTAGGCCATGACGTCGCGGATCTCGGCACGGTCGAAGAATCGCGTGCCGCCCACGATCTTGTAGGGCACGCCCGCGCGCAGGAACATATCTTCGAGGATACGCGACTGGGCGTTGGTGCGGTAGAACACGGCGATATCGTCGTAGCTCGTGCCCTTGGAGTGCAGCTTCTCGATCTCACCGGCAATCCAGCGGCCCTCGTCGCGCTCGTCGCTCGCCTGGAAGGCCTGGATCTTCTCGCCATCGCCTTCGGCCGTAAACAGGCGCTTGTCCTTGCGCTGCGAGTTGTGGCGCACCACGGCATTGGCGGCGCTCAGGATGTGACCCGTGGAACGATAGTTCTGCTCCAGCTTGACGGTCTTGCAGTTTTTAAAGTCCTTCTCAAAGTCCAGGATGTTGGTGATGTCGGCGCCACGCCAGCTGTAAATGGACTGGTCATCGTCGCCCACGACCATGAGATTTTGGTACTTGGCGGCCAGCAGGTTGGCGATCTCGTACTGGACGTGGTTGGTGTCCTGATACTCGTCGACGCTAATGTAGCGGAAGCGCTCCTGGTACTTGTCGAGCACCTCGGGGCGGGTGCGCAGCAGCTCGAGCGTGCGCACGAGCAGGTCGTCGAAGTCCATCGCGTTGGCGGCGCGCAGGCGGCGCTCCAGCTCCAAGTAGACCTGCGCGGCCTTTTTGTCATTGGGGCTGTCAGCGGATTTGAGCATGTCCTCGGGCCCGATCATGGCGTTTTTGGCCGAGCTGATCTTGCTGCGGATCATGTTGATGGGGAACTGCTTTTGCTCAATGCCGAGCGCCTGCATAATGTCGCGCACCATGCGCTTTGAGTCGTCGTCATCGTAGATGGTGAACTGACCGGTATAGCCCAGCAGGTCGGCGTCCTCGCGCAGCATGCGCACGCACATGGCATGGAAGGTGCACACCCACATGCCACGAGTGCCACTGGGAATGAGCGCTGCCAGACGCTCGCGCATCTCGGCCGCGGCCTTGTTGGTAAACGTGATGGCCAGAACCTGCCAGGGCTTAACGCCCAGGTCGCCAAGCATATGCGCGATGCGGAAGGTCAGGACGCGGGTCTTGCCCGAGCCGGCGCCGGCAAGGACCAGCAGCGGGCCCTCGGTGGTCAGGACCGCCTCGCGCTGGGCGGGATTCAGGCTATCGATATCGACGAACGGCTTGGCGGGTTTGGACGCCGGAGCCGGGGCGTCGTAGATGTCGAGCGGAACGAGCTCGGGTTCCGGCGCGGCGGGGGCGGTGTACGCATCGAGCGGCACGGGTTCCGGCGCGGGCGGCACGGGTACCGCGGTGTTCTTTTCCCAGGGCAGGGGCTGGGTCATGGGCGACTCCTCATCTGACGGACGACGCGCCTGCGGGCAGCGCCATAGTTTGAGCCGTACCAGTATACCGAGCCGCGCGGACGCACCGCCAGCCATTTGGGGACGGGGTAGAAATGGTAGAAATAATGCTTGACAACGCGGACGCCGCCGCCGCTGCACAGACTCAGGCATAGGCCTACTATATAGATTGACGCTTGCCGCGCGGGTCGAGTGCTCGCGCGGCACCGCCGTTGAAGGGAGATTGCCGTGAAGCAGCTTTTGATTCGCGCCGACGACATCGGCTACTCATACGCCGTCAACTTGGGTATCGCCCGTTCGGTCAACGAGGGACTGGTGCGCTCCGTGGGCGTCATGCCCAACATGCCCGAGACGACACGCGGGTGGTCCTGGGTCGCCGATTCCGATATCGCCGTGGGTCAGCACACCAACGTCTGCCTTGGCCGTCCGTGTGCCGATCCCGCGCGTGTGAACAGCCTACTTGGTCCGGACGGATGCTTCCGCTCCAGCCGCGAGTACCGTACCTCGTGGAAAGAGGGCATCGACTTCGTGGACTACGACGAGGCGGTTATTGAGATCGAGGCTCAGCTTGCGCGGTTCCTCGAGGTCGTTGGCCGCGAGCCGGATTACTTTGAGGCGCACGCGGTGCTGTCTGACAACCTGAACCGCGCCATTGCGGATGTCGCTACTGCACACGGGTTCCGCCACCAGATTGCCTCGTTCGATCCGACCGCAACCGTGACCTGCGGGAACACGCCGGTTCGCATGGTGATGCGCTCGATGGAGCCCGACTATGAGCCCGCCGAGTCCATCAAGCAGACCGTGCGCGAGATGGGTGCCGACGAGACGGTCGTGTTCGTCTGCCACCCCGGGTATCTCGACCGCTTTATTCTTGAGACTTCGTCGCTCACCGCCAACCGCACCAAGGAGGTCGACGCGCTTATCGACCCCGAGCTGCGCGCCTGGCTTGAGGAACAGGACGACCTGCGCCTCATCGATTATCGCGACCTGTAGCGACCTCGGTCCCCCGCCCAATCGCCCTCAGACGCCCCTACAGCGGGCAGATGCTGCTTCCAGAGCGGGCACTTCTGCCAGCCGTCGGCAAATCCCATGCGACGCAGCTCGTCGGCGTCGAGCCTGTCCAGCAGCTCGAGCAGGCGCGCACGCCAGCCCGTCTCGGGGGCGATGTGTTCCAACAGGTAGCTCAGGATGGTCAGGATGCCGAACATGTTGTCCGAGCGCACCTTATTAATTATGGCCCGTCCTACTTAGCAATTATGGTCCGCCCTACTTATCAATTATGGTACTTTCTACTTTTCAATCGTGGTATTTTCTAGTTGACACATATGGTTCGCCCTATTCATGCGGAGGTGATCGCCCATGATTCCTCGCCAACTTGAGGGATTGCTGAAACAGATGGCGGGATGGTTCCCGATCGTCTCGATAACGGGTCCTCGACAGAGCGGAAAGTCCACGCTCGTGCGAGCCGCCTTCCCCGACTATGCCTACGTCAATCTCGAAGACCCACAGCAGGGCGACCGTGCACGGGAAGATCCGGTCGGGTTCATTCGAAATGCGCCAACGCCCCTCATCATCGACGAGGCGCAACAAGCGCCCGAACTCTTCTCGATGATTCAGGTCGTCTCCGACGAGCGCGGCTCCACCGGACAGTTCATTCTATCGGGCTCTCAGAACTTCCTGTTGCTCAAGGGGATAACGCAGTCCCTCGCAGGACGCGTCGGCCTGCTCAAACTCCTCCCGCTCTCGTATGCGGAACTAGAGAAGGGTGGTATAGCCCCGGAAATCGAGGACTACATGGTTCGAGGCGGCTATCCGCGGCTCTACGATGTCGATGTACCGGAGCGCATCTACTATTCCGGTTACATCAACACCTACCTTGAGCGCGACATCTCAGGCTACCTCGATGTTCGCAACCTGTCAGCTTTCAGAACGTTCCTCTCCCTCTGCGCGCGTAACGCGGGAAATCTCCTGAACATCTCGAGACTGGCGAGCGATGCCGGCGTCTCGAGCGTCACTGCCAAGGCATGGCTGTCCATGTTGGAGTCGAGCTACGTGGTGTTCATGCTCAGGCCGTACCATGCAAACGTCAGGAAGCGGCTGACCAAGACGCCCAAACTCTATTTCTACGACTCCGGACTCCTGTGCCACCTACTGGGCATCGCCAGCAAGGATAGCCTTCTGAACGGAGACTCCCTGGGCATGGTCTTCGAGAATCTCATAATCGCCGAAACAGCAAAGCGCCATCTCAATCACGGGGTCAACCCCAATCTATGCTTCTACCGAGATGACAGCAAGATCGAGGTCGATCTGCTCGACTTGACCGATGTCTCGAGCCCTTGGGCAATCGAGATCAAGGCTTCCGAAACCTATCACGACAAGTACGCCCGAAACGTCATAAGGATAGGGGAAGAAATCGGCATTCCGCAGGGCAATCACGCCGTCGTGCTACGCGTGCAGGATGCGTACGAAACCGGCGGCATCAAGGTGATTCCAGCGAGGACATGGCTCACACAGGCATGAAAAGAGGGCGGCATAGACCTTTTGGTCATGCCGCCCTCTTTGAATGACAAGTTGTCGCTCTGGCCGCCGCGCAGCGTCGACTAAGTTAGAGGCCGAGCATCGGCTCCAGAACAAAGAAGTATGCGAGCACTACGATGCCCAGGATGATGCGGTAAACACCGAAGCACTTAAAGTCGTGACGGCGGACGAAGCCCATGAGCCACTTGATGGCGATGAGCGAAACCACAAAGGCCACAACGCAGCCCACGCCCAAGATAGCGACCTCGTTGGCGCCGAACGTGCCGCCCTTGATGAAGTACTTGACCAGCTTGAGCGCACTCGCGCCAAACATGACAGGGATGGCCAGGAAGAACGTAAACTTAGACGCCACCGAGCGCGTGCAGCCCAAAAGCAGGCCACCGATGATGGTGGAGCCGGAGCGCGATGTGCCCGGAATCAGCGAAAGCACCTGGAAGCAACCGATGCCCAGTGCGGTCTTCCAGCTCAGATCCTCGAGCGTAGTGATGGAGCCAAAGTCCAGGCTATCGTCATCGTCTTCATCCTCAGCGGTAGCCGCGACGGGCGCCGCAAAGTGCGCACCGGCAGGACGTCCACCCGGCACCACAGCACGAGAACCAAACGAACCGGCAAGAGCGGCCTGGTCGCGCTTGTTCGCGCGCCAGTTCTCAATCACGATAAACAGCACGCCGTACACAATGAGCGCCAACGCCACGACGGGAGCATTGTAGAAATGCTCCTCCATCCAGTCGTTGAGCGGCAGACCGATCGCCGCAGCGGGAATGCAGCCGAGCACAATCTTGCCCCACAGCACCCAAGTGTCGCGACGGCCTTCCTTGCCCTTGCTGGGAGAAAACGGGTTAAGGTCGTAGAAGAACAGAACGCAGACGGCCAGAATGGCGCCGAGCTGAATCACGACTAGGAACATATTCCAGAACGTCTCGCTCACGTTCATCTTGACGAACTCGTCCACCAAGATCATGTGACCCGTCGACGAAACGGGCAGCCATTCGGTGATGCCCTCGACCAGGCCCATGAAGGCAGATTTTAGAAGCTCGATGATATCCAAAGGGACCCCCTCATTAGACACCCGCCGGTAGATGTTCTGCGGACGATGCGGGCGAGGTCCCATTATCAACCGTTGGCGGTGCGACCGCGCCTGCTCTTACCAAAAAACTCGCCCGTTCACAGAATTGCGAGCGGTCAAACCGAAATCCTTGGGTATAACTGCAACAAGATAAAGTGTCCGGCGGCCAACGCACCCGCGCCCGCCCGACGCACGAGCCCCGCGCCCGTGCGATAGACCAAGGAGGAAACCATGAACGAGGGCTACACCAAGGTATTTGTTTCACTCGACGGTACTGAGCAGCAGGATTTTGTTCTCGCACGCGCCATCAAGGTCGCCGCGAACAACGGCGCTAAGCTGATCATCGGCCACGTCATCGACTCCACCGCGCTCGAGAGCGCCGGTTCCTATCCGGTCGACCTGGTCAACGGCTTGGAGGAGGCCTTTAACAACTCCATCGCCAAGCAGCTCGAGGAGGCCAAGGCCAATCCCGACATTCCCGAGGTCGAGGTCATGATTCGTACCGGCCGCATTCGTGAGACGCTCAAGGATGAGATGCTCGACGTGGTCAAGCCCGATCTGGTGCTCTGCGGCGCCCGCGGCCTGTCCTCAATTAAGTACGCGCTACTGGGCTCGATTTCGACGTTCCTGCTGCGCAATACGGACTGCGACATCTTGGTCGTGAAGTAGCGTTGCTCCCACCGGCCGCGGGGCCTGCGGGGTTTCCACGGGCACGTCCTCGCCGCGTTGCGGCTGCGGGATGTGCCCTTAGGAAACCCCTCCCGGCCCCGCGGCCTTCGCAGCCTTACTTCAACGAGTTGTCTGATGGAAAAATGGCGTGCCGCCCCGGTTGGGGCGGCACGTTTTTGTTTGGGTAGACGTCTGCCGTGTGCGCTACTCGAAATATTGGAACTTGTTGGTTGAGAAGGCGAACGTGACGACGAAGCCTTCGCCGGGCTCGGACGCTGCGGTGACGTCGATGCCCATCTTGGAGCACAGACGCGCCACCAGGTAGAGGCCGATGCCCGTTGCGCGCTTGGTGGTGCGGCCGTTGTCGCCGGTAAAACCCTTCTCGAACACGCGCGGCAGGTCTGCCGCACACACGCCGCAGCCGTTGTCCGCGACGGTAAGCTCGATGCGCTCGCTTGCCAGGCCCTCGTCCAGCAACGCGCCCGAAAACACGATCTTTGCGCCGTCCTCACGCGCATATTTAATGCTGTTCTGAATGAGCTGGCCCAGAATAAACTCGAGCCACTTCTCGTCGGTAAACACCTCAAAGTCGAGGTTCTCGCACACCGGGGCCACGTGCGCCGCGATGAGCTCACGCGCGTTGGCCTTGATCGCGCCCGTCACCAGGGTCTTAAGATCCCAGCGGCGAATCAGGTAGTCACGCTCCACGACTTCCGAGCGCGCATAGTACAGCGCCTGGTCGATATAGCGCTCCACGCGGGCAAGCTCGCGACCGAGGTCGTCTACGCGCGACAGATCGTCTTCGCTGCCGTCCAGGTTTTCAAGAATCAGATGGGCTGCCGCCAGAGGTAACTTGGCCTCGTGGACCCAGCTTTCGATATAGTCGCGATAATCATCGGTCTGGCGCCGGCCTTCGGCAACCTCGTCGCAGGCAGCTTTGCCCACCCGGCGCAAGACCTCGTACTCAAGCTCGCCCTCGGCATAGGTCGGGCATTGCACCATCTCCTGCACCCATGCGGGACTCTCGAGTTCCTCTGCCGCACGCTCCAGCTGGCGCAGAAAACGACGACGACGCGCGTACTCGATCACGATGCCGAGCATACCAAAGATAAAGGACACGCCAACCGCCACGACCACGATAGAAACGGGTGCGCCGGCGACCGTCAGCACAAAGCAGCTCAGCAGCACGCCGCAGGTCCACACGGCGACGGGAAGCAGCGCATCTTTAAAGAACTTGCCAAACGACATAGCCGGCCCCTAGACCGAATAGCCTTGGCCGCGGTGCGTCGTCAAATACCCCTTGATGCCGATTTTTTCGAGCGTGGTGCGCAGGCGGTTGATGTTGACGGTAAGCGTGTTGTCGTCCACGAAGGCGTCGGAGTCCCACAGGTCCTGCATGATGGCCGGACGCGAGACGATCTTGCCCGCGCGGCTCAGAAGCAGCGAGAGGATACGCAGTTCATTTTTGGTGAGCTCGGTGCTAGTGCCGGTTTGCGTATTGGTGACCATGGAACGGGCGAGGTCAAGCTCCAGTCCCTTGTGGACGAGCGTACTGCGCTCGCCTGCCGCCGAGGTGCGACGCAGCAAGGCATTGATGCGCGCCACGAGCACACGGGCGCTGTAGGGCTTGGGAACAAAGTCGTCCGCGCCGAGCGTCATGGCCATGACCTCGTCGATCTCGGTCGTGCGCGACGTGAGGACGATGATGGGAACCTCGGATTCGCGGCGAACCTCGTGGCAGATATGCTGGCCGTCCTTGACGGGAAGCGTGAGGTCGAGCAGCACCAGGTCGGGCGCGGCGGCGAGAATATCGCGCGAGACATGCTCGAACGATTCGCAGGCCTCGACCTCAAAACCGGCACGCGCCAAAATGTCGGCGAGCTCGCGACGGATGGGCTCGTCGTCCTCAACGATATAGATCAGCGCCATGGATTCCGCTCCCCTCTTGGTTGTCTTGCCACCATTATGGCCGCGAAACTGCAGGTGTGCACCGCGCGCGGTACCAAGGTGACAGAACTGTTCGCGAGCGGGGGCGTTTTGTCCGCCTCGCACTCGCAGCGGTGGCGGGGACCAAAATGATTCTTTAATCCCCGTCCCAGAAAAATCATTTAGCGGCGGGCACGGAGCTTTTCGTAGCCTTCGGCGAAGAAGGCGACCGTGGCGGCGTCGGCCTCGGCGGCGTCCGTCTCGGTTGCGGGGACCACGCCGTGCTCGTCGCTCACTAGGAACAGCGCGCCCTTAAGCTGCGCGGGAATATCTACGCGCGTGACCGAGATGCCCTTGGTCTGGGCCAGCTGTTCGATGAGCGTCGCCGTGCCGCACAGGCACTCGTCCGCCGGCGCCACAAAGGCAAGCTCGCCGTTGTTGACGGCAGCGAGCAGCTCGGGCGCCACGCCGGTCTCGTCGGCCTCGGAGCGAGCCTCGGCAGAACGGGCACGCAGCGCCTTGGCCGACGTGTCGGCCAGCGGCTCGTACTCCCCCACCGTCATGGCGGCGTTGCCGTTGATATCGATCACCAGCATGAGCACGCCGTCGCGGGCGGTGTAGTCGCCCTCGGCAAGTGACCACTCAACGTGCTGCTTGGCCCAGCTGAGCATGTTATGGGTAAGTGGTTCGCCCTGCACCAGGCGCTCAGACAGCGCGCGGATGTGACGGTTGAGCATGGGCACCTTTTTGTTGGACATGCGCCAACGGCAGATGAGCGCGGGCTTGTCGAGCGTGAACTTCTCGACCGCCTCCTGATTGGCGCAAAAGTCCTCGTACGCACGCTGATCCTCGGCATTACCAAACAGTTCGGCATCATCAATCTGGGGCATGGTTGTACCTTTCGTGTTAGTCATTCCGTCCTCTTATACCAAAAAGACGGCCCTCCAAACGGAGCGACCGTCTTTTGCAGAGATTATTTTGTCCCGGGGCGAAACTTAGTGACGGAAATGCCTGGCACCGGTGAAGACCATAGCGATATTGTGCTCGTTGCAGGCCTGGATGCTCTCGTCGTCGCGCTTGGAGCCGCCGGGCTGAATGATGCAGGTCACACCGTGTGCAGCAAGCACGTCGACGTTGTCGCGGAACGGGAAGAATGCGTCGCTTGCGCAGGCAAAGCCGCCCTTCTCCACACCCTCGCGCTCGCAGAAGTCCTCGGCGCGCTCGCAGGCAAGCAGCGCAGAGTCAACGCGATTGGGCTGACCCGGGCCCATGCCAATGCCGGCCTTGCCCTTGGAGACCAGGATGGCGTTGGACTTGACGCCCTTGCAGACCTTCCAGGCAAACTCGAGCTCGGCCATCTCGGCATCGGTGGGCTTGCGGTCGGTGGGGAACGTAAAGGTCGCGGGATCCTCGGTCACGTGGTCGACTTCCTGCACCAGCATGCCGCCGTCGATGGAGCGCAGCTCCACCTGGGCGCCGTGGTCCACGCCGCCGGTCGCCAACACGCGCAGGTTGGGGCGCTTGGCCATGCGCTCGAGCGCCTCGGCAGTGTAGCTCGGGGCGATGATGACCTCGACGAACTGCTTGTTCTGATCGGCAAAGTGCTCAACCAGCTCATAGGGAACCTCGCGGTTGCAGGCGATGATGCCGCCGAAGGCGCTCTTGGGATCGCAGGCGAAGGCGCGGTCGTAGGCGGCCGTGATGTCCTCGGCAACGGCGGAACCGCAGGGATTCTGGTGCTTGAGGATCACGCAGGCCGGCTCGTCGAACTCGCGGACCAGGTTCCAGGCGGCGTCGGCATCCAGATAGTTGTTGTAGCTGAGCGGCTTGCCCTGGATCTGCTCGGAGCCCACGAGCGGGAACTGCGAGCTCGCGGTGTTCTCGCAGCCCTCGGCAAAGCGATAGACCGTGGCCTTCTGCTGAGGATTCTCGCCATAGCGCAGGTCGTCGACCTTCTCCAGCGAGATCTCGAGCTTGGCAGAGGTGTCCGCCACGTCGCTTGCCTGGGCGGCAAGCCAACGGGAGATAGCCGTGTCGTAGGCGGCGGTGGTCTGGTAGACCTTCACCTGCAGGCGACGACGGGTAGAAAGCGTGGTGCAGCCACCGGTCTCGTGCATCTCGGCCAGGACGGCATCATAGTCGGCCGGGTCGGAGATGACGGTAACGCTCGTGGCGTTCTTGGCGGCAGAGCGCAGCATGGAGGGACCGCCGATGTCGATGTGCTCGATGGCATCCGCGAAGGTGACCTCGGGGTTGGCGACGGTCTTCTCGAACTCGTACAGGTTGACGACGACCAAATCGATCAGCTTAATACCGTGCTGAGCCGCCTCCTGCATGTGCTGCTCGGAATCGCGGCGGGCCAGCAGCGCGCCGTGAACCTTGGGGTGCAGGGTCTTAACGCGGCCGTCCATCATCTCGGGATAGCCCGTGAACTCCTCGATGGGGGTTACGGGAACGCCCGCGTCCTCGATGGCACGAGCCGTGCCGCCCGTAGAGATGATCTCGACGCCAAAGTCGTCAACCAGCGTCCGTGCGAAATCGACGACGCCCGTCTTATCGGTAACCGAGATCAACGCGCGTGCGATCTTCACATCAGATCCCATGCAGTCCTCCTGTCTGGTACGCCGCCGTGCTCTGTGAGTCGGTGATACGTCGATCTGCAGCGCTCGCGCAGCGGCATTGAAAATACTGATTCAATGTAGCGCATCGAGCGCGACGATGCACCCCGCAACGCACGGCTGTGCAGAAAAAGCTTCGAGCGGGGGTTGCAGGAGCGCCACTGGGCACGGTGAGTTCATGGAACACAGGGGCACCATAATTAGATGCCAATGGCGTGGTAGAACTGTGCTCGATATGCATCCGCAATAGAAAGAGGCACCATGGTCTCGCGGGTTCTCTACCGACCGTTTGATACCGAAGATTTCGACGCCATCGCGCTGATCCTGCAGCAGCTTTGGCACAACAACTCGGATAACGATGAGTACAACCGCCTCGAAGCCGCGTGCGATCTTGCCTACTGTCTTTCTTCCTCGACGTTTTCGCAGGTTGCAGTTATAGATGGCGAGGCGCGCGGCATTGCGCTTGCACGCGCAGGACAGAGCTCCGGCGCCAGCGTCAAGGAACATTGGATGGACACTGAGCGTGCACTGCTGTCGCAGATGCGCGAGCTGGAGCCCGATGCCTGCGCCGAGTATCTCTCGTTTGTGCGCACCACCATTCGAACCAACAACCGCCTGCTCGAGAGCAGCCCACTGCCGCATGACAACGAGGTCACGCTGCTTGCCGTGGATCGCGACGTCCACGGCCTGGGCGTTGGCACGGTTCTGCTCGACGCCGCAATCTCGCATCTGTCCTCGCTTGGAGCGACGAGGGCGCACCTGTACACCGACTCCAACTGCTCGTGGAAGTTCTACGAGCTGCACGGCTTTAAGCGCACGGCCACGCACCGCGCCAACCGCGAAGAGCGTCGCCACGACATGCCGCGCGAAAGCTTCCTCTACGAACTCGACCTAACAGCCTAGCCTCGGCAGCCACACCTGGTCATTTAAGTCTGTCCCCAATGAGTGGCCTAGGGGGTTTGTAGATAGCCGTGGTCAAAAAACATCAAATATGAGTACTGTTACCTTTTTAGTAGCAGCGATTTGGGGCATTTTTGATGCTTGCAGGCATGACGACCAGCTGCGCGAGCTGACGTAGCTCCCCAAATGTTCAATAAAATGGGCTCCTAACGAGAAGTACTCTCATTAGGAGCCCGTTATTATGTGCAAACATATGTGACCAACGCAGCAACAGTACTCATATTTGGCATTTTTTGTCCACTGCCCCTTGCGCGAAAGTCCTCAACGGAAAGTTTAGCCCGTTTCGATGCACAAAAATGGGGTGGATCTTCCCTGGCAACCGCCCAGAAAGATCCACCCCAAAGCAAGCGCTCGCTAGAACGTTCCGCCGCCGCCTCCGCCGACGCCGCCACCGCCGCCACCGGAAAAGCCGCCGCCGCTACCGCCGCTCGAGCTATCGGAACTCGAAGCCAGCTCGCGGATGGTCTCGTGATACACATCGTTAAACGAATCGAGCGGAGACTCGTTGCCGTAGTGATGGTAATACCACCAGTAGCAGGGGTAGTTGTCGTAGAAATCGTCGCTGTTGCGCAGGTCCGCAGGCACGGCCTCGGCCAGCTGTCGCAGCACTTCTTTCGAAACGCCCAGGGCAACGCCCATCACCAGCAGTTTGTTCCACAAGATCAGGTCGCTGGGGATGGCCTCCTTCAGGCGCGTAAAGTCCTCGAGCCAATGCTTGAGCGCCTTGCAGCGAGCCGCCACCTCGGCGCCCTCCGGCGTGTAACGGCGGAAGGTGCAGCTCAGGACAAAGCCCACAATCGTGACGGGGATCGAGATCATAGCGGCACCGACGTTGGCGTCCGCAAAGTCGGTATAGAACAGAGAGCCCAAAATGCCAAAGACAATGATGATGCCAAGAACCAGGCCGGCCACCATCGCGATAGTGCCATCCGATGCAATAAGCTCGCGCGCCTCCAGCTTGGCCTTAACTGTGCTCTGATAGTCCTCGAGCTTGTCGCCAACAGATGTGGTGCGCTCGCTAGCGTACTCCTCCAGCTCGCTAAACGTGCGCGAACGGACTCCGTCCTTATCGGGCTTAACGCCAGCGAAGAAGACCTTGAGCACATCGCGATCGATGCCGTCCTTCTTGGCAGCCTTCCAGGCCTCGTCGGTCACTGTGATGCGATACGTCTGCTCCTCTTTTTCGCGACGGAGCAGACCCTTCTTCTTGGTCTCGGTCGCTTCTTCCAGCTTGATCACGCGGTCGTCGGTCAGCTTCATCAGTGTGGCGATATATGCCTGATCGGGCACGTCGTTCCAGCTCATAAGAGCTGCAAGCACCGCGGGATGGTCGGCGGAGGGTACATCGCGGAAGTACTCGTCCTGGAAGAGCGGCTTGGGCTTGGGCCTGCGCAGCTTGAGCATCACGATCACACCGGTATAGGCAACCGCCACAACAACACACACCACGGCAATCGCGCTGGCAATCGCACGCGCGTGCTCACGGCGGGCGTTAGCTTCGTCGGCCCATTCCTTCTCTTCGCTCAGGATCGTTGACATGCGCTCTTCGCCCGAGGCGGCAAGCTGCGGCACCCAGTCGCTGGGGAAGGCGATGCGTGCCTCGGCGAATTCGCCCTGATGCACGCAGGGAATGGTATAGGTGACCATGGGCTCGTCCTCATCGAGCGACACGTCGCCCGTCAGCGGACCGTGGCCCCATGCGCGGAAGTTATCGCCTTTGACGGCCGCCGTCCCGGCAGCGGCATTTGCGAAGCGCACTTCCATCTCGACGTCATCGGAATCCGCGGACCAGCCGTCGCCCACAAACTTCCAGTAGAGCTCGGCGGTATCGGCCCAGTTCATGACCGCGCCGGTCATGGTGTAGCTCACGTAGTAGATTGCGCTGTCGCCGCTCTCGTGAGGGCTGAACACCTTAATCCTTACGCCGTCACCGGTCTGCTCGACCGTGTAGACGCCAGAGTCGCCCTTGTTCGCGCTATCGACTTTGTTAAACGCGGTGTCCTCTTCCTCGACACTCAGCACATCGACGCCCGCCGCGCCGCCCTGCTGGTTGGTACCCGTATTGATCTCCCAAAACACGCCGTTGATGTCGTCATCGAAATCAAACTGGCGCCCCTCGACAACGGTCAGCGATCCATCGGCCTCGACCGTGGCACTGATGTAGGTTTGGGTCATGGAATACCCGTCGGCACGTGCAACGGCGGGCAACAGCAGCAGCGCGCACGCGACGAGCGCGCAAATGGAAGCAAATCGCGCAAACGGGCAGCGCTGCCGACAGGTCTTGGCAACGGGGGCGTTCATAGGCACATCCTTTGTCTGTGATACCAGTAGCGTCATTGTCCCACGTTTGCGGGTTCATGTGACGAACATCTAGGTCAGCGGAGTATCAAACGGGACGAAAGTCACGCCCGCGGCCGGCACCTGGGGACGTTCCTTATCTGCCGGCAATCTGGGACACTCCTTGGCATAGCCCGCTCCGGCAATAGATACCACTTCATAGCTCCGTCACAGGTGTAGCGGCTTTGTGTGGGCGCGGCGTGAGCCGATTAAGCCGGCGAGCGAGGGGCATAAAGCAGTTGAGCGAAAACGGTTTGCCCCTTTGCCGTTCGCTTGAGGATCATGTCCCCCTTTTCCGCGGAAACCCCGGCAGTTGCGAAGAGCTGCCGGGGTTTCTGTCGTTTGAGGGGTTGGGCTGGCGGACGGCGATCGAGCTGTCGAGCCGGTGGTCCGGCACGCGCAACGCGCGGCCTCGGCAACTTGCAGGCCACGGCAGCGTCTCCCCCACCGCGCCCCGCGCTATACTCGTCCGCATGGATATCAACGCATGCAACATAGCAACACACGCCGCGGGCGCACCAGCAGCGGCCGCTCCCGTGCCCGTCGTGGGCCGCTTTGCCCCGTCGCCCTCGGGCCGCATGCACCTGGGCAACGTGTTCAGCTGCCTGTGCGCATGGCTTTCAGCCCGCAGCCAAGGCGGCAGCATCGTGCTGCGCATCGAGGATCTGGACGATCGCTGCAAGCGCCCGGAACTTGCCGCTCAACTGATTGACGACCTGGCCTGGCTAGGGCTCGAGTGGGACGAAGGCCCCTACTACCAGCACGATCGCCTCGACCTGTACGAGAGCGCCTTGCACCAGCTACAAGACGCCGACCTCACCTATCCCTGCTTTTGCACGCGCGCCGAGCTCCACGCCGCGAGCGCGCCGCATGCCAGCGACGGCACGCCCATCTACCGCGGCGCGTGCCGAGGCCTTTCTGCCGAAGAAATCGCCCGCCGCAGCGCCCTGCGCGCTCCGGCCACGCGCCTGCGCGTGCCCACCGTAGATGACCTCGCGGACGACGTGATCGAATTCGTGGACCGCACGTACGGGGCTCAATGCGAGGCACTCGCCACCGAGTGCGGCGACTTTTTGGTCCGCCGCAGCGACGGCGTTTTTGCCTATCAGCTAGCCGTGGTGGTCGACGACGCCGCCATGGGCGTCACCGAGGTCGTGCGCGGATGCGACCTGCTGGGGTCCACGCCGCGCCAGATCTATCTGCAGCACCTGTTGGGACTGCCCACGCCGCACTACGCGCACATTCCGCTGCTCATGTCGCCGGACGGCCGCCGCCTTTCCAAGCGCGACCGCGATCTGGACCTAGGCGAACTACGCGCCCGCTTTGGCACACCCGAGGCACTGCTGGGCTGGCTCGCCGGTCAAACGGGCATCGCGCCGGACACCATGCCCCGCTCCGCCGAGCAGCTCGTCGAGCACTTTAGCTGGGATGTTATCCGCGAGCACCGCGAGAACATCACCATAACGGCCGCATAGCCAAATGCCCCGACCCCTTCACGCCCGCCCCTCGACGAGTGCATAATCCTGCGTCTTGTTATGTACGGAATAATTCCGTACAATGAAGCAAAGGAGGTTTTACCATGCCAACGATTGAAAAGCAGCGCCGTATGGATCTAAGGCTGACCGAGCGTCAACGCCTTACTTACGAGCGCGCCGCGGCCTTGCGCGGGCAAACTCTCACCCAATGGGCCACGGCTCACCTTGACGAGAGCTCCGCACGCGACATCGCCGAGGCGTCAACAACTTATCTTTCTCCTGATGGTTTTGATGCATTTTGCGAAATGCTCGACTCACCCATGCCTCAAGCCGCAAAAGCGTTGCTTGACCGTAAAGCGATTTGGGAATGAGCACGTTTACCAAGCCCGTTCAACTCCCCGTTGGCCAAGGCATCGAGGCTTTCCGCTGTGGAAATACCCTTGTAGACGGATGGGCTAAAAACAGATCGGCCTCGGCGCGAAAAAGAGGGTCAGCGGTTATATACGCATCGTATTGCGACGGCGCAGTCGCTGGGTTCTATACGCTATGCACGCACTCCGTAGCTCGCGAAAATGTTGATGGAGGATGGTTCGTGCGAAACTCCCCTTCCCAAGTTCCCGTAGTGTTGCTTGGGATGATGGGGGTTGACGAAAAGTTCAAGGGGCTTGGTCTTGGGGCATCACTGCTCAAAGATGCCATCGAGAACGCCATGAAAGTTTCTACCCTGGCAGGAGCGCGAGCTTTGGTTGTCGATCCAGTAGATGATGAGGCCGCAGCGTTCTACGCGCATTTTGGCTTTGTAACCCTACCCGGCACCAACCGAATGGCGCTGAAACTCTAGACCGTCGGCGACATCTCCCCCGGCTCCCAGTATGTCTTAAGTTACCCTACAGATAATGACCATTGCCGAAACGTAGGGTAACTACCCAGACATCGTATGAAAAGCTCGTTACGCCCCGCCCCTACACAACATCCCACGGCTGGAGCTCGTCACCAAGGCGGACGATGCGATCGTAGAGCACGGTGTGACGCTCCGCTGGGTTTGCATCGCGATGAAAATGCCCGTAATACCAGCGCTTATAGTCCAAGCGATCCTCCAGCTCATCGAAAAATGCCGTAAGTCGGTCGACGTCAGGACGAGTCCACCCGGGCGCCGGATAGAGCGTGTGCGAGAGCATGCGCGTGGAGCAGGTATGGGTAATCACGTAGTCGACCTTCCAGCCCACGCTATCGAGCTTTGTCCGCGCTTCCTCAAAGTTGCGCTCATCCGGCAGCTCCTGCGGCCACCAGCTGGAATACGGGATGCGGTATTCCTTGTCCACGCTCGTGGCGCCGCCCATGGTAAAGATTGTTGAGCCGTCGAGCTCAAAGACCTCGCCGCGCGTCAGGCGCCGTATGGGCGAGGTATCCGACAGGCGCTGCGTTAGCCCGCCGTGCCACAGCTCCATGGGGCGCTCCGCCCAATGGTCGAAGCGTTCGTGGTTGCCGTCGACAAACAGCACGGTGTAGGGACGCGACTCCAGCCAAGCGATATCGGCGCATTCCTCGGCGGAGAAATCCCACGGAAAGCCAAAGTCGCCGGCGATAATCAGATAGTCGTCGCTCGTCAGACTATCCCCAAGATCCCAATCGCGCAGCTTTTGCATGTCGATGCCACCGTGGACATCGCCTGTTACATAGACCGTCATCGGATCACCACTTCCCTCTTATAGACCTCGAGATCGCGTTCGATCTGCTCGTCGCCCGTGACGTTGACCCACCACGGCCATTTAACGCAACACGCCGGCTCATCGACCTGCGCAAACCACGACTTGAGCTCCTCCAGGCTCACCGGGGCGTAGCCGTTGGCATCCACACCTACGTCATAGCGCAAAAGCCCCTGCCTGAGGTTAAACCTGTTGTACGCGCCGCCGCAGCTGTGGATATGCCCGTGAAGATGCCAGCCACCGTGCGACATACCCTGCCAGTCGACCATGGGATAGTGGCTCAGCACGATTTTTTGGCGGTCGATCTTGAGCACGCAAATGGGTGGCTCGACGATAAAAGCATCCGCTACCGCAGGCTGCGTCCAGTCTTTGTCGTGGTTGCCGGGCAGCAGATGGACGCGCTTGCATGCGATGCTTTTGCGCAGCTCATAGGCATCTTGGACCGTCATCTTAAAGCTAAAGTCACCCAAAATGTAAAGTTCGTCGTCCACGGCGACCTTGCTATTAATGCTCGCGACCATGGCGTCGTTCATCTGCGCAACAGTCGACCAAGGCCTGTCGGCAAGCCGTAGCATGTTCTCGTGTCCAAAGTGAGTATCGCTGGTAAACCAAATCATAGGAACCTCCTAACGCTGCGGGGCATCCATCCCTTAGGGCTTACCCTTCGTTCTTCCATCCAAACGGGTCAAACACCCAAAAAACCAGATCGAGCACGCCGCCGGTCATCATGGCACCGGCAAGGGCCATGCAAACATGCAGAGAGCCGCCGCTTCGAAGCACGTCGAACGGCCCCAGAACAGCCAGCAGCGCGACCGCAGCGCCGGCAAGGCACAGCGCGAGGCACGGCCCTGCGTCCTTGACGCACCTCTTTGCGAGATGCTTGGTGTTGTCACTCATCGATATCGATCTCCTTAGAGGGCCGTTGTTCAGGTGCATGCCGCCGCGACAGAGCAGGGCGACAGGCTAAGTGTCACATTGCGTGCGGACACGTTTTTAGGCGCGCACCGCGTGGGACCTTCTTGCCCCCTACGGTGCGCGCCGAAAATGGTCCGCTTTCCTTCTGTCCCTAACGGGTCAGCTGGCGGCGCTTATCGGACAGGAAGACGCCGGCGGCCACCAGGACCGTGCCGCCGATAACGAAGGTCTCGCCCAGTAGGTCGGGCGTATCGCCCGTGGCAGGCATCGCCGTCTGCCACGTCGCGGCCTCGGTTGTTGCCACCGCATGTTTGGCCTGGTACGTCACTTGCGTGGCGGGCTGGGCCTGCTCGCCATTCCCGCGTTCGGCGGCCTCTTGGCGAGCGATCTCGGCGTTGAGCTCGACAATAGCCTGGTCGAGCTCGGCCTTGGCGGCGGCGTAGTTTGCAAGCGCCTCCAAGTATGCCGGCGCCACAGCATCCGCCGCAGCCACGGTGGCATCGAGCTCGGCATTGGCGGCCGCGGCGTGCTCGGCGGCATCGTGAGCCGCGGCAATCTTGGCGTTGAGCGCCTCGCCTGCATCGTCAGCGCCGCCGTTAACAATGGCTTCGGCAAGATTGATCCTACGCAGGCGGGCAACCGCGGCGGCAGAGGCATCGCGGGCGGCAGCCGTATCCGTCACGGCTTTGTCAGCATCTACCCAGTCGTACTCGGCATCCATCACGGCCGTCGCCGCAGCATCGCGCGCGGTATCGGCAGCGGCTTTGTCCTCGGTAGCCTTGGCAAGCGATGCGGCGGCGTTCTTAAGCTGAGAGGCGCGGACAGCAGCCGCGTCAGACTTTGCCTGAGCCGTTGCCACGGCGGCATCGGCATCGCTCGCAGCCTGCTGGGCCATATCGAGCTCCGTCTGGGCGGCAGCAGCATCGATGTCTGCCCGATCGGCATCGCCTTGGGCAGCAACAAGTTCGACCTCTGCCCCGCGCTGATTGGCACGAGCGTCTTCGCCATTTAAGCTAGCCCTCGTAGTGCCTGGAAGCACGAATCGCGATTCAGTGCTTCGGGAACCCCAGCTATGCCCTAAGCTCATTGTCCCTTGCGATGTCATCTTCTGCGCATCCCTTGAAGATGAACGACTAGCACGGTTCTTCTTAGCCTACCTGTCGTCCGATGAAGGACAGCAGAGACTTATGGCCTCCTCGCACGGAGACTCGCTTGCGCAGCTATCTCCCAAAGACCTACGAAGCATGACCGTACCCGTCCCCCCAGCCGAGCGGAACAGGAGCGCTACGTGCAAGAGTACGAAGCAAAAACAGCGCGCCTACGAGGACGCCTTTAAGCAGGCGGAGCATTACGCCGCGAGCAAGGGAACGATGTAAAGCTGGGATCGGCAGGCTACCTGGACTTTTCCCGGCAGCCTGCCGATCGGTCGCTGACACCGCGGGCCATTGGGAGCAACAGTCCGCTACCTGCACCACGTGGTGACATAGATAACGGGAGACCCGGCAAGGCACACCACCAAGACGACGGCCGCGATTGCAAACGCGATGGCCATGCTCACGACGACATAGGCCACGGCAATGAAGACCAGCGCCAACACGCAGGCCAACAGCTCGGCCACCTAGCACAAGACCAGGTTCGAGCTCGCGCGCTTCAGCAGGACGTCGGCGAGACGGACGCATCGTGAGACTCACGAGCGCCATGGGCGGCCCGTGGCGCGACCGAACCGACGGAAGCGCCCGAAGTGCACGCGGCCACGACGCGGGCGAGCCCCGACGAGCAGCTCCGAGCCCGGACGGCCCCGGCCACGGGGCGGCTGAAAAGGTGAAACGTTGGCGAGCGTGGGGCAGATGTGCGGGAGCCTGTGAAACTTGTAGAGGCGTCCTTCCTGCTAGAAGCTTCGGTCGATAGGCTCTGTTTGTCTGTTGCTCATATGGCAAGTGATACACTTGCAGCTGTTACTCACGATTTAAGGTGGTCATCATGTCCGCTCCAAGACGCACTAAGTCTAGTCAGGCACAGCAGGATTTTCAAACTCCTAACACTGATGGTGATAACTACCTGGTCGAGCGCGACGGATGGATTGATAAGGCATCGTCGGGCTTCATTACGAACAGTAAGGCCAATCGGCAAATCTATCGCGTCATATTGGAGACTCTTTGGCCGAAAGGGTATGGCATACCCGGGCCTATCGTTGGCCGCGAAGAGATCAGGGCTGCGATTGATCGCGCCAAGGGCGGCACATACCACGATCCGTTCAGGCGGTTGCGCGAATTGCAGGGCGATGAGGGGTTTCTAGGCATCATCAAGAATGGGCAGAGGTATCAGCTCATTCATTTGAACATCTCACCAAAGAAACGGCCCAGAACATCACTCTCGGCAGATAAATGGAAGATGGTCCTTGGGGCCTACAACAATGTTTGCGCCGTCTGTGGTTGCACGCCCGATGAGAATGGATTTCAGCAGGATCACAAAGTCCCCCGTGCCCGCGGTGGTACCGATGACCTTACAAATTGGCAGCCACTTTGTGATTCTTGCAATATCGAAAAGAGCGTCGTCTGCCGAGGATGCCAGAAAGATTGCTCACAATGCGGCTACGCTTTCCCTGAGTTTTATAGGCCGGTTAGGCTGTCGGGACAGACCTGGCGCGATGTCAATGAGTACTCAGAAAAACATCACCTCGATCCGAGCCAGTTCGTAACCGAGGTGATTTATCATGCCATCTCTATCGAGTACGATAACTCAATCTGGCATTGAGTTAATCGTTGCTCGGGCGGTATTGCTCCAACCTTTCATCATCTGTTTGAACAAGCGAAATGACGTCTTTTATGGCTAGCCCCAAAGCCCTGCCTACCAGAGGCGGGATAGCGTTGCCAATTTGCGCATTCCGGGGAACATCGACTCCTCTTGCAGGGCCGTTAAGTGTATAGCGTCCATAGAATTGGAAGTCGTCAGGGAACGATTGCAGGCGAGCCATCTCCCGGAGAGTTACGACTCGAGGTTTATCGAAATGTATGAGCTCCTCTGGCGCAGTTGTTAGCGTTGAGCAAGGTTTTTCGAGGTCTAGAACAAACCGCTTGTTTGAGTGACACCCGTTCGCATACAAGAACTCCTTGCTGAGGCGCCCGGGTTGCTGCGTCATATGCGCCTTGTTGTAGAGCGCAATGAGCTTATCGCTGTGCCGATTGAAGCGATGGCAGGTCGGCACTGCTTGCTTTCGAATATTCTTCCTCATGAGCTTCTGGTAGGAAGTGCTCGCAGGCAGATACTTGCATGTTTTAAACCTTGGGAATTCTGGGTCTGCCACAAGTTCATCGCCTGAAAGGTCGCTCAGCGCCTCTGCGACGTTTACATATCTGCTTGTGGCAAGCCTAAGGTCCTTCCTCTGCTCGATGCAGATAGATGAAAGCAAGTCATCGAGCAAACTCTTGACATCAAGTTTCCCTGCGTAGTCCTCGGAAATAGCAAGCAGTATTACCCGCTTGCGTATCTGTGGGACACCGAAGTCGGCAGCGTTTATGGTGATTTTCCCGACGCTATAGCCCAACTCTTTGAGCTTATCGACCGCCTCTTCGGCGACGCTTCTTGTGGTGTTATCGCTTGGACGCAGTACGAACTTTTTCCCAAATCCACCAACGTTTTCCACCAGCACGAAGCGTGGCCTGAGTATTCTGGCCATTTCAATTTGTTTAAAAACAAGCAGGTTTCTCGGGTCATTGCCGTTGCGCGCCCCCGCGACGGAGAACCCCTGACATGGAGGGCCGCCAGCGAGAAGAGTCACCTCCCCGCTTAGTTCTTTCAGATGCCCTCTCGCGGTATCGTCTGAGAGAACATCGTTAATATCGTGCGATTCCTTAGTGAGCCATTCAGGCCAATTCTGAAAGTGGCTATAGGGGGAGGTTTCGCTAATTAAATTATGTTCAAAAGTGGAATAGGCCATAGGGTCTTTCTCAATTGCGAAGATACCCGACCAGCCTGCCCAGCCAAGGCCCAACGATAGGCCTCCACATCCTGAGAATACATCGATATATGACAAGGAGGAGGGTGCCGGCTCCGAAGGCCTGCTGTCACCTTGAAAAATAACGCCTTCCAACTCTTTCATTTTCTTTATTGCTTGCTTTCCCGTTTCCGTAACAATATAGCCGCTCTTTTTCCGGTAGGTTGTAAGGCAGTTCGAGTCCTTGAGCGACTTGATCCAACCGTTAATGGTCGCAGGACTGCTCCCGTATGCCTCCGCTATTGCGCTTTGTGACATCTTGATTGCAGGCCCCTCGGGCGTAGCAGTTTGTTGGGCGTCGAGCCAGCAGAGAAAGCGATACTCTTTTGTGGCGAAAATGCCGGTGCTCTCTGTTGACATCTAAAAGCCCTCCACTTGATCCTCTGCCTTTCAAATGCACTAAATTATTATAAGAACTTACCGAAGATTCAAGCCCTGTTTTACCGATATAACCGACTGCGAGTCTTCGACCGATGCCAACATGAGTCTGTTCGTGAGGGTGACCTTTAAATTCTTCAAGTAAGACGTATTTGGCATAGATGCTGAATCGCGATGTATTCAATCATCGTGTTTTAGCATATAAAAGGCTATAAATTAATCAAAACTACAATGTGTCATAAAGCAGCTGGGCATACTTTGAAAGTTGGTCCTCACTGCCGTGAACTCTATTCCCAAGCGGCCGAACCTTGCGCTATTTGCAATATCCCCAGTTGTCTTGCCTTATGAATTACGTCATCTAAAACCTGGCTTTTCATAACCGATTGACCACTCGAATTGTGAAATTTGTCAGCCGAGGCGGGCGTTAGATGCTGCTGCATGAAGTGCTATCCAGCACCCGCCTCGGACAATTAGGCCGCACTCGAATCCGAGCATGAACGCTGCAAGACCGGCGCACTAGTCTTCAAAGTCGATTTCAACCTCGGCGGCCTCATATATCTGGTTGATCACGTCGATGTCGATACGGTTTACTATCCACCCTCGCAGCGAGCAGCGTTGCACGAACTCCTCGATGCGGTTCACGTTGTACATCTCTCGTAGAGTGACAACGACTGCAAACCTGATTCCATCTCCAGCACCAGGCTTGTTGCGCTCCTTCTTGCGCAGCATGATGCCCCATTGCGGGTTGTCGTAGGCTTTGCGCGGGGCGAACCGGGACTTGAACACGTCGCCGATGTGCTTGACGTTGTCCCACTTGCGGTAGAGCGCACGTGCTTCCGCTTCATAGACTTGGGAACCTTCGTCTCCCTGGACGTTTTTGTCCAGGGATTTGATCCCTTTACCCTTGATGCGTCCGAAATGGAGGTCGATCTCTGTGGTGGTGTAATCGACGCCTTGGCTCCTGTGGCATTCCGGGAAGTAGCAGAGCGTGGCCCGCGCCATGAACGGATACCTGCCGTCGTTCATGGGAATCGGTATACCGTAGTTGTAGGTCTCATAGCTGTCGATTGCGCCCGAGAGGATGAATCGAATCTCGTTGTTGGGCGTGCCGATTATGTCCTCAATACTGATAGGCGGAACGCCGTACCCCCTTGTATTGGATAGACCGCCCTCACCCCATCCATAGGCCGAGTCGATGAGAAGCGCCTTGGCCTCCTCCCTCGTGAGTCGAGCCTTATAAATCAGAAAGGCGAGCTTTCGTGCGATCCACGGGGCGGCGAAAGACGCACCCCAGTCACGCACGAGGGCGAAAGGCGCCGCCACAACGAGCCCGTCCTCCTTGGTGCCGCCGTAGTAGCTTATGTCGGGCTTGCCGAAGAACGACAAGACCGGCCCGTGGCGCGAGTAGATTGCTGGCGCACAGTCGCGTCCCACCGAGTTAACCACCACGGAATTGATTGAATCCGCCGGCGATCCAACGCGCTTTGTCTCCTCTCCGTTTTCGAGATTCGTTCCCGATACCACAAACACCACGTCGTATTTCGCCTGCAGCTCATCAAGGATCGACGCGACCGGAGAAATTGAGTTTTCCGGGCATTCCGAGGCGGTGCCGAGCGACAGGTTCCAAACCTTAATGCTCAGATTTGCCTCGATTATCCTCTTGACGTCGCGCATAACGGTAAGCGAGTTCAGCTTCTCGCCGTCGGTGATGCCGAAGTGCTTGACGCGGAAACGGCCGCAGCCGTCGTCTAGCTCGGGGTTGAGCGAGGGGCCATCGACGATGATGGAGGAAACCTGCGTCCCGTGGGCCACGTCGTTGTTGCAGTCGCGTTTCTCGGTCATACAGTCCTGGTAATCAACCCACGCGCTAAAATATGCGTTCTCGTTGAATAGCGTATCGATAACGCCGACGACTGGCTCTCCGTCCGGATCGGGAATCGAGGGCGGTAGCGGCAAACGCGCCTCGTATTCCCTATAGGCCCTCTCGCCCCAGAGTTTCGCTAGGTCAGTGTCGGCGAAGTTGACCGTAGACATGGCGACGAGGTAGGGCGCTTCGCGACGAAGCCGCTCATATTGGTCGGGATACAAGCGAACGCAGTTCTCAAAGACCTGTCCGCTGTCCAGCGCGGGTATGACTCGGCTTAGCAGCTCGTATGTATCCGTCCCGGTATCGTATATGGTGACGAAGGCGTCGTCGTTCTTGTACGCATCATCGATTGTGTCGGTGTAATAGAAATTAACGAGGTAATGGGCATCGCGAATGATTTGCGCGAAGGCCGTTTTTGAGATTGACGCTCCGTAAGCGTCGAACTTTTCTTTGTCGAGCTGCGACAGCTCCTTGCTGCCTATCACGCCGTTTGGGTAATTTCGCCGCAGGATGCCTATACAGGTGCCCAGCTCCTCTACCGTCTTGTCCAGCGTCTGCGGGGCAACGCGGTATGTGATGATGTGGCGGGGGTTATTCCCCGCGCTTCCAGGTATCTGCTCGAACCTTGCGCCGACAATGGAGTCACTTGCGTTGTCACTGCTTCGCGCCAGGAGCCTCCTGCAACGATTACTCTTAGCCACGGTCGATTTATAACGAGCATTAATTAGGTAGTCGATGCCGAGTTGCTGGCGCTTCCAATAGTTCCTGCACTCGACAAGATCGGCCTTTAGACCTTCAAGCTCGTCAGCAGAAACGGATTGCCCATTTGGGAGCGACGGCGGGCCGGGAGGCATTGCCCCCTTGCGCTCATAAGAGCCCTTCAGTTCGAGAATAGCGTTGCTCATCGTCTAACCTTTCAGCTCGCGCGAAAGAGTGCTGATCGGCGTGCCCGTCAGCGTCTCTATCTCGCGCATGGAGAAGCCCTGCTCGCGGAGGCTCTTGGCGTCGGGAACTACGTTGCCCGTCGCAGCCTTGTAAAGGCGGCGCATGTAGTCGAACGGCTCGCCTGGATTGCTGAAAGCAATCGCCGTTTTGATGAGGTTTGAGAGCTCAGCAGGATACAGCACCTCGTCCATAAGCCGCATTATCTTGTTGAATAGGCGCACATCTTTCCCGGCAAAGCGGAACTTGGCTAGATGCACGTTGAGCAGCGTGGTCGCTACCTCGAGAAGGTCATCTCGGGTGTACCTGCCGAAGTCGATCACGGAATCAAACCGACGAATCATCGCCTTGTCGAGCGTTCCGTACATGTTGGTCGTGGCGATGAGCACGACTTGCGTGTTCATACTGTCCAACTCGCGGAGGAACGTGGACGTCGCGCGTCCCATCTCGCGGACATCGTGGCTGTTGTTCCTGTCCATCGCAAGGGCGTCGATTTCGTCGAAGAGCACGACGATTCTGCCCGGGTTGGCAAACCCGTTGATCTCGCGGAAGAGAGTCGTGATGTTCTTGCTTGTCTGTCCGAGCTTGCTGTCGATGACCTCGCTAAAGTCGACGACAAACAAATCCCTCTCAAGGATTCGGGCGACATGCTTGGCCGTTTCGGTCTTGCCTGTGCCGGGAGGTCCTTGGAACAGGAACTTATTGATGCCCGCGTCATGGCCGACTGCATTTATGATTCCCTTCACGTCCTCAGAAATGACCTCTGGGAGAGGGAGGGGCGAGCGGGAGTAGTCCATTCTCCTGAGGAAATGGCCCACGCCGCCGCTTGTCTGTGGGACAAAGGTATTCGCGTCCGAAAGAAGGGCGAGGACGTATTCTGCGAGCTCGGTGTCGCCGGCCCGATCGAAGTCATGGGCGATCTCTATGGCCTCCTGACGAAAGCCGTAGTTGTTGTCCTCCACATGGTATTTAATGAGGTTCAGTACATTCCTCTTCTTCATTTTCCATTTCTCCAGACACTATCCGCCCCATAATGGCACTTTCTAGTATAGAACAAAACCAACAAAATTGGAATAGAGATTGACTTTTTAAGCCGAGCGGTGCTACCCTCGAATCGGTTCGGGGCACCACGAGCCAACCTGTCCGTTGCCAGCCGTAGGGAGGTGATTGTATGGCACGGCATCACAGCCCCAAGCTCAGCAAAGCCGCCGCTGTTCTGGCGAGCGGCAAGTCGAGCCCTCGGGCCAAGTCGCAAGCCGGCAAAACGCTGGCAGACCACAAGCGCCGCATGCATTAAGTGGCACGCAGCATCCTGAAGGAGGTGATGAAGATGGCATATGTT
This sequence comes from uncultured Collinsella sp., assembly GCA_959027945.1. GTDB lineage: Bacteria > Actinomycetota > Coriobacteriia > Coriobacteriales > Coriobacteriaceae > Collinsella. Next base: position 37,811 of record CAUFRO010000017.1, read on the forward strand.
CGAGTGCGAATCCCGAAGTACCGAGTTACCAAGACCGGGCGAATCGTAAAGACCGGAACAATCACGCGATACGTCCATGTTAAAAGGAAGTAGAGCCCCAATGCGCAATTGAGGCTCCACTCGGAACGGAGCGGGGGTGTAGTTTAGCGGCTTGCCCCCGCTCCGCATATTCGCAAAGGTTAGCGCAGTTCTATCCGTGCCGCAATTCTGCATTATCGTCACAAGGTGAGCGGGTGGCTATCACAAATACGTTGCTTAGAACAGGGCACTGCCACATTCCAGTGTTAGCGCCGGGCGATTTTAGCCGCTAATAGTCAAACGATTTTGACCAATCCCGGTCACCGAATAATGGCCACCGTGCCTCCCCGCCGCCACTACGCTGGTGGTGCCAACACGCCGGCGTTAGGAGGACCATTGAGGTGAACGAGAGACACGATGACCTACAGGAGATTATAGACGCGGCGCTCCGGGAGATGGCCGCGGAGGAGGGCGACGGGTTCGACCCGCAGGCATGCAACCTCGCGGAGTTCTGCAGGAGGACGGGGCTCACCCGCTCCCGCGCGAGGACGGTCAGGGCACACGGGTTCAGGGCCCTGCCCCACGGGAACAGCGGGAGGAGGGCCGCGCCGGGCGTGCTTGCCGGCCACACCGGCCTGGTGGACGACCTCCTGCGGAAGGGCGTCACCAACTCGCAGGTGATATTCGAGCGGCTGCTCGGCCAGGGCTACGCCGGCGGCCTCACCACGGTGAAGACCTATATCGCCGCGCACCGGGACCTCGTGCCCGCGAAGAGGCGGCAGGTGGCCCCGCAGGGCTGCCGCGGGCAGCGCTTCAGGACGGCGCCCGGAGAGGCCTACCAGATGGACTGGGGCTTCGTCGCGGTCGAGCGCCCCGGCGGCGAGCGGGCGCGGATCGCCTGCTTCGCCATGGTCTGCCACCATTGCGGGAGCGCCCACGTCGAGTTCTTCCCGAACGCGCGCCAGGAGAACCTCCTCATCGGGATGCTGCACGCGTTCTCGGCGCTGGGCGTGCCCGCGACCGCGCTCACCGACAACATGAAGAGCGTGGTCGTCCGCCGCGATGCCGACGGCCGGCCCGTCTGGCAGGCCGACTACGCCGAGTTCATGGGCGTCGTCGGCTTCCGCACCAGGCTGTGCAGGCCGCGCCACCCCTATACGAAGGGCAAGGTGGAGAGGCTCGTCCGCTTCGTGAAGGGGAACTTCCTCGCGGGAAGGTCCTTCACCGACCTTGACGCCCTCAACCGGGAGGCCGCCCTCTGGTGCGCCGAGCAGGGAGGCCGCTGGCGGCGCGCGGCGGCATGCGTCCCGATGCGCGAACACGAGGCGGCGTGCTCAGCAAACACCAGGCCGCTCGAGGTCACGGCCGAGGTCGAGCGGTACCTGTGCCCGCGCCGGAAGATCTCCTTCGACGGCTTCGTGAGCTTCGAGGGGCACCGCTACGGCGTGCCCTACTGGTACGTCCGCCGCGAGTGCAGGGTGAGCCGGGAGGGGCGCGTGGTGCACATATACAGCGACGACCTCTCCCGCGAGCTCGTCGCCCACGCTGTCGGCACCGGCGCCGACAGCTGGTGCGAGGGGCAGTGGGAGACATCGCCGGCGCAGCCCGAGGAGCTACCAACCCAGCCGGTGGGGACCGTGGTCGAGCAAATCGCCCCGCCCAGAACGAAACCCGGTTTCGAGAGGTTCGACTTCGGGAGGGCCGAATGATGGCGGGCGCGGGGGCGAGCCCCTACGAGCTCGCGAGCGACGCCGCGTCGAGGCTCGGGATCGCCGTCGGGGCGGAGGAGCTCGCGACCCTCGCCTCGGACCTCGACCTCGGCGACGGGGAGATGGCCGCCGTGGCAGCCACCTTCTCCTACCTTGCGGAGAAGAGGAGGCTCGCCTCCATCGAGACGCTGCTGAGGCTGAGCAGGCTGCCCAGGCGCGAGCCCAAGACCTTCGAGGGTTTCGACTTCTCCAGGATCCAGGGCCGGGACGCGGCCGCGCTGGGCAAGCTCCCGTCGCTGGCCGACCTCTACGCGCACCGCAACGTCGCCTTCGTCGGGCCCGGCGGCATAGGGAAGACGCACCTCGCGCAGGCCTACGGGCGCGAGTGCTGCATGCGGGGGCTCAAGACCTACTACATAAAGGCGACCGAGCTCAGGGACAGGTTCCAGAAGGCCGTCCAGCGGGGAAACACCTCGCGGGTCGTCTCCTCGCTCGTCAAGCCGTCGTGCCTCATCGTTGACGAGGTGGGGAGATGTGTCTACGACAGGCCGTGCACCGACCTGTTCTTCGATGTCGTCGACAGGCGCTACGAGAAGGAGGGGCCGAACGCGATGGTCCTCACGAGCAACATCGCCCCGAGCGGGTGGGATGAGTTCTTCACGGGCGACGACACGCTCCTCTGCGCCCTCGACAGGCTGTTCGACAAGGCGTCGGTGTTCGTGATGCGGGGCCCGAGCTACCGCGGCAGGGGGCTTGACACCTACTCGGTGGAGGCCGTCCCCCAGGCGGTGAAGGTGAGGGGGATCCAGCCCGAGGGGATGTAGGGAAGCGATAGGAAAGTCATAGATGCGGGCGTGTTGGCTAAAATGGGTCGGCCGGGATTGGTCAATCTCGGCCGACTATATTTGGCTAAAATAATCCGACGCTAACACCAGCAAACCAATCCGAATCCTCGCTTGGTCGGGAGATAGTCCAATTACCCCTTAAACACCATATCGTTGTGGTATTCAATAAACTCAGCTCGTGGGACAAATCGCTTCGGAAGCGTAATTGGCTTTCCGTTGTAGCGCCACAAATACTCATCCTCAGGTGTTTCATGTCCGACCACACCGGACACCACTATCTTTAGGTCCTTCGTAATGGTAATTAGCCCCCGATCGAACGCCTTATCGTGCAATGCGTTCAAGAGCAATCCATTGTCGGGGGCAAGTCGCTCCGTTTTTGGATCAGAGACAATCCAGGGCTTGATATGGCTAGCAACCAACAGAGCCTTGTTTGATAGCCCCGTCAAGCAGCATCTTGAATCGTAATTGACGAGCAAGGTATTTCGAAAGAACTCCTGGTTCACCCGCATCGAAACGATTGCTTCGCGCTCTTTGCCCTCTGGCAAATCAAAGCCAATCGTCTCTTTCAACTCATCGCTTAGCGGTTCTTCAAAATCGAATCGATTGAGGAACACCTCGGTCGCTTCCTCGACGAGCTCATCGCCAGCAGAGGAATACTCAGCCCAAACCATCTCATCCATTTTGCTCGCATGGGTCATTCCAACCTTGCCGCGAGCGCGTCGACGCTCATCGAAAGACGAAAGATTCCAGATTTTTAGAGCGACTGCGCCCGGCGTTCTGCCAATGGCCTTAGCCAACGCCTGGACATCCTCGTTTGTATCGTCGACCTTTTTTGATGGTAGGGCGAGGTACAAAAACAGAGCCGCAAGGGTTTCTTCCCTCGACCATTTGTCTCCACGGCCTGCCATGTTTGCTCCTCGCCCGCGCACCGATCACGTAATAGGTCCAGGATAATCCCGCGGGGGACCGCACTCGCTGCCTTTTCTCATTCGTCGGTGAATGGTTCACATAATGGCACTCCCCCGCGCTCCTCATACCCGCGCTCGAGCTTCTTCCCAAGCTCCGCAGCGGGCAGATACGGCTCCCAAAGCGGGCATCCCTGCCAACCCTCCGCGAACCCCATGCGGCGCAGCTCGTCGGCATCCAGCCTGTCTAGCAGCTCAAACAAACGTGTGCGCCAGCCTGTCTCGGGGGCGATGCGCTCCAGCAGGTAACTCAGGATGGTGAGTATGCCGAACATGTTGTCCGACCGCACCTGGTACGGCTCGTGCCACTCGGGATACTTCGACTTGGTGGGGATGGTCGGCCTGGTGCCAAGCCCTCTGTTCCACAGGCGGCCATGGTGTGCACATATGTTGCGAGCGGTGTTGATGGCCACGAGCCACGACTTCAACACGCGCGACGATACGCCCAGGTCCCCAGAGATTCTGTTCCTGATGTCAACCGACGCGCCGTTGTAGAGGCGAAGCATCGTGCCGAAGTCCATCAGGTTCACGAGGATCCAGTAGGGCGGCAGGTCATGCGCATCGCCGTAGGCCTCCTTGAAGTGGATGGCGAAGGGTTCACGCGAGCGGTCAAGCTCCTCGGTGCATCGTTCGATGAACTCACTGTACGCATCACCCTCAAGGCGTGGGAGATTCTCGCGGTCGAAGAAGCCGAACGCTCCGGTCTTGCCCGCGAGCTCATAGGCCAGCTGCGTGCGGAAGTAGACCTCGACGCGCTCGATGGCGTCCAAGACGATGAGCCTGAACTGCCTGTCGAAGGTGTAGAGCTTCCAGATCTGGTCGAATGTCGTGCCCTCGACGAAACGCTCGTCCTTTTCGCCCTCCTTGTCTGCCTCTGGCTTGCGCTTGAAGATGTACCAGTAGCCGCTCAGGCGGTAATAGCCAACGTTTGCGAGGTGGGCGATAAGGTCATCGCGGTCTGCCACCAGGCCGCGCTCGACTATGAGCAGGTCGGCCTGCTCCTCGAAGGTCAGCCAGGGTTTCTTGTATTCCCCCATGGTGCTCCTGTGCTCGATGCATAAAAGAAGACCCGCCAGTGTGCATGCTCGAGAGCAGAGGCCGGGCGGGTTTACTAAGGTCATTTTACCGCAGTCGAAGCCATTCTATACGGAACTCCACGAGGAAAGTTTGCAAGCGGCCGCCTCCCTTGATTATCGACTTCATCCGAACACCTCCCACATTCATCCGCACATGTACGGATGAATGTGGGAACCCGATACCCTGAGGGCCGGATCGGCCGGCCCCGGGAGATCGGAGGACGGCATGTCAGGAAAGAAGAAAAGTGGCTCCGCGAGGGCGGTCCCGAGGGCCTACGGCAGGCTCACCAGGCACGAGCGGGACACGGTCCAGAGGATGCTGGAGCGCGGGGCCTCGTGCAGGGAGATCGCGAGGGAGCTGGGCAGGTCGCCCTCGACGGTGAGCGCCGAGGTGGCGTCGCACAGGTTCGTGACGGCGCCGAAGTCCAGGCGCGGCGAGCGCGTCGACGGCTCGGCCGACCTGTCGGCGGCCTGCCCGCGCCTGGCGGCGTGGCCGCGCTGCTGCAACGGGTGCGGCCGGTACCGCGCGATCGGCTGCAAGCGCCGCCCGCACGTATTCTACGAGGCCCGCGCCGCGCAGCTGTGCGCCGACTCGGTGCTCGTCTCGTCCAGGCGCGGGATAGACGCCGACGAGCCCGCCGCGGCGGCCAGGCTGGAGACGATAAGGGACTGCCTGCGCCGGGGGCTCTCCCCCGAGCAGATGGCGGCGCGCAACGGCGGGCCGGTGGACATGTCGCCGTCGACCATCTACCGCTGGGTCGCGGCGGGCTACGACGGCATGACCAACATGGAGCTCAGGCGCAAGGTCGGCTACAGGCCGAGGAAGCGCGCCGCCGGCCGGGCGGCCACGCGCCACTCCGCCCGCAGGTCGCATGCCGCGTTCCTCGCCCTCGGGGAGGACGCGTGCGCCGCGGCCTGGGAGATGGACACCGTCGAAGGGGCCCGGGAGGACTCCGCCTGCCTGCTCACGCTGCTGCACCGCCCCAGCAGGCTCCAGCTCGCGCTGCCGCTGGAGGAGAAGACCGCCGGGTGCGTCGCGGACGCCCTGGAGGGCGTCCGGGCCATCCTCGGCGCCGACGGGACGCGCCGCGTGTTCCGCGCCGTCCTCACCGACAACGGCGCCGAGTTCTCCGACGAGGCGGCGATCGCGGCGCTGCTCGGCGAGGGGCCGGGCGAGACGAGGCTGTTCTACTGCGACCCCAGGCGCAGCGACCAGAAGGGCGCCTGCGAGCGCAACCACGTCGAGATCAGGAAGCTGCTGCCCAAGGGCGCCGGACTCAGGTTCGACCGGCTATCCCCGGCCGACATGGCGCTCGCCATGTCGCACGTGAACTCCGAGCCCCGCGGCGCGCTCGGCTTCTCGACGCCCGCGCGCGCCTTCAGGGCGATGCTCGGGGAGGACGCGGCGGCGCTGCTGGACGCCTACGGCGTGGGGGACGTGCCGCTCGGCGATCTCGACCTGACGCCGGGGCTCATCGAGAGGGCGCGCGCAGAGAGGGGCGATGCCCCGCTGGCCTAGCCTGGAAGAAAAACGGAATAGACGGACCGACCGTCCGGCTGAGTCTGGGAAGAGGTGCCGGGCGGCGGGCGGAGCATGGCCACCGGACCCATCGAAACACATCTCCACCGTTCCTTCAACTGGGAAAATGCCGCCCCCGCCCCCGGGTCCCGGATAGGACCTCGGGGGCGTTCGACTAACTGCGGGAGCGTGCCGTCAGCTCAATGTGTTCGGCTGAGATCGGAAATCAACCTCAAGTGATCTTACTGAACATATGGCGCACCTTGTCCAGGCGGCTGTTTGGACGGCGGGGCT
>CAUFRO010000018.1 GCA_959027945.1 uncultured Collinsella sp.
CGGTCTTTCATGCAGCAGGGGCTCTCAATGTTTTTATGTCCTGCTCATATCGTCTCTGCCGGCAGCTTGGAACAGTCCTTAAAGCCCGCATCAATCAACTGCGGAAAGCGCATCCCAGAATGAGCGTCCAACATGGGACATGGTTTCCCTTGAGGGCCTCAACCGGAAAATGCATCCCGGAATGTTGCCGGAAAGTGGAACGTAGTTTCCCAAACAGGCCGTGCGCGGAAAGTGCATCTCGCTATCGAACTTCAAAGCGGGATGCATTTTCCGTGCCAGCAGTTCCGGGCAGCCAGAGACCACTCATTTAAGTCTGTCCCCAACGACTAGTAGTAGGCCCACATGGCTTCGACTTCGTTGAGGACCTCTACGACGCCCCAGCGGCGGGCGCTGCGGCTGGCCGAGTTGGGATCGAAGACTTCAATCTGGTCGGCGTCGTCAATACCGTAAAGTACAATGTAGTGGCCCACGTTGGTAAAGGTGCCCGGCCGAACGGCGGCGATGACGGGCGCTCCCGAACGCAGCGCCTGAGTCATCGAGTCGCGATTGTTATGAAGCTCCGTTCCGTTAAGTCCCAACTGCCACGCACCGCTCGTCATAAACGACCATTCGGTTGCACCGGTGGGGGCGTAATTGCCTGCCTCGGAAAGCGCGCACATATTGACGGGGGTCATATCGGTGCGTCCCGTCTTAAAGATATAGACCATGGTGAGGCACGTAGGCCCGCAGGCATTTTGGCGGATGGTACCGCCGGCGTAAGGCAGCTCCGACCATGCAGGGTCGATCTGATAGATATGGGGCATCGTGCCGGCTTGCCATTGCGAGCGCGGGGTCGAAAAGGCGAAAGAATAACCGGGCGCGACGGGGGCCTTGAGCAGCTTGTCCTCGGCGGTGGGCTCGAGACCGGCCGAGCCGTGGGACATACAGGAGCTCATAAGCACAAAGACCAGACAGATGAGGATAGAGCACAGTGCGAGGCAAAGCCGACGAGCCGGCAGGGCGGGGGCATTCACGTACGATGTCGAGCGGTAGGGCTTGCCGTCGCGTCCGCCTTGGGGATGCGAAAAGAAGCGGTTGATATGGCTGCCGGTCTGACGTGCGCCGTTGCGGCGCAGTTGCGGAACCTCGGCTTGGCGCTGTCGAGTGCGCGCGCCCAAGCGGCTATCTTGCTGTGCGCTTGTGCCCGTGCTCGGACGGCCACTCTGCCGTGTTCTGTTTGTCTGCTGCCGAGACGAAGGCCTGGGTTGCTCTTGAGGGCGTTGCGGATTGCTGCTCGTGGCACTTCTGGGCGTCGGCGTGGTGCGGCCAGCAAGGCGAACGCTTTGTCGCCGTTGATCACCGTCGTTGTATCCGTATGCCATTCGTACCGCCTTGTCTCATGTATAACCTGTCTATCCTACAAAAAAGATGTGCAACAAATGGGTCCGCGCGTCAAAAGCTCGGCAAACGGTACGAAAGGCGCAAAACACACGGCCTCAAAAACATCTCTATATGCGTCCGATGAGCGTACGCCCGTCGGACGGGCGACAACAATGAGCGGCAAACCGTGCCGTTCGTCCCAAAAACGGTGCCGCTCGTTTTGCAGTTCTGCCTTCGGTCGAGCTGCGAGCGGCGCTGCTGCGCCAAGGCCGTATCTTAAAGCCATGGAATAAAAGCGCGCGGCAAAACGGACCGCGCAAGGGGTGACGCCAAGGGCGTCAAAAAGGAAAGGAGGGGAACAATGGCGGACAAGAACGCAGAAGTTGCAGTCGAGGATAACGGCGGCATGAAGAAAACGCTCTCGCTCTGGAACTTCTTCACCATCGGCTTTGGTGCCATTATCGGTACCGGTTGGGTTCTGCAGGTCGGCGACTGGATGGTCGTGGGCGGCGGTCCCGTTCCCGCTATGATCGCATTCCTCTTGGGTGCAATCTTCCTCGTGCCCGTCGGAGCTGTTTTCGGTGAGCTCACGGCTGCTATCCCCATCTCGGGCGGCATCGTCGAGTATGTCGATCGTAGCTTTGGCCGTACACTGAGCTACATCACCGGATGGCTTTTGGCCCTGGGCAACGGCATCCTGTGCCCGTGGGAGGCCATCGCCATTTCGACCCTCGTGTCCGAGATGTTCGGCAGCCTACCCGGTCTTGAGTGGCTGCGCGCCGTCAAGCTCTACACCATCCTGGGGGCCGACGTCTACCTGTTCCCGACGCTGATCGCGCTCGGCTTTGCAGTCTACGTCATCTTCCTCAACTTCCGCGGCGCCAGCTCGGCCGCCAAGCTCCAGGCCTTCCTGACCAAGGCCCTGCTCTGCGGCATGCTGCTCGCCATGGGCGTCTCGCTGTTCACCGGCTCGCCGGACAACGCCATGCCCGTGTTCTCCCAGGTCACCGGCGCTGGCGGCGGCAAGGCCGCTACCGAGAGCACCAGCCTGTTTGCCGGCATCGTGTCGGTCCTGGTTCTGACCCCGTTCTTCTACGCCGGCTTCGACACCATTCCTCAGCAGGCTGAGGAAGCAGCCGAGGGCCTCAACTGGAACAAGTTCGGCAAGATCATCTCCCTGGCCCTGCTGGCCGCCGGCGGTTTCTACATGGTCTGCATCTACTCGTTCGGTACCATTCTCGACTGGCATGAGTTTGTTAAGAGCCCGGTTCCCGCGCTTGCCTGTCTCAAGGGCATCAACATGCTCCTGTACCTGGCCATGCTCGTCATCGCCACGCTTGGACCCATGGGCCCGATGAACTCCTTCTACGGCGCAACGAGCCGCATCATGCTCGCCATGGGCCGCAAGGGCCAGCTGCCCGAGAAGTTCGCCGAGGTCGACCCCAAGTCCGGCGCTCCCAAGCTCGCCTGCGTTGTTCTGGGCGTCATCACCGTCGTCGGTCCGTTCCTGGGCAAGAACATGCTTATCCCTCTGACCAACGTGTCGGCTCTCGCCTTCATCTTCTCCTGCGGCATGGTCGCCCTCGCCTGCCTGCGCATGCGCTTCACCGAGCCCGACCTGCCTCGTCCCTACGAGGTGCCCGGTGGCAAGTTTGGCATCTCCCTCGCTATCGCTGCCTGCGCCATCATCATCGGCCTGCTTGTGATTCCGTTCTCTCCCGCCTCCCTCAACATGGTGGAGTGGAGCATCGTGATCGGCTGGTTGGCTATTGGCCTGGCCCTCATGGCTTTCACCAATTCCCGCAAAAAGTAACGCCGAGCCGGGGCGGATCAGGTGCGCGGGACCCTCTCTTCCGCGCGCCGAACCCGGCGCCACTTGGGTAGCTTTGTGAGGCCTTAACCCAACACGGCCTCGCCCACTATATGGATCCATAAGGAGGAACCATGTCCACTAAGTATGCAATCGTTGGCGGCAAGCTCATCGACGGTACCGGTGCCGAGCCGGTCGAGAACTCCCTCGTTCTCGTCGACGACAACGGCAAGATCGAGTACGCCGGCGCCATGCAGGACCTTCCCGAGGGCGTTGAGGTCATCGACGCCGCCGGCAAGACCGTCCTTCCCGGCCTGATCGACACCCACCTGCACTTCTCGGGCAACTTGACCGACGATGACACCGACTGGGTCATGCAGCCGCTTCTCGAGAAGCAGGCCGTCGCCGTCAAGCAGGCCTACGACTGCCTCACCCACGGCCTCACCACCGTCTGCGAGATCGGCCGCTTTGGTATCCAGATCCGTGACTGCATCGACAAGGGCGTCTTCAAGGGCCCGCGCGTTCTGGCCACCGGCCTTGGCTTCTGCCGCGTTGCCGGCCACGGCGACTCCCACCACTGCAGCCAGGAGCTCAACAAGGAATCGCACCCCTGGGGCGATCAGGTCGACGGTCCTTGGGATCTGCGCAAGGCCGTCCGTCGTCGCCTGCGCGAGAACCCCGATGCCATCAAGATCTGGGCTACCGGTGGCGGCATCTGGCGCTGGGACTCCGGCCGCGACCAGCACTACTGCTCCGAGGAGATTCAGGCTGTGGTCGAAGAGGCCAAGATGGTCGGCATCCCCGTGTGGAGCCACTGCTACAACAACCACGCCGCTGCCTACGATTCCGTCCGCTTTGGCTGCGAGCAGCTGATCCACGGCTTCGATATCGATGAGCGCACCATGGACCTCATGGCCGAGCAGGGCACCTTCTTCACCCCGACGATCGCCTTCCTGCCCACCTGGTACGCCACCTATCCGCCCGTCTACGTCCCCGAGCTGCACGACAAGTACGAGGGCACCCTGGTCGAGAAGGAGCTGCAGCGCAACTACGACTGCCTGCGCGAGGCCAAGAAGCGCGGCGTCGTCATGACGATCGGCTCCGATTCCTTCTCCTTCGTCACCCCGTACGGCACCTGCTCCATCGAGGAGATGTACGAGTTCGTCGACAAGATCGGCTTCACCCCGGTCGAGACCATCACCTGTGCCACCCTCAACGGTGCCAAGATGTGCCACATCGAGGACGAGACCGGGTCCATCGAGGCCGGCAAGTGCGCCGACCTGCTGGTCGTCAACGGTGACGTCGCCGCCGACATCCACGTGCTCAACACCGACAACATGGACGTCATCATGAAGGACGGCTGGATTGTCGAGGGCGGCACCTTCGGCGAGGCAAACAAGTACAGCGCCTAAGCTACCGTTCATCGATGGCTTGATGTAAAACACAGTATTTGATTGCATAATGCAATGGAGAGGGTCGCTTGCGGCCCTCTTTATTGCTATGGGGTGCGTCGGTAAGAAGGAGATGACGGTGGATCTCAATAGGCTGATTCTGGGCAAGAGCTACAACTCTACCAAGGTCTTTCGTACCGCTCAGCATGTGGTTCAAGCCATCTTGCTCGGTATTGTCGTCCCGCTGCTTATCCTGCTGCTCATCTGGGATCTAACCGATAATCCCAATCCCGTTCCGGCCGTTGTCGTCATTGCCGGCTTGGTCATGCTGTGCTTCTTCTTCTCGTACGTCTTTGTCGTTCCCGACGACCTCACATCGAGCGCAACCGACCGCACGCTCGCCATCGCTTCAAAAATATTCGCCTACACGTCGCGCGGCCTTACGCCCGAAGCTGCCCTAGGCGCCTCTAAGATCATCCTGTCCGAAACTATCGCCTCTGCCATCTGCTTTACCGACGGCAAGCAGGTGTTGGCAAGCTGGGGCGAGGACTCGGCAAAATGCCCCGCGGGCACCCCGGTGGTGCTGCGGACTACGCTCAACGTGATCAACAGCGGTGAGCAAAGCGTGTTCTCGCGCGATGCCTCGACCGAGACAGGTGGCTACTTTCCGCGCCTGCGCGCCGGTATTGTCGCACCGCTTACCGTGCGCGGGCATTGCGTGGGCACGCTCGAGCTGTATTATCCCCGTCTGAGCAGCATCGATATGCGCCAGACGGCGCTTGCCTCGGGCTTTGCCGACCTCATTTCCACGCAGCTTGCGAGCTTTGAGCTCGAGCGCCAGGACGAGCTTACGGCCCGCGTGGAGCTGCGCGCCTTGCAATCGCAGGTCGATCCTCATTTTCTGTTTAACACCATCAGCACCATCGTGTCGCTCGTGCGTACCGAGCCGGACAAGGCCAGGTCGCTGCTGATCGACTTCTCCAACTACTACCGTCAGACGCTTTCTGATTCCGATACCCTCACAACGCTCGAGCACGAGGTGGAACAGGGCACTCGCTATATCAATCTTATGCAGGCTCGTTATGGCGACGGCCGTCTGCGCGTCTCGGTCGATATCGACTTTGAGGTGCGCGATTGCATGGTGCCGCCGTTTATCTTGCAGCCGTTGCTCGAAAACTGCATCAAGCACGCGCAGCGCGAGACCGAGCCGCTTTCTATTCATGTTAGGGCTTTCGAGACCGATGACGGTTTGGAGATCATCGTCGAGGACGATGGCATCGGTATGAGCGAAGAGGTCTGCGCGCATCTGTTTGAGCAACATCGCCTGGAGGAGCCCGAGAGCATTACCGCCGACGGCTCCGTCAAGCGAGGTTGCGGCCTGGCGCTCTTCAACGTGCTTCAGCGCATCCATTTCTTTTACGGAGAAGATTCCGGCATGCGCGTGAAGTCTCAGGAGGGCGTGGGAACGCAGGTCATCGTCGAGCTGAACGGCGAGCCGCATGAGCCGGCGCCGTTGACGGCGTAGCACGCGGTTGGATTGAGAGAAAAAGAGGGGAAGCACATATGTCCGAAGGCTGGAACATCTTGGTGGTTGATGACGAGCCTCCCATTAGGGCTGAGCTACGCTATCTGTTGGAAAAGGATACGCGTGTGGGTCAGATTGCCGAGGCGGGCAATGTCACCGAAGCCGTGGAGTCGATTCTGTCGAACAAGCCCGACGTGTTGTTTTTAGACATTACCATGCCCGGTCGCTCGGGAATTGAGCTTGCCGAGACGCTGCAGAACCTAAAGACGCCGCCGGTGGTTGTGTTTGTGACGGCGTTTGCCGAATTTGCCGCTGATGCGTATAACCTCGATGCGGTCGACTATGTCGTCAAGCCGGTCGAGGACGCACGCCTGTCAAAGGCACTCGACAAGATCGAGGCAGCCTTGGGTGCCCGTCGTGTTATCCATGCTCCGCGCCAGCCTTTGCGTCTGACGGTGGACCGCGGGGGCAAAAAGGTGTTCATTCCCGCCGCAGACGTCTGCTACTTTGAGGCGCGCGCCGATTTTTGCAACGCCATCTGCGCCGAGGGAACGTACCTGATCAATGAGTCGATCTCTTCGCTCGAGCGTCGCTTGGTCTCCGAGGGCTTTATTCGCGTTCATCGCAGCTATCTGGTCAATTTGGAAGACGTGCACAATGTCGAGATCGGTTCCACGGGTCTTATGGAGCTCAGGCTCGATCGCGTAACCTCGACGGTGCCCGTGTCCCGCCGTCGCGCTGCCGAGGTTAAAGCACACTTGGGGCTTGCGTAGACGGTCTGCGTGCCGTCGTTTACCATCGCAGGTTTGGCATGGGCGCGCGGTGGGCATAATGGGTGGCATCGAATGAAATCGAAAGGATCATTATGCCCGCGCTTATCACCCATCATCTGTTTGGCGAGGAAAGCATCGACCGTCTTCCGCAGGGCGTCATCACGTCCGATGAAGAGCGCATTGCCTTTATCTTGGGCAACCAAGGCCCCGACCCGTTTTTCTTTCACATTCTGACACCGCGTGTTTCCGACTGCACGCTGCTGGCGCAGGTCATGCATCGGTCGCGCATGTCTCGCCAGTTCGCGTGCCTGCGCGACGGCGTGTCGCATCTGCTGCCGCGCGACGCCAGCTTGGGTCGCGCCTTTGCGCTGGGCCTGCTGTCTCATTACGTGCTCGACCGCAACGCCCATCCTTTTGTCTATGAGCAGCAGTTTGGCATCGTGGAGTCCGATTCAGAGCTTGAGAATTCGAGCAGTCAGGTCCATGCCGTGATCGAGAGTGACCTGGATGTGCTGATGCTGCAGCTTAAACGCGATGGCGCTACGGTCGACGATTATCCGCCGGCGGGCGAGATCGTCACCACCGATCGCATCAATCGCGTGGCCGGCGTGCTGATGAGCTATGTTGCCGGACGCGTGTACGGCATTGACATTCCGGCGGGGGAGTACGGTGCTGCCGTTGCCAATATGCAGCGACTTTACCGCGCGATTGAGCCGGCCGGCTCCGCAAAGACGCGCGCGATCTCGCTGGTTGAGGGCTTGGTGCACGATTACTCGCTGCTCGACGGCCTTGCTCATCGCGTGACGACGGAGTTGCCCGAGCGCACCGGTAACCTGGGCCATCTGACATGGAAGAATCCCTTTACCGACGAGGTCTCGAACGAGAGTTTCCCCGAGGTCTTTGATCGCGCGCTGGGCGATTACGAGTGCACGGTCGCACGTTTTATCGAGACCGGTGACATGGATGCCGTGACCAGTCACGTCAACTACAGCGGTCGCGTGCTCAATGCCGATGAGGAGTTCGACCGCGAGGAATAGGGCCCGTGCGTGCCCCTTTGCCGAATCCTTACCGGCGGTTCTGGACAATTGGGGTACGATGAACTAACTGCATATCGGGCGAATACGAAGGGTCCCTGTCCATGAAATACACCAAGCTCGAGCGTAACTGGGTTATGTATGATGTGGGCAATTCGGCCCTCGTGCTGCTCAATACCTCGGTGGTGCCCATTTACTTTAACGCCATCAATACCGGCGCTTCCTCGGCCGACCTGGTGGTCGCCTGGGGCAATGCACAGACGATCGCCTCGCTGGTCATCGCCATGCTCATGCCCATTCTGGGCGCACTTGCCGACTACGCTGGCAACAAAATCAAGTTCTTCTTGGGCTTTTTCCTCACGGGCCTGGTTCTTTGCCTGGCGCAGGCTATCCCAATGTCCGCCATGGCATTTTTGACCGTGTACGTGCTGTGCACCATCGGCCTTAACTCTTCTATGACGTTCTACGACGCCATGCTGCCCGACATTACCACCGACGAGCGCATGGACGCCGTGTCCAGCTCGGGCTATGCCTGGGGCTACATCGGTTCCACCGTGCCGTTCGTCATCTGCCTGGCGCTCATCATGGGTGGCCCCGCTCTTGGCGTCCCTACCATGCTGGCAACGCGTCTGTCGTTTATCATCACTGGTGCCTGGTGGCTCATCTTTACCCTGCCGCTCATTCGCACCTATAAGCAAAAGTACGGTCGCGAGCGCGGTCCTGAGGACACTATCGGCCGCATCGTGGGCGGTGTGTTCTCCGAGGTCGGACACACCATGCGCGAGATCGCCCACAACAAGACCGTGCTGGTCTACATGATCGCGTTCTTCTTCTATATCGATGGCGTCCACACGGTCATTTCCATGGCTACCAGCTACGGCTCGGCTTTGGGCATCGATTCGACCCAGCTGGTACTGGCGCTGCTCGTTACGCAGTTCGTGGCCTTTCCGTCCGCCATCATCTACGGCAAGCTCGCCGGACGCGTGGGCACGCTCAACATGATCCTGGTGGCGGTCGCCGCCTACATGGGCATTGTGCTGTTCGCCGCGTTCTTCCTAAAGACCGCCTTTGAGTTCTGGGTGCTTGCCATTATGGTCGGCCTGTTCCAGGGCGGCGTGCAGGCGCTCAGCCGTAGCTACTTTGGTCGCATTATCCCCAAGGAAAAGTCCAACGAGTACTACGGCTTCTTTGACATCTTTGGTCGTTATGCAAGCGTCATGGGTACCTTCCTAGTGTCGGTCGTTACCTCGCTGACCGGCAACCCGTCGCTGGGCGTCCTTTCTATTGGCGTGCTGCTGATCGTTGGCTTTATGCTGCTGGTTCGCCTGTCCCGCATGACTCGGGCAGCAGAGCATGCCGCATAGGAGCGAGCGGCTATTGTGCCTGTCCACGGTACTCTTTTGGGGTTATCCGCAATAAACATTGCGACTTGCGAGCAATGATTTGCCCAAGTGGGTATGATGGAATCAGCTAGGTCGCGGGGCGTCGCCTGTGTTTGGCGGCGTCCCGTTTTTGTGTTGCAGGGAGGGTAAGGCATGAACGCCACAGTCGTGATTCCAACGTATTGGGCGGGCGATGACGCTTGCGCAAACGCCCCTGGCACCTATGACCATTCGACGCGACTCAACGCCGACAATCCCGAACTCGACCGCTGCCTGGCCTCGCTTGAGCAGGTACGTGACATCCCGCGCATCATCCTTTTGGTGGTCTGTCCCGTTTCTGCCACAGCCGATGTGTCGCTGCGCGTGCACGAGATTGTCGACGCGCATCCCACGCTCAAGGTCACCGTTGTCACCAACACCCAGGCCTCGCGCATCGCAGACCGGGTTGCTCAGATCGCGCCCAAGGGTTCGGGCGAGTGCGTGAGCCTGCGAGGCTACGGTGCCATCCGCAATATGGGGCTAGCCTGCGCCGCTGTGCTGGGGCATGACGCGGTTATCTTCTTGGATGACGATGAGACTGTCATCGACGCCGACTTTATGAAGCGCGCGACCTATGCGTTGGGGCAGCAGACGCGTCAGGGCTTGCCGATCTTGGTCAAGAGCGGCTATTTCTACGATCGCGACGGCTCGCCGCTGGCTCCCACGGACAAGGCGGGCATCTGCCATCGTTGGTGGACCAAGCGCATCGAGTTCAACCGTTGGATGAAAAAGGCGCTTTCGGGCACCCGCATCTCGCGCTCCAACTACGTGTGCGGCGGCCTGATGGCCCTGCACGCCCGCGCCTTTACGCGTGTGGCCTTTGACCCGTTTATCACCCGCGGCGAGGACTTGGATTACCTCTTTAACATGCGCATGTTTGGCTACGACGTGTGGTTCGATAACGAGTGGACCGTGCGCCATCTGCCTCCGGAGTCCGAAAAGCGCTCACCGCGCTTTATGCAGGATGTATACCGTTGGTACTACGAACGGGCCAAGTTGACATTCGCCGCGCATCAAAAGGAGCTCATTCCCGTTACGGCGGCATCGCTCATGCCCTACCCGGGCCCGTGGATTTCGCGCGAGCTCGACGACCGCGTGCGCAAGACCGCTATGGTCCGCAGCGTGTTTACCCGCGAGCATGAGGGCTACCTGCGCATCTGGCGCCATGGTATCGACGAGGCAAAGGCCTATGCGCGCCAAAACGCTGCAAGCTACCTGCGTTTCCAGAGCTTTTGGCCCAAGATCATGGACGGGCTTTGGCGTGACGCACAACTGATCAGTATCCTGGAGGGGGCCGAATGATCGACCGCCGCGCCCAGCGCGATAGTTCAATATCAATCTTTCGCATCATTGCCGTTGCCTGCGCCATTTGTGTGCTGGTGTACTTTATTTTTGCCTTGGTGACCGGTATCGAGCCGATCGCCACGGTGATTGCCTGCGCGCTGCTGTGCATCTTTCTGTGCATCTTTATCTTTTTGACGCTCAATCCCGATTCGGTGCGCTCCCAGTACACCGAGGAGACGCTCTCGGTGGCCTCGGCCATGCTCGAGGACATTAAGGGCGGTCTGACGCAGGAGTCGGCGCGTTTGGTGTGCCGGCGCATTTTGCCCGAGACGCGCGCCATGACGGTGGCCATCACCGACGAGGACAACGTGCTTGCCTGCGCGGGCGAGTTTGAGGAAAAACTGCTGCCCGATACTCCCATCCACACGCTTGCCACACGCTACGTTATCGAACATGGCATCGTGCAGTCGTTCAACCGTATGGTGGATGTCGTGGGCTCGGACGGCTCGCACAACCAAGTCCCCGCCGGCATTATCGCCCCCATCAAGGTGGGCGATCGTACCGTCGGCACGCTCAAGTTCTACTACAAGACCCCGCGCGCCGTCGACCGTACCCAGTATGCGCTTGCCTCGGGCTTTGCCGAGATCTTGTCCACGCAGCTCGCCATCCACGAGCTCGAGGTGCAAAAGGAACTCACGGCGCGCGCCGAGGTGCGTGCGCTGCAGGCGCAGATTAACCCGCACTTCCTGTTCAACACGCTGAACACCATTGCATCGTTTACGCGCACCGACCCGCTGCGGGCCCGCGAACTGCTTCGTGAGTTCTCATCGTTCTATCGTGCCACGCTCGACAACTCGGGATCGCTTATTCCGGTCTCGCGCGAGGTCGCACAGACCAAGCGCTACCTTACCTTTGAGAAGGCCCGCTTTGGCGAGGATCGCGTGCTTGCGACGTTCGATGTGTCCGAGGACGTGGAAGATACGCTGGTGCCGGCGTTCGTGATCCAGCCGATTGTCGAGAACGCCGTACGTCATGGTATGGGCGATGACGACGCCCTGAGGATCGACGTGACCGTTCACCAAGACGGCGAGGATGCAATCTTGATTGCCGTGGCCGATAATGGCGTGGGCATGGATGAGGGTACCGCCGCCAGACTGTTTGACGAGCGTTCTGCCCGTCCCGACGCCAGCTCTCCCCAGGGTGGCGGCGCCGGTGTGGCCATGCACAATATTTCGGAGCGCATCCATCGCTTTTATGGGCCGCACTCCTATACGCGTGTCGAATCGGCGCCGGGCAAGGGCACCAAAGTGCTCCTTCATCTTGATTTGTCAGAGAGCATCTTCGACATTCAAGAGTAAAATAAAAGGCTACGGGCTCAACGTCATGCGACGGATGCCCGGCGTAGTTAGTTGACGAAAGGTTTTATCCCTATGCTGCGTGCGATGATTGTGGATGATGAGGCGCCGGCTCGCTCGGAGCTTCGCTTCCTGCTCGAGCAAACGGGCAAGATCGGCACGATCACGGAGGCGTCGAGCGTCCGCTCCGCCATCGAGATGCTTATGGAAAGTCGCGTGGATGTCGTGTTTCTCGATATCTCGATGCCCGGTGCCTCGGGCCTGCAACTTGCCGAGGCGCTGCATAAGCTCAAAAATCCGCCGGCGATCGTGTTTGTGACTGCGTATAGTGACCATGCGGTCGAGGCATTCGACGTGGATGCCGTCGATTATCTGATGAAGCCGGTCGAGGAAGCTCGCTTGGATCGCGCGATCGAGAAGGTCATGCAACGCACCAAGCCGGTTACGGACAGCAAGGTGACCATCGAGCGTATCCCGGTGGAAAAGGGCGGCCGCAAGGTGCTCATTCCCGTGGACGACATTCGCTTTATCATGGCCAAGGACGATTACTCCTGCATCTATACCGTCGATGATCGCTTTTTGTCGACGACCTCGCTGGCGCAGTTTGAGGCCAAACTCTGCGACTTTGGCTTCTTCCGTGTTCACCGCCGCTATATCGTCAACTTGGCGTGCGTCACGGATGTGGAGACGGTGCCCTCGGGCGCCATCCAGCTGGGCATTACGGGCGTCGACGAACGCGTGCCGGTTTCGCGCCGCCGCGTCGTGCCGCTCAAGAAGGCTCTGAGTCTCTAGCACACTGGCCCCGCAGCCCTGTAGACCCATCGTCTGCGGAGCCGTGGGGCCTTTTTGTATGTATCTGCCGAATCGTTTTTTGCGGAAGGGATCCCATGAACAGTGCAAGCGCCAAGCGTATCGACATCATCTCGGACACCCACGGCTATCTTTCGCCTGCGCTCCTGGATGAGCTTGAGGGCGCAGACCTGATTATCCACGCCGGCGACCTCACGTCAGAGATGGACTACGAGCACCTATGCACCATCGCCCCCGTGCGGGCCGTACTGGGCAACAACGATTACTACCGCGACTACGGCCCCGATGTAGACCGTCTTGCGCTCTTTACCTACGAAGGCCTTAAATTCGCCGTAGCCCACTACCGCGAAGACCTTCCGGTGGGATCCGTAGACGTAGTCATCAACGGCCACACCCACGTAACCAAAGAAGCCCAAGTGGGCCGTTGCTTAGTCCTCAACCCGGGCAGCGCCAGCTACCCCAGAGGCACCCGAGGCCCCACCATGGCCAGAATGCTAGTAAAAGACGGCAAGATCCTAAGCACTAAGTTTATTGACCTAGAGTAATCACAACAAAAACGGGGGATGCAGATGCGTCCCCCCGTTTCCATTTGAGCCAAAGGCGGAAGTTCAACAAGATCCATCAGACCAACCCCGCCGAGGAGCATGCGGGCTAGCCGCGCAGCGGCGCACGCCCGCAAAACTGATTGAACAATGTGACGGCAGGGAGGGTCTCCGGGGCTGAGGGCGGGGGTTAAGTTTGTCGCGAGTTCCGCACGCAAAGGAAAGCACTTAATGTGCTTTCCGTCTTGCGCAGGACTGTAGAGCAGCAAACTCAACCCGCGCCCGCCGGCCCCGGAGACCCTCCCGGAGGGACCGAAAAATTTTTTCAAAAAAGTTGTTGCGCGCCGGACAGACTTCTGTGTATACTAATCCCCGCAGCGCACGCGAGCGGAAACAAACGCGAACGTCTGCCTGGGGAGTTAGCTCAGTTTGGTTAGAGCGCCGGCCTGTCACGTCGGAGGTCGCGGGTTCGAGCCCCGTACTTCCCGCCAACGCAATTAAAGCCACGTCTTCGGACGTGGCTTTTTGCGTTTGATGCACTTTGTTTCGATAGAACGATCGCCCTGGTGCATCTTCGCCCAGAATCCCCGCGCCTTCGGGAACGCAAGTAAAATCTAATAAGTATATCTGTCTGAACAACAGCTTTGTTGCGCAACACCTGTTCTACGAGACAGGGGGTTAGGTTATACTAAATTGCACTGTGCGCCGCATCTGATGCATTTCGCTCCAAGCGCGGCACTCAGTGGATATCCGATTTACCATTTGGATGTCCTGGCGGTCATTTAGCGTCTCGACACAAGCTCGGCCCCGGAGCTCGTTCGAGCTGTTCGTATTCCTTGAAAGGGGAAAAATGGACATATCGAGGAAGACTGATTACGCCCTTCGCATGCTGGCGATGCTTGCCGAGGATCCGGAGCGTTTGCTTTCTGTTCGCACCGCTGCCGAAGAGGTCAATGTCCCGTATTCGTTTGCCCGCTCGATTCAGCACGGTTTGGTCCAGGCCGGTATTGTGGAGAGCCTGCGTGGCGTCCACGGTGGCATGCGTCTCAAGGTCAGTCCGGACGACGTCACTATCCGCCAGGTCGTCGAGGCCGTTCAGGGTCCTATGGTTATGAACGATTGCACCGCGCCCGATGGTGACTGTGCGCGCATGGGCGCGTGCTGCTATCATCCCCTGTGGGCCGGAGCCCAGGCGTTGATGCGCGACTACCTCGATTCCGTTTCGCTCGGCGACATCGTCGCTCACCGCCAGTTCCCGGCCGTCGATCCCAAGTTCGCCGACCGCGAAGCGTTTCCCGAGTACGCCACCTGCGCGTGCGCTTACCGGGAGGAATAGCGCCGCATAAGGAGCATAGCCATGATTCAGGACCCCTTTCGTTCGATGATTCGTTCGGAAGGGGTCCTGCGTTATCGCGACCTTCCGTGGCGCCGCACACGCGATCCGTACATCATTTGGCTTTCTGAGGTCATGCTGCAGCAAACGCAGGTGCCGCGTGTGGAGGCGCGCATGCCGGTGTGGCTCGATCGTTTTCCGACTGTGCAGGCGCTTGCCCAGGCCGCGCCTTCCGATGTTTTGGACGCTTGGCAGGGCATGGGCTACAACCGACGCGCTCTGGCGCTTCATGGGGCCGCTCAGCGCGTTGTAGAGGACTGGGACGGGGAGTTTCCGCGTGAGACGCGTGACTTGGTCGCTCTGCCCGGCATTGGCCCGGCAACGGCGCAGGGCATCCGTTCGTTTGCGTTTGATCTTCCAGGCGTGTATCTAGAGACCAATGTGCGCACGGTCTTTTTGCATCATTTCTTTCCCGATGTGCCGGCCGTTCCCGATCGCGAGCTGGTGCCGCTGATTCAAGCCGCCTGTCCGGCGGCCCCTGGTGCGGCGGCGGATGAGATTGCGCCCTTTGCCGTGCCTCAAGACGATGCCGACACGCCGCGCGCATGGTATTACGCGTTGCTGGATTACGGCGCGTATCTTAAAAAGACGCTGCCCAATCCGTCCAGGCGGTCGGCGGGCTATAGTCGTCAGTCCAAGTTTGAGGGCTCGCGTCGCCAAAAGCGCGCCCACATTGTGCGCATGCTGCTGGCGGCGCGCGATGGACAACCGGCAGGTATTACGCTCGATGAAGCCGTTGCAGGCGTTAACGAGATGGAGACGGCAGCCGGCCGAGAGCCGGTCGAGCGCGAGCTGGTCGCAAGCATTCTTGCCGATCTGGAGCGCGAGGGCTTTTGCGGCTCCGAGGGCGATCGTTGGCTGAGTGTGTAGCTCACTCGAATCTGAAGAACGGGATTGTAAGGTTTAAATTCTCGGCATGAGGGCATCCTTAAAGCAAGGCCGCTCAAAGTCTGTGGGCGGCATGCGTTGAAGGGAAGTACACCTATGGATTTTGAGAATTCCCAAACCAAGAAGAACCTCGAGACCGCTTTTGCCGGTGAGTCCCAGGCACACACCAAGTATCGCTACTATGCATCCAAGGCCAAAAAGGACGGCTACGTTCAGATCTCGAATATTTTTGCCGAGACGGCGGGCAACGAGTCCGAGCACGCCAAGCTGTGGTTTAAGTATCTGCACGACGGCGCCGTTCCGGGCACTCTGGACAACCTGCGCGACGCCGCTGCGGGCGAGAACTACGAGTGGACCACGATGTACGACGAGTTCGCCAAGACCGCCGAGGAGGAGGGCTTTGTCGAGATCGCCGAGAAGTTCCGTGGCGTCGCCGCCGTCGAGAAGGCCCACGAGGAGCGCTACAACAAACTCGTCGAGCGCATCGAGTCGGGCGAGGTGTTTGAGCGTGAGGGCGTGAAGGTGTGGAAGTGCCTGAACTGCGGGCACCTGCACGTTGGTGCCGAGGCGCCTGAGGTGTGCCCGGTGTGTAACCACCCGAAGGCGTACTTTGAGGAGCAGGTGGTGAACTACTAGCGCTTGACCTGGCTGCGGAGCGCGGGGCGGGGAATACCTTTCCCTCTCGCTCACGGCTCCGCAGGGTCGCGCGAGGCAAAGGTATTCCCCGCCCCGCGCTCCGGCGTTGGGTCGTTGCGTGCTCGCTACTGAAAAGCTGATAAGAAGTTTGTGTGCCGCCCCTTTTGGGGCGGCACGTTTTTGTATGGGGGGATGGTTGGGGCGGTGCCGTTCTTGGGTGGGGTACACTGGGTAGTGCTTTTGTTTGTTTGTTTCCTGTTGTGGGGTGTTATTTATGGGTAAGAAGTCTCGGGCTCGGGTTGCTGCTGTGGGGACTCGTCTTGATCCTCATCGCGTGGTTGATGAGAGCGGTAAGGCTGCGCGTGCCGATAAGGAGAAGAAGGTTGGTGCGCATGCTCATCCTGAGTGGGCGCCGCACCTCAACTCCGCTAGTGAGGATTTGACTGCCAAGCTGTTTACTATGGTCGAGGTCATTTTGGGCGTGGTGCCTGTGGTGGTTATCGGCTTGTTCTTGGCTTCGAAGGATGCTGCGAGCGTTGATAAGCTTACCGAGGTCTTTTCTCAGGACCCCTCGATGGTGGTTACGTTTATCTCTGCGTGCTTGCAGCCGTTTGTGGCGTACATGTTGTACATGATTTATCGCAAATACTGCGAGGGCGACGCTGGTTTTGCCGCCGGCAACCTGATCGGTCTTTTGTGCTCCGAGATCCTACTGCTCAATATCCCAGGCGTCATCGGTATGGGCATCTTGCTGTGGCGTGTTTGGCGCAACGTCGCCCCGCACTTTGAGAGCTGGTTGTTTGAGCGTCGTGCAATGGGCGTGCTGGCAGACATCGCGGGCTCGCTCGTGATTCTAGCCTTGGCGTTTATGTGCGCCACCGCCACCCGAGGTCTCGCGGGCATCTAAAGCTGCCTCCACCGACTGCGGAGCACAGGGTAGGGAAACACCTTTCCCTCTCGCTCACGGCTGCGCAGGTCGCGCGAGGTAAAGGTGTTTCCCTACCCTGTGCTCCGGCTTCGGGTCGTCGCGTGCTTGCTACTGAAAAACTGATAAGAAGTTAGCGTGCCGCCCCTTTTGGGGCGGCACGTTTTTGTATGGGGTCCCTGTCTTCACAATTTCCGTCAAGCTTTTGGTTAGATTTTGGTCAGTTGGCGTAAGGGTGGAAGGCCAAAAGATTGCTGGCGAAAAAAGCTCAGAGAAAGTGCTGGTAGGGGAGTTGTTGAGCTTTTCGACAGCTTTTGAGCAAAAGAAACTTTGTGGCTATTGCCGGCGATTGCGTTGTCGCGGTCATGGCGGTGCGGGATGCTGGTCGTAAGCGTCGAACGCTCCGATTTTGGAGGCCAACATGGACCTGTTTCTTGAGACCCCACAGCAACAAGCCGAGCGCATGCTGCGGCAGCAGCGGCGGCTTATAGAGATGCAAATGCAAGGGGTTGCCAACCAGGCGCCCGTGCAAAACGTCGTGCCCGCTGCTGTACCTGCAGCCGTGCCCGGGTGCGAATCGGCACCAGAGGCCTATTCCGTACAGCAAGATTCATATGCGCAGGAGCTCGCGTTCGACAAGCGTCGTGCGCGTCGTCGCCGCGTGGGCCAGCGCCTGCGCACATTGGCGATGATCGTGCTCATTCCGCTAGGACTTGCGGCAATCTTCTTGGCCTCATATGCCCTCACGTGCATTCTCAACGGTGCCTCGCCCAATGAGGTGCTCCAGCATCTAGCGGCCCTGGGCCAGCGCCTAGGCGATGTCGCAACAACCATCCGCGCCGGCTGGGAGAGTTAGCGTTTGTCACATTAGGACTTCCAGGGTGTACGAATTATCGCCACGAGCAGAATTCTTGCATCCTGTGGGTCCTGTCGTGCGACTGAATAGTATTATTGAAGATAAATAATAATAGGATTTGCTATGTATAAGCAGGATTTAGAGCAGACTCTTTTGGGCATTGACGAAGAGGCGGAGCTGGAAATAGGTCCAAGAGACGACAGGCCGAACGTTGTATTGGTGGGAGGAAGCGCCTTCATGCTAAACGATGTGACGAATCGTTCGGTTACACATGACATTGATGTGTTTGAGGCAGATAGGTGCCTCCGCGAGATCATAGCTCGATACCCCGAGGTGAATGGTATGGCGGTGGCATATTGTAATCAGATGCCGTTCAATTACGAAGATCGTTTGATTCCCTTGGATATTGGGGCGCGCTTTATCAGGTACTTTACGCCATCCTTGGAGGACCTGGCGGTAATGAAGCTCTATGCCTGTCGTCCGAACGACATCATCGATCTTCATAGCCAGGCATTCGTCGACCGACTTGATTGGGGACTGCTCGAACGGCTTATATTCGACGAGGGAGAGGCGCTGGCGTCGTCGCCTTCGGAGCGGAGTTATCAAGAGATGGTCTGTGCATACAGGCAATACAAAAAGGAGGTGCTCGGTTGAATCTGACCTTTGAGGGATTCTTAAAAGGCTATTGCCGAGAGCTATCCGGACAGCGGTCGCTGAGTTTTAGAAAATTGGTTGAGCAGGCGACGACGGATGCGCCGCGCGTGGCGGAGCCTCTGTTTTTGCTCGCTTTGGCGCAAGGAAAAGCCGAATACGTTCTGGGTTTATCCGAGGGCTCGTGGATGGAACGGGATTACCGAGACGTTTTATCCTTGTACGGTCAAGCGGGTAGCATGGCGTCTCTATGCGCCAAAAGTGAGCTCCCAAATCGTTATGCCAACGTTTGGCGTGCGTATAGAGCGGTGAAGGAAAAGCCGGCGGCCGATAGAAGGGTGAACGCCCTGATGAGAAAGAAAACGCTGGAAGCATTGGAGGAATCGGGTGTAACGCGCTATGGCCTCTGCCGTGCTCTGCGCCTGAATAAAGGAAACGTATACGCATACTTGGCCGGCGATGACTCAAAGGTGAGCAGGAAAACGGCGCGCCGCATTATGGAATATGCGGAGGAGAGGGGCACCCAAGAAGGGGCCGGGCGCCCGGTGTGTGTGGCGGGGTAAGATTGATCGCGGTTTTGATTGGTGCTCGATTGGGTTTGTTGGGCGGAGATTATGTCTGCTATTGATATTGTGCTTGTTGCGATCGCCTTGGTGGCGGTGGGGGTTGCTGCGGCTTGCGCCCTTCAGCTCAAGAGCCTGCGTGCCGAGTTGCGGGAGCGTGGCGACGGTGGCGCGGAAACGCTGGCAGCACTCGAGCAGGCCAACAACGCGCTCGATGCCCTGAACGTCGCGCTGGCCGAAACCCGCCGCACGGCCAATGCCATCGCGCAGCAGCAGACGACCGATGCGGCCGTGGAGCAGCAACGTTACCTGACCATCGCACGCGAGTTCTCGCAAGCTGGTGACCGGATGGATGACCTGCGCCGCGAGACGGCCCAACAGCTCGGCGCCAATCGCGAGGGCATCGAGCATCGCCTGGACAAGGTGCGCGAGACGGTCGATGCTCAGCTGGGCGCCATCCGCAAAGACAACAACGTGCAGCTCGATCAGATGCGCGCGACGGTGGACGAGAAGCTCTCCCGCACGCTCAACGACCGACTGTCGGCATCGTTTAAGCAGGTGAGCGACCAGCTCGAGGCCGTGTATAAGGGCCTGGGCGATATGCAATCTATCGCCACCGGCGTAGGCGACCTCAAGCGTGTGCTGGGCAATGTAAAAGCGCGCGGCATTTTGGGCGAGGTGCAGCTGGGTGCAATTCTGGCGGACATCCTTACACCCGACCAGTATCTGGAAAACGTCGCCACCAAGCCCGGTGCCTCGGAGCGCGTTGAGTTTGCCGTCAAGCTGCCGGTAGACGAGGGCGATCCCGTGCTGCTGCCGATCGATTCCAAATTCCCGGGCGACGCGTACGAGCATCTGATCGACGCCCAGGAGTCGGGCGATGCGGAGGCCGTTGCCGCAGCGCGCAAGACGCTCGATATGATGGTGAAACGCGAGGCAAAGGACATCTGCGAAAAGTACCTGAGTGTGCCGGCAACGACCAACTTTGGCATCATGTTCGTGCCGTTTGAAGGACTGTACGCCGAGGTCGTCAGCCGCCCCGGGCTTATCGAGACCCTGGGCCGCGACTATCACGTCAACGTAGCCGGTCCCAGCACCATGGCGGCCATCCTCAACAGTCTGCAGATGAGCTATCAGACGTTTAAGTTGCAAAAACGTACCGACGACGTGCTGCGCGTGCTCTCCGCCGTCAAGGCCGAGCTGCCGCGCTATCAAAAGGCGCTGCGCCGCGCCCAGCAGCAGATCGAGACCGCGGGCAAAACGGTCGAGGGCATCATCACCACGCGCACCAACGTCATGGAGCGCAAGCTCAAGGACATTGACGTGCTGGAAGATGCCGAGGAGGCCGACGAGATTTTGGGGCTTACGTCCGTGGAGCTGCTCGCAGACCAGAAAGACGAGGACTAATTGCAACAAGACGGTGGGGCGCCGGCGTAAACGCGGGTGCCCCGCTGCTTTTCGCATCGCGCTTGCCTGAAGTGCGCTTTAGTGTGCAACAATGGCGTTTCGCCCTATCAGACGCGAAAGGAAGCCCATGTCCCAGAGAAGCACCAGCCCGCTCAGCCGCTCCACCGTGCGTCGCACGCTGCAGCGTTTTTGGGACGTCACGCGCACGCAGCCGCTGATTGTCTTTCTCTCGGTGCTCTCGTCGGCGGGCTACATCTTTTTGCTGACGTTTGCCAATACCTATGTGATGGCCCTTATTGTCGACCGCGTTCAAGCCGCTCCCGTGGTGGGCGACCAGGTGTTTGAGGTCTTCGGCCCCTATATCCTGGCGCTCGTACTCGTTAACCTGGTGGGTCAGATCCTCTCCAAACTGCAAGACTACACCGTCTATAAGCTTGAGATTGCGGGCAACTATCACCTGGCGCGTCTATGCTTCGACACGCTCTCCAACCAATCCATGACATTCCATACTAGCCGTTTTGGCGGTTCGCTCGTGAGCCAGACGAGTCGTTTTATGAGCGGCTACACGGGCCTGGTGGACGTAACGGTGTATTCGCTCATTCCCACCATCACCTCGGTTATCTGCACGGTGGCGGCGCTCGCCCCGGTGGTGCCCACGTTTACCGTGATCCTGGTGGGCATCATGGTCGTCTACATCACGTTTGTCTGGCTTATGTACAAGCGCATCATGCCGCTTTCGGCCGCCACGTCCGCCGCGCAGAACAAGCTCTCGGGCGTGCTGTCCGACGCGGTCACCAACATCCTGGCCGTCAAGACCTGCGGGCGCGAGGACTTTGAGCGCGACCTGTTCGATGCCGCCGACCGCGCCGCGCGCGATGCCGAGACCGTCTCGATGCACGCCATGATGCAGCGCAACTTTACGACCTCGGGCCTTATCGTCGTCACCATGGCGGTGGTGAGCGTGTTCGTGGCGGGCGGCAACGCGTGGTTTGGCATCTCGGCCGGCTCGCTCGTCATGATCTTTACCTACACGTACAACCTCACCATGCGGCTCAACTACGTGAGCTCCATGATGCAGCGCATCAATCGCGCGCTGGGCGATGCCGCCGAGATGACGCGCGTGCTGGACGAGCCGCGCCTGGTGGCAGACGACCCGAATGCCCCCGAGCTTAAGGTGGGCGAGGGCGCAATCGATTTTGAGCATTTGAGCTTTGCATACCGTGATGCCGCTGCGGGCGAGAGCGTGTTTGACGACTTGACGCTCCATGTGGCGGCGGGCCAGCGTGTGGGCCTGGTGGGCAAATCGGGCTCGGGCAAGACGACGCTCACCAAGCTGTTGCTGCGCCTGGACGACGTGCAGGGCGGCCGCGTGCTCGTGGACGGCCAGGACGTTTCGCGCTGCACGCAGCAGAGCCTGCGCCGCCAGGTGGCCTACGTGCCGCAGGAGGCGCTGCTCTTCCATCGCTCCATTCGCGAGAATATCGCCTATGGCCGCCCCGATGCCACCGACGAGCAGATCCGCGAGGCCGCGCGCCTGGCCAATGCGCTTGAGTTTATCGACCGCCTGCCCAGCGGCTTCGACACCATGGTGGGCGAGCGCGGCATTAAGCTTTCGGGCGGACAGCGCCAGCGCGTGGCCATTGCGCGTGCCATCCTCACCGACGCGCCGATCCTGGTGCTCGACGAGGCGACGTCTGCCCTGGACAGCGAGTCCGAGGCGCTGGTGCAGGAAGCGCTCGAGAACCTGATGTGCGGGCGCACTTCCATTGTGGTGGCACATCGCCTGTCCACCGTGGCGGCGCTCGACCGCATCGTGGTGCTGGCCGATGGCGAGATCGTCGAGGACGGCACGCATGCGCAGCTCGTCGAGGCGGGTGGTGAGTACGCGAGCCTGTGGAGCCGTCAGACCGGCGCATTCTTGGAGGCGTAAGCGTCTCGGACGTGGGACAATTGTGCCCATTAGTTTATTGTGCCGTTGAGCCGAGGAGTCGTTATGCCACGCGAGACCAATGCCGCCAAGCGCGAGCGCGCCGTTGAGGTGTGCGAGCGTCTCAACCGTCGCTATGGCCCGGTCGAGTGCTTTTTGGACCACGAGAATCCCTTCCGCCTGCTGATCGCGGTGCTGCTCTCGGCGCAAACGACCGATGCGCAGGTCAACAAGGTGACGCCGCGGCTGTTTGCCCAGTGGCCTACGCCCGAGGCCATGGCCGGGGCGAGCGTGGCTGACGTGGCAGACACTATCAAGTCACTCGGCTTCTACAAGAGCAAAGCCAAGCATGCCGTCGAGGCCGCGCAGATGATCGTCGCCGACTATGGCGGCGAGGTGCCGGCCGACATGAAGGAACTCGTGAAGCTGCCGGGCGTGGGACGCAAGACGGCGAACATCGTGCTCAACGTGGGGTATGGCATCGTGGAGGGCATTGCGGTGGACACGCACGTCAACCGCATTGCGCATCGCCTGATGTTGAGTCCCAAGACACATGCCAAGGAGCCGCTCAAGACCGAGCAGGATCTGCTCAAGATTTTGCCGCACGAGTATTGGGAGTCGGTCAACCACCAGTGGATCACCTTTGGTCGCGAGATCTGCGATGCCCGCAAACCCAAGTGTGACGAGTGTCCGCTGGCCGACCTGTGCCCCAGCGTGCGCGTAGCGGGGTAGGGCGGAACGCATCTTCGTCTGGCGTTTTTTGCGGGGCTGGGTTTGCCCTTGAGCCGGAGTCCTCTCCATGCGCTACCATGACAGACAATGTATTTGACGTACGACCCGCCGAGCTTGCCTCGGCGGGCTTTTGGCGTTGCAATGCCGGAGGAACAGCATGCTCATTCACCGTATAGCCGCGCAGCTCTACACTGCCGAGGCACTGCAGACCGTCGAGGCCGGGCTCGATTCTGGCGAGGACGTGACGCTGGCCGTGTCTCAGTCGGGCCGAACACTTATGGCGGCCGCCCAGTTTGCGCGCCGTCCGCGCCCGACGGTCTACATTGTGAGCGGCGAGGATGCGGCCGATCGCGCCGCGCGCAGCCTTGCCGCCTATGTGGGCCTGGCGCACGTGTTCCGCTTTCCCGAGCGCAAGGACTATCCGTGGCGCGAGCAGGCGCCCGACGACGCCGTGGTAGCGCAGCGCTGCGAGGCCCTGGGACGCATCGTGCGCGGGGACAACTGCATCATGGTTGCCTCGGCTCGCGCGTTGCTGCGCTGCGTGCCGCCAGTCGAGAGCCGCTACTGGGAGTCCACGACCTTTGCGGTGGGCGAGGAGATTCCTTTTGACGAGGTGCCGCATCGCCTGGTGGGCATGGGCTACACCAATGCCGGTGCCGCTGATGCGCCCGGTCTGTTCCGCGTTCACGGCGACACCGTCGAGGTGTTCCCCGCACAAGAGAAAGCGCCCGTGCGCATCGAGTTCTTTGGCGACGAGATTGATCGCATTCGCCGCATGGTGAGCTCAACGGGGCAGACCATCGGCAACGAGGACAGTATCGAGATCTTCCCCTGCCGTGAGCTGGCGCTTACCGACGATGCCGTCCATAACATGCACGTGGCGCTCTACCGCGCCAGCCAGGACGATAGTAAGCTAGCAGCGCTGCTCGAGATGGTGGATGCGCGCATCGTCACGCCCGAGCTCGACCGCTTTTTGCCGGTGATGTACGGCCAGACCGTGAGCCCGCTGGCACACGTGAGCGGCAAGGCGCTCGTGGTCCTGTCCGAGCCGCGCTCGCTGTTCGACGACTGTCTGCGCGCCTACGAGGATATCGAGGCGCGTGCCGGCGAGGCGGGGATTGGCCGACTGGATGGCCTGTATGTACGCGCTCAGCAGCTCGATTTTGGTGCCCAGCAGCGCCTGAACTATGTGAGCCTCATCCGTGCCGGTGGTGCGGTGACGGCCGAGCTCAAGATTGAGCAGCCGGCCATCGCAGGCTCGGACAACCGTTTTATGACGCGCATCCAGGAGGTCGTGGGCAAGCGCTATGCTTGCGTGTTTGCCATCCCCGACCGCGGTGCGCGCGAGTCGATGGAGCTCACCTTTGGCGACGAGGGCATTACCTTTGAGGAGTCGCTGACGGCCGCGCCCGAAAACGCCGGCGTCATTGGCGAGCGCGTGCGCGTGGCGGCGGCGGATTCCGCCGACCGTGCCGCACGCCAGGAGGCCCACGCTTCCATTCGCGAGCGTAAGGCCGACGCGCTCAACGCCCGCTCGCTCGAGGCGGGCGCCGCGCAGGCTGCCGCCGGCGCCGCCGTGCCCACCATCTCGCGCGGGCGCGTGACCTTTGTGGACGCCGCCCTGCCGCAGGGCGTGGTGGTGCCCGACGCCAATTTGGCCGTGTTCTCGATCGCCGACCTCAACGCCCGCATGGATGCCAACCGCGCGCGCAGCCGCCGCAAGGTTGACATTACGCAGATCACCTTCCCGTTTAAGCCGGGCGACTACGTGGTGCACGCTACCCACGGCATCGCGCTCTTCAGCGAGATCGCGCGCCAGGAAGTGGGTGGCAAGGAGCGCGACTACTTTTTGCTGGAATATGCCGACGGCGACAAGCTCTACGTGCCGCTCGAGCAGGTCGACCGCATCACACGATACGTTGGTCCCGACGGCGATAAACCGCGCTTGACCAGGCTCAACACCGCCGACTGGACGCGTGCCACCAACAAGGCACGCAAGAACGCCAAAAAACTGGCGTTTGACCTGGTCGACCTGTATACGCGCCGCTCGTCGATTACCGGTATCGCCTGCCCGCCCGACACGCCCGAGCAGATCGAGATGGAGGAGAGCTTCCCTTACGACGAGACGCGTGATCAGCTGGAGGCCATCGCCGACATTAAGGCCGACATGGAAGCGCCCAAGCCCATGGACCGCCTGCTGTGCGGCGACGTGGGCTTTGGCAAGACCGAGGTCGCCCTACGCGCAGCGTTTAAGTGCGTGGACTCCGGCCGCCAGGTCATGGTGCTCTGCCCCACGACCATTCTGGCCCAGCAGCACTACGAGACGTTCTTTGAGCGCTTTGCCCCGTTTGGCCTTGAGGTCGAGGTGCTCAGCCGCTTCCGTACGCCGGCGCAGCAAAAGCGCGCGCTCAAGGCGTTTGCCGATGGCGCGATCGACGTGCTCATCGGCACGCATCGTCTGCTTTCGGCCGATGTGAACCCCAAGAACCTGGGCCTGGTGATCATCGACGAGGAACAGCGCTTTGGTGTGCAGCACAAGGAGCAGCTCAAGAACCTGCGCGAGCAGATTGACGTGCTCACGCTTTCGGCAACGCCTATTCCGCGAACCATGCAGATGGCTACGAGCGGCGTGCGCGACATGAGCCTGATCACCACACCGCCGACCGGGCGTCGTCCCGTGATCGTGCACGTGGGGGAGTACGACCCCGATGTGGTGAGCGCGGCGATTCGCCTGGAGGTGGGCCGCGGCGGCCAGGTGTACTACGTGTCCAACCGCGTTAAGACCATCGATGACGCCGTGGCGCGCGTGCATGAGGCCGCGCCCGAGGCGCGCGTGGGCGTGGCACACGGCAAGATGAGCCCGCGCGAGGTCGAGGACGTGATGATTGAGTTCGCGACCAAAAAGATCGATGTGCTCATCGCCACGACCATCGTGGAGAGCGGCATCGACAACGCAACGGCCAACACGCTGATCATCGAGGACTCGCAGCGCCTTGGCCTGGCGCAGCTCTACCAGCTCAAGGGCCGTGTGGGCCGCTCTGCCACGCAGGCCTACGCGTACTTTATGTTCCCCGGCGAGCTGCCGCTCACCGAGGAGGCAACGGCGCGCCTGACCGCACTTTCCGAGTTCCAGGACCTGGGCAGCGGCATGCGCATCGCCATGCGCGACCTAGAGATCCGTGGCGCCGGTTCGCTTATGGGAGCCGAGCAGCACGGCAACCTGTCGAGCGTGGGCTTTGATCTGTTTACGCAGATGCTGGGCCAGGCCGTGGCCGAGGCGCGCGGCGATGACGACGCCGGCGTGGAGGCGGCGAGCGTGGGTATTAACCTGCCGGCCGACTACTTCTTGTCCGAGGAGTACCTGCCGGCGGTGGACCAGCGCGTGCTCGTGTACCGTAAGCTCGCAGCGGCCGAGGACCTGGAGAGCATTGACGAGGTGCAGGAAGAGACCGAGGCCGCGCATGGTGAGCTGCCGTTGGCGGGACTCAACCTGTTCAATCGCGCGCGCATCCGCATTCGCGGCGAGCGCCTGGGGCTCGAGAGCGTCACGCTCAGCGGCGGTCGCATCACGTTTTTGGGCGTCGACGTGCCCAAGAAGGTGGCCTTTGAGCTTAAGACCCGCTATGGCGCGGTGAACTTCCCCAAGAGCCGCAAGTTGTCGGTGCCCTACAAGGCGGGCGCCGGCGCGGGCAGCGGCCTGGGTCGCGGTCTCGACGCCAACGACGGCACCGGCCCCGTGGCCGCGGCACTCATGCTGCTGCAGCAATTAGGCGCGAGCGACGATGACTAACAAGTAGGGGGCGTGGCGGGGCAGAGCTACCAGTTGTTCTTTGCCCGCCACCTCGCAGGTTGATTCCAGCCCCATCGAAAGGAAAGCATGTTCGGGTACATCTACAAGAAAGACGCCGCCGCTATCGCGGTTGTCCTGTGTCTTTGTCTGGGCGTGGGCAGTTTCTTCGATTATCAGATCTCGAGCGCGCTGTTCAACATCGGCAGCATGTACGGCCGCTTTATCGAGGCCGCTGGCGAGTTGCCGTTTGAGCTGACGGCGAGCATCGCGGGCGTTATGCTCGTGCGCGCGGTGCGTCCCGACTCCAGGGGCAGTAAATGGCTTGCCGCGCTCGGCATCCTCGTCAACGTTGGCCTGACCGGCTACGAGATCGTTTCGTCCCTGAGGGTTGGCGGTAAACTCATTGCGGCTCAGTTGGTGCTGACGTTTGTGCTGGTCATCGCTGCCAACCTTATCGTCTATCGCCTCACGCGCACGACCGAGCCCGACGAACTCACGCGCTGGGCGTTGATGGTGCTTGCCGTGTGGATCGCTCAGGCCATCATCCTCAACGTGATCGTCAAGCCACTGTGGTCGCGCCCGCGCATGCGCGTGATCGAGGTCACGCCGGGGCTCAATTTTCAGCCGTGGTGGGTGATCGGCAATCCCGACAAGTGGACCTAT
Source organism: uncultured Collinsella sp. (assembly GCA_959027945.1). Taxonomy (GTDB): domain Bacteria; phylum Actinomycetota; class Coriobacteriia; order Coriobacteriales; family Coriobacteriaceae; genus Collinsella. The sequence continues at coordinate 27,736 of CAUFRO010000018.1, forward strand.
ATCGCCGCCGGCGTGATCAAGGACGGGTTCAAGTCGTTTGCGAGCGGACACACGGCGCATGCGGCGATCGGCCTTATGCTCGCCGGGCTTCCCGCGGCAGCCTTTAAGGAAAAACCGTCGCGTCGCCGCGTGATTTTTTGGGCGGCGGCTGTGATCGCGGCGCTCGTCGCCTTTGGGCGCATCGTGATAGGTGCGCACTTTTTGAGTGACGTGAGCTGCGGTTTTGCCCTGGTACTGGCACTTGAGTGCCTTGCCGCGCGCATTGCCTATCCCAACGGCGTACAATAGCTCCGTTTGAATCATCTGGCCGATACCCGGTAAGAGAGGATTGCCATGCTCGCGTTTAACAACGATTATTCCCACGGCGCACATCCGGCAGTGCTGCAGGCGCTCGTCGACACCAATATGGAGCCGCAGCCCGGCTACGGTACCGATGCGCACACCGAGCGCGCCAAGCAACTTATTCGCGAGGCCTGCCAGGCCCCTGATGCCGACGTGTTTTTTCTGGTGGGCGGCACGCAGGCCAACGCGACGGTGATCGACATGCTGCTTGCGCCCTACGAGGGCGTCGTTGCTGCTGAGACTGGCCACGTCGCCTGTCACGAGGCGGGCGCTATCGAGTTTGGCGGCCACAAGGTGCTCACCATCCCCGGCTACGAGGGCAAGATGCACGCCGAGGACCTCGAGAACTATATCCAGGTGTTCTACGAAAACGAGAGCTACGAGCACACGGTGTTCCCGGGTGCCGTGTATGTGAGCCTATCGACCGAGTACGGCACGCTGTACTCCAAGGCCGAGCTCGCGGCGATTCACGCGGTGTGCCAGAAGCGCGAGATTCCGCTGTTTGTGGACGGTGCTCGCCTGGCCTATGCGCTGGCGGCCGATGAGTGCGACATTACCCTGCCCGAGCTGGCGCAGCTGTGTGACGTGTTCTACATCGGCGGCACCAAGTGTGGTGCGCTCTGCGGCGAGGCTGTGGTGTTCTGTGGCATGCACGCCCCGGCGCACCCCATTCCGCGTATTAAGCAGCATGGCGCACTGCTCGCCAAGGGCCGCCTGACGGGTGTGCAGTTTGAGGCGCTCTTTACCGATGGCCTGTATTTTGAGATTGGTCGCCAGGCGATTGAGACCGCTCAGGCGCTGCGTCGCGTGCTGCATGAGCGCGGCTACCAGTTCTTCTTGGAGACGCCGACCAACCAGCAGTTTGTGATTCTGCCCAACGAGGGCATGGCGCGCATTCGCGAGCATGCCTCGATCGAGTACTGGGAAAAGTACGATGAGACCCACACGGTGGTGCGCTTTTGCACCAGCTGGGCCACGACGCAGGAGGATATCGACGCGCTGGCGGCGGTTCTGTAGCCTGATGTAATGACGAGGGGCCGCCTTGCGCTGGGTTTAGCGCAAGGCGGCCTTTGTTTTTGAGGGAGAAGGGTTGTATGACCGAGATGTCCGAGCCGACGATTCGCCTGGCGACGCCCGATGATGCGCCGGCGTTGCTTGCCATCTATGAGCCGTATGTGCGCCAGACGGCGATAACCTGCGAATACGCGGTGCCGAGCGTTGAGGAGTTCGCCGGGCGTATTGAGCGTACGCTCAAGCGCTATCCGTATCTGGTGATGGAGTTGGACGGGCGTCCGGTAGGCTATGCCTACGTGAGTCCGCTTAACAGCCGCGAGGCATACGACTGGTCGGTCGAGACGTCGATCTACCTGGCACGCGATGTGCGCCATGGCGGGCTGGGTCGCAAGCTGCACGATGCGCTCAAGCAATGCCTGGTCGCGATGGGCATCACCAACATGTGCGCGCTCATTGCCGTGCCGCACGATAAGGACGACGAGTATCTGACGCACAACAGTCAGGATTTCCATGCCCATATGGGGTATCGCCTGGTGGGCGCCTTCGACCGCTGCGCCCAAAAGTTCGGCCGCTGGTACGACATGTGCTGGATGGAGCTGGTCCTGGCCGAGCGCACACCCAATCAACCCAAACCAACCTGGTTCCCCGACCTTCCCAAACCTACCATTTAGGGACAGGTTTATTTTGGCAGGTTAGCCGATGGGTTCGGTGTATTTGGCGCGGTCGGTGCGCTGGATGCGCTTGGAGACGTGGAGCGGGCGGCCGTCGGTGTCGTAGACGTAGTCGGTGATCAGGATCAGCGCCTGCCCGCGCTCGACGTTGAGCAAAAACGCCTCGTTTTGCGAGGCGTAGCACACCTCAAAGGTCTTATGCCCCTGTGCCGGCGCGCGATGGAACTCCTGTCGCAGCGTGGCGTAGAGCGAACCGTTGATATCGCGATCGATGAGTGCTTCAAAGCTCGGTGGTAGATAGGTAGTCTCCAGGCACAGCGGCGCATCGTCCAGATAGCGCAGACGGACAAGTTTGACGAGCTTGCTGCCCACGGCCGCATCAAAGAACTTAGCTATACTGCCGCCCGCCTTGGTAAAGCCCGAGTCCACCGTGCGCGTGGTGGGCTTCATGCCCTGACCCTGGACCTGCGCCGTATAGCTCGAAAACACCAGGTTGTTCTCGTGGAGCGCCGGCGTGTCGGCCACAAAGGCGCCGCGCCCGCGCTCGGTTCGAACCAGACCCTCATAAACGAGCACCTTAAGGGCATGGCGTACGGTGCTGCGCGACAGCCCCGATTCGTCCATGAGCTCCATCTCGGACGGCAGCTTGTCTCCGCGTGCGTAGATGCCGGCGGCGATGCGGTCGCGAAGCGTACCCGCCAAGCGCTCGTATTGGGCCAGTTTCTTTTTAGACGAAGCGTTCATGCGATCAACCTGTATCTAACTTGTATGCGTATCTAATCAAGCATGTATTCAATACAACAACAAAACCGCTGGTAGCTAGCTATCGAAAACCGCATCAGCAAAATTTCTAAGATAAATATAGCATACAACTAGTCGACATAACCAAAACATGTATGTAACTTGTATGCCATCGAGAGCATCAAACGAGAAGAAAGGCTGATGCACGATGACTACTCAGGAACAGGTTAAGGATGTCGTTTCCCAGGTTTTGGCTGACAAGGCAGACAAGGGCGGCATCAAGCGCGTCGTGTGGATTGGCGCTGGTGGATCCAACGGCGGCAACTATCCTGCCCAGTACTTTATGGAGCACGAGGCCACGCAGGTCGTGAGCTCCAGCTACACCAGCAACGAGTTCGTGCACGCAACCCCTGCCTACGTCAACGAGAACACCCTGGCCGTCGTCGTGTCCATGCGCGGCACCAAGGAGACCATCGTCGCCGCCCAGGTCGCCAAGGACCACGGCGCCAGCACCATCGCAATCTATGTTGACGAGTCCGGCCTCACCGAGGTCTGCGACTACAAGATCCAGTACGACAGCTTGGCCGTCGACGAGTCCTGCATGGGCCGCACCAACTCCGCCGTCGTGACCATGATCGCCATGGAGCTCACGCAGCAGACCGAGGGCTATGCCGAGTACGAGACCGCTATGGCCGCGTTCGACTTGGTCGACCCCATCTATCGCAAGGCCGTCGAGTACACCCGTCCGCTTGCTGCCAAGTGGGCCGAGCAGAACGCCGACAAGCCCTGCATTAATGTCATGGCTCAGGGTCCGCTTTTTGGTGCCGCCTACGTCTTTAGCATCTGCAACGTGCAGGAGATGCTGCAGATCGACTCCTGCACCATCAACACCTGCGACTTCTTCCACGGTCCTTTCGAGATTCTGGACAAGCGCACCTCGCTGTTCCAGCTCATCAGCGTCGGCCGCAGCCGCTGCAACGACGAGCGCGGCATCCGCTTCGTCAACCAGTACGGTGGCGAGCGCGTCTATCAACTCGACGCCAAGGAGCTCGGCCTCAACGACATCAAGGACAGCGTGAGCGAGTACTTCAACCACCTGATCTTTGCCCCGATCCTCAACAACGTGTACATGCGCGCGCTCTCCGCCGTCACCCACAAGGACTACATGACGCGCCGCTACATGTGGAAGCTTGACTACTAAGAGTTACGCGGTTTTACCAAACCGCGTAACGGGCCGACGCTGCGCGGGCCGCATTTGGACAATCTGACGTTCAACTTCAAGGGCGCGACCAGAAGGTCAGCGCCCTTTCGTTTCACGTCACCTTGTCTCAAATGCGACCCGCTCGCTGATTTATGCTCAACCAGCGGCGCTTTAGTCGTTGGGGACGTACTTAAACGACTAGGCATTCAGGAACGTCCCCAACGACAGTTCATTTAAGAACATCCCCAATGAGTATGCTGGGAAGCAGATTTTTCCGTTCGGCGATTTGTGTCTTGAAAAATGTATATAACGACTATAACGTAGTGTGAAACATATTGGAAACAATACCGAGGAGGCTGCGTTGAAGAAAAGCAATCTGGGCTATGTGCTGGTGCTGATCGCCGCGCTTATGTGGGGCAGCATCGGAATCTTTGTAAACGGCATCTCGGCCATGGGCGTTTCGTCCCAGAGCATGGCTGCCTTTCGCTTGTTGGTCGGAGCGCTTATCTTGGCGCCGGTCCTGATGTTTATGGGCTGCCGTCCGGGTGAGGGGTCTACCGTGGCTCAGGGTCCGCTGGCCCTGTTCAAGGCAAGCCCTAAAGAGCTTGTTCCCTGTGCGCTTGTCGGCATCGTCGGTTTGGCCGCCGCCAACACCTGCTATTACGAGTGCATGGGCGAGGTGGGCATGTCCACGGCCTCGGTGCTGCTCTACACCTCGCCGGTGTTTGGCGTCATGCTCGGCCGCGTGCTTTATCGCGAGGACGTGACCCCCAACAAGCTCGTTGCCATTGTCTTTAACATCGTAGGCTGCGTGCTTGCAGTGACCAATGGCGACCTTTCCGGTTTTCATTTTTCGGTTTGGGGCGTCACGTCGGGCGTGATTGCAGGCCTTTGTGGTGCGTCGCTCGCGGTGTTTAGCCGAATAGCAACCAAGACGGTCCACCCGCTGGCTGTCACGTTTTGGGGCTTTGTTTTTGGCGGTGCGGTTATGGCAGCTATCGCGGCTCCGTGGCCGGATGTCGCCGCGGCAATGTCGCCACAGCTGCTGCTGCTGTTCCTTGGCTTTGGACTCATCCCCACAGCCGTTGCTTACATCTTATATATGCAGGGTCTGTCCATGGGGCTCGAGACATCGAAAGTTCCCGTCGTAATGTCTTTCGAGACGGTCGTCACCGTACTGGTGGGCATTGGTGTCTACGCCGAGCCCGCCGGCGCGATTAAAGTCCTGGGCATCGTGCTGGTGCTCGCGTCCATCCTGATTATGAACACCGACTTCTCCAAGCTGCGCAACAGTGTGTTTGTCGGTCATGTCATTGAGAGCATGACCTTTAAGCCCAACGCGTGGTGGACCGAAAAATCTCAGGACATGGATCTGTTTAAGGAACGCACCGGCATTGCGCTGGAACCCACCGTACAGGAAAGCCCCTGGTACTTCGTGCGATAGGGGATTGCGCGCAGGGTCTGACCTGGGGTTATCCAGCTAGCGCCGGCCTACCCAGCCCAACGTTTCGAGTACGTTAAACCCGTCAACGGTCGATTTTCACCCGCGAACGGTCTTTATACTAATTAGCAATATAAGCAACGTATAAGACGTTATAATGACCATAACGAAAAGGAGGAGGCAAGATGAATCAGATCATTCTCGCATCTCATGGCGGCCTGGCCGCAGGCGCCAAAGACACGCTCGAGATGGTTCTCGGCGACGTGTCGAACGTCCACGTCGTGTCGCTTGCTCGTGACGACAAGGAGCCCATCACCAATAAGGTTGAGGCTATGATCGCCACGTTCAACGCGGACGACACCGTCTATGTGCTGACCGATATGCTCGGCAGCTCGGTCAACAACAACATGGTCGAGCTTTCCAAGAACGGCACGAAGTTCACGGTTGTCAGCGGTTTCAACATCCCGTTGGCGCTCACGCTTGCTATGAGCCCCGCCCCCGTCAAGGGCGCCGAGCTCGCGGCCCTCATCAATGAGGCCCGCACCGGTCTGACCAACCCCAACGCACCGGTCGAGGCCGCCGCGGCTCCCGCCAAGAAGGCCAAGGCGTCCCGTCACAGCTCCGGTCCCGCCAAGATCGTCCTCGCACGTCTTGACTACCGTCTGCTGCACGGCCAGGTCGTCTTTACTTGGACCACCAAGGTTCAGGCCGAGCGCATCATCGTCGTCGACAATGCCGCCGCCAACGATGACATCAAGAAGGGCGCTCTTAAGCTGGCCAAGCCCCAGGGCGTGCGCCTGAACGTCTTCACTGTCGAGCGTGCCCTCGCCAAGATGGACAAGCTCAACACCCTCGGCGAGCGCGTCATGTTCGTCTTTGGCAACACGGCCGAGATGCTACAGTTCTGCCAGGGCTACAAGCTCGACGCCATCAACCTGGGCGCCACCGCCAACCACGACGGTGCCGATCAGGTCGGCGGCAAGGACAGCTCCGTCTTCTTCGACGCCGCCCAGAAGGCCGACGTCAACCAGCTGCTCGACATGGGCATCAAGCTCTATGTCCAGCAGACCCCTACGTATCAGAGCGTCGACATCGACGCCAAGCTGTAATCAACCAGGCTTTTGCCTGACTGAAAGGAGAAGGGTATGAATACGTTCATCAGTGCGGTGCTCGTCGGCCTCGTCGGCGTGTTCTGCATGTGGGACTCCCGCCTGCTCGGTCGTCTTAACTTCGAGCAGCCCCTCGTTGGCGCTACGCTCGTCGGTCTGCTGCTGGGCGATGTGCCCACCGGCCTTGCCGTCGGTGCCGCCGTCGAGCTCGTGTCCATGGGCCTGGTGCAGGTCGGCGCCGCCGTTCCGCCCGATATGGTCCTGGGCGGCATCGTGGCCGCTGCCTTTGCGTGCCTGACCGATGCTTCCGCCGAGACCGCCATGACGATCGCCATCCCGGTCGCCGTCCTGGGTCAGCTCCTCGGCATCGTGTTCCGTTCCATCATCGCCGCCCTCACCCATGTGGCAGATAGCGCGATCGATAACGGAAAGTTCAAGACCGCTTACCGTATGCACATCTGCGCCGGCTCCGGTCTGTACGCCGTCATGTACTTCCTGCCGATCTTCCTCGCCGTCTTTGTTGGCACCGACCTGGTTCAGGCCATCGTCAACATGGTTCCCGAGTGGCTGTCCACTGGTCTTAACGTTTCGACCAAGATCATGACCGCCTACGGCTTGGCCCTGCTGCTCACCATGATGATCAAGAAGGGTATGACTCCGTTCCTGTTCATCGGTTTCCTGCTCGCCGCTTACCTCAACCTGTCCGTCATCGCGGTCGCTCTGATCGGTGTGTGCCTGGCTGTCGTCTTCATGGGCTTCAAGTTCAACGGTTCCCATGCAGCTGCCGGTGTCGATTCCGACTACGATCCGCTCGAAGACGACGAAGACTAAGGAGGAACACACTATGGCAACCGCAACCAAGGACGTGTCCCTGAACAAGAAGGTCAGCCAGTTCTTCTGGCGCTCCTGGGCCATCCAGGCCTCTTGGAACTACGAGCGTCAGATGAACATGGGCTTCCTCTACGGCATGGTTCCCACGCTCGACCGCCTCTATCCGGATGAGTCCGACCCCAAGCAGCTCGCTGCTAAGAAAGAGGCCTACCACCGTCACATGGCGTTCTACAACTGCACCCCGCAGACGAGCGCCTTCATCCTGGGCCTCTCCGCTTCCATGGAGGAGGAGTACGCCAAGGATCCCGAGAACTTCGACCCCGATTCGATCAACGCGGTCAAGACCTCCCTCATGGGCCCGCTTTCCGGTATCGGTGACTCCTTCTTCCAGGGCACCATCCGCGTCATCGCCTTTGGTCTGGGCGTTCAGCTGGCTCAGCAGGGCTCCATCATGGGCCCGATCCTGGCCATGCTCATCTCCATCGTCCCCTCCGTGCTGATCACTTGGTTCGCTGCCAAGATGGGTTATCAGGGCGGCCACCAGTACCTGAGCAAGCTCCAGGGCGGCGACCTCATGGAGAAGCTCATGTATGTCTGCGGCATCGTGGGTCTTATGTCCGTGGGTGGCATGATCGCTACGCTGATCGGCGCCACCACCCCGCTGCAGTTCGCTGAGGGCACCGTTGTTATCCAGGACATCCTGGACGGCATGATGCCCCAGATGATCTCCCTCGGCCTCACCGGCCTTATGTACTGGCTCATCAAGAAGAACGTCAACACCGGTTGGCTTCTCGTGATCGCCATCGTGGGCGGCATCGCCCTCTCCGCGGCCGGCATCCTGGCCTAGTCGCGACCAAGCGTCTAACCGCTTTCCCCCGGGGGCCTGCCTGGCATCCCATACCCCAGGCAGGCTTCCATCCCCAAAATGCGACAATGGGACAGTCCCTTTGTCGCATCCTCAACGGGCCGGCGACTCGGTCCAAATCACGGTAACCCTGCGAGCGCCCGGCAATGTGGCGCCGCAAAAATCGAAAGGAATGTGTCAGATGTACGAGATCGACCTTAACCTCCCTAAGCAGATCGTCGCTGACGTCCTGTCCAACCACGAGATCCACAGTGTCGCCTTCGTCGGCTGCGGTGCTTCCATGTCCGACCTGTACCCCGCCAAGTACTTCCTGGCCAACAACACGGACAAACTGAACGTTCAGATCTTCACCGCTAACGAGTTCAACTACGACACGCCTTCCTGGGTCAACGAGCACACCTTCGTGATCACCTGCTCCCTCGGTGGCTCCACGCCCGAGACCGTCGAGGCCAACAAGACCGCCAAGAAGCACAACTGCCCGGTCGTCTCCCTCACCAACAAGGCTGGCTCCGCTCTGACCGTCGACGCCGACCACGTCATCGTCCACGGCTTCCACGCCAACTATGCCGCCAAGGCCGAGAAGCCTGGCTACGCCATCGCTCTCGCTCTCGAGATCCTTCAGCAGACCGAGGGCTATGATCACTACGAGGATATGATCACCGGCCTCACCAACATCTTCGACCTGTGCGAGAACGCCGCTCAGCACTGCACGAAGCTTGCCAAGAAGTTCGCTGAGGACTTCAAGGACGACAAGATGATCTACTTCATGGCTTCCGGTGCCTCCGAGAAGATGGCCTACTCTCACGCCGCCTTCCTGTTCACCGAGATGCAGTGGATCGACGCCGCCGCCTACAACACCGGCGAGTACTTCCACGGCCCGTTCGAGGTTTCCACCGAGGGTAAGCCCTACGTCTTCTTCATGTCCGATGGTGCTACCCGTCCGATGGACGCCCGCGCCCTCACCTTCCTTGAGCGCATGGGCGCCAAGGTCGCTCTGATCGACTCCAAGGACTACGGTCTGGCCGACGCCGTGCCGGCGAGCGTCATCACCTACTTCAACCCGCTGCTGCACCTCGCCGTTATGCGCGAGTACGGCAACCAGATCGCCGAGGCCCGTCAGCACCCGCTGACCATGCGTCGCTACATGTGGAAGCTTTCCTACTAATCACAAGTAAGTAAACCTTACGGGTTGATTGAAAGGGGATGGGGTTTACGCCCCGTCCCCTTTTTTGCTCTTGAGAGGAGATGCGTATGATCAAGGCAGTGCTGTTTGATATGGATGGCGTGCTGGTCGATACCGAGTGGTTCTACAACCGCCGCCGCGTGGCGTTTATGGAGGAGAAGGGCTTCCACTTTGACGAGATCCCCGATCTTTCGGGGTCTAACGAGCCGGCCATTTGGCAGGCGCTGGTGCCCGACGATGTTGAGTTGCGCGAGCGCCTGCGCGTGGAGTACAAGCAGGTCTACAGCCCGGTCCATCCCGTTCCGTATGCCGAGCTGCTCAACGAGCAGACAGAGCCGGTGATGCGCGAACTGCACGAGCGCGGCGTGAAGTGTGCCATCGCGAGCTCGTCCTATCGCGAGCTGATTGACGAGCTGGTGGACATCGCCGGTATTGCCGACGTGTTGGACTACACCATCAGCGGCCACGAGTGCAGCGCGTTTAAGCCCGATCCCGAAATCTACCTGCGCGCCATGGAAGCGCTGGGTGTGGAGCCGGCCGAGTGCCTGGTCATCGAGGACTCGCCTTTGGGCATCGAGGCCGGCAAGCGTTCCGGCGCCCGCGTCCTGGCACTGCGTCCGCACGAGGGCGTCAACCTCGATCAATCGCGAGCCGATGCCGTTATTGATAATCTGACCGACATTTTGGCCGCTTTGTAGTGTCAATCCGCCGCGAGAAGCACGGGTTCAAACGTTTTTTGCGGTGGACTGGCTCAATTTGGTTTCGATTTTGATCCGTTTGGCTTCGATTCGGACTAAGTGAGTAGACTTTTTGGCGCAGGCCGAGCACAATGCATATCTTCCTTTGTAAAACCGCAGGTCACAGGGGTGGCGGTTTTGGGTGTGCTCGGCAGATCGTAAAAAGTCTACTCACTTGGAATTTTGCCCTTTGGTCGTGGGGGTTGCTGGTCCCGTTTTGGTTGTCGAGGGAGGTTGAATTGAAGCGCCCCCGCACGCTCCATGCTACAATCGCGGGCATGCCCCACAACCACATCTGCCTTCGAAAGGAGCCTACGTGGCGAACGCCATCGATCAGCTCACGGACCGCGTGCTCATGCTCGGCCGCCTCACCATCGTCCGCCGTGCCATTACTGCCGTGGCGGTCACAATTTCTGCCGTCCTCCAGACATTCCTGATCCAGGCGTTCATTCAGCCCGCCGACCTGCTTCCGAGCGGCCTCACCGGCGTTGCGGTCCTGCTCGATCGCGTTACCTCGCTGGGCGGCGTTCACATCGACATTTCGCTCGGTATGCTCGCGCTCAACATCCCCGTGGCGCTCCTATGCTGGAGCGGCATTAGCAAGCGCTTCGTCATCTTCTCGATGATGCAGGTCGTGCTCTCGTCGCTGTTCCTCAACGTCTTTCACTTCGCTCCATTTTTGGGCGACAAGATCATGCTCATCATTTTTGGCGGCGTGGTCTCGGGTCTGGGCGCTGCCATCGCACTTAAATCCGGCGCATCCACCGGCGGCACCGACTTTATCGCGCTGTGGGTTTCCAACCACACGGGCAAGACCATCTGGGGCGTCATCTTTGGTTTCAACTGCTTTATCCTGGCGATCTTTGGCTTTATGTTTGGCTGGGACAAGGCGGCGTATTCCATCGTGTTCCAGTTTATTTCGACCAAGACCATCGACAGTTTCTATCGTCGCTACGATCGCGTGACGCTGCAGATTACGACGCGCAAGGCAGACGAGGTCATGACTGCCTACGTAAACCATTTTCAGCACGGCATTAGCTGCGCCGAGGTCGTCGGCGGATACAGCCGCGAAAAGATGTACCTGCTGAACACCGTTGTTTCGACCTACGAGAGCCAGGACATTATCAAGTTGGTGTGCGACGTTGATCCCGGCGCCGTGATCAACGTGTTCCACACGCTCAACTTTGTGGGCGGCTGGTGGGGCGGTCATGTCGACGAGCCCATGCCCACGGCCGTTCCCGATCCCGACAAGCCCGCACGCATGGCCAGCAGGCAGGCGCGCCTCAGCGAACAGGACAGCCTGCAGCAGGACGACGGCAAGTAGGGTATTGGCATTTTGCCGGTCCTGCGCAACCCATCCGAACGAGCCCCCGAGAGCCCCGTTGCTTTCGAGAGGCTCTCGTTTGCCCAGATAAAACCTACCAAAAAGAAGCTGTCGCTTTTTGGTAGGGAGGATGTATCGTTTGATCAATATGAGGTAACATGAAACTAGACGTTATATACGTATTAGTTATTTCGATATTTCGATAAGAGTGATCAGATATGCCCGCGCCCAAAAATGCACCGCTTTACCAGCAGATTTACGATGAAATCAAGGATGCGATCGAGAAAGGTGTTTATGCACCCAAGGAGCGTATTCCGTCCGAGCTTGAGCTAGCCGAGCAGTACGACGTGAGCCGCATTACGGTGCGCCGCGCCGTCGAGGAGCTGTGCTCCGATGGCTACCTGGTTAAGCAGCAGGGCCGTGGTACCTTTGTCTCCACGCCGCACATCAATCGCCAGTTTCACGCCTCGACGTTGCAGACGTTTACCGCGCTGTGTGCCGGCAATGGCATGAAGGCCGGTGCGCACGTGATCGATCGCCAGATTGTGCCGGCGCGTCAAAACGAGATGGAGTTCTTTGGCCTGCAGAAGGACGCGCTGCTGCTGCATATTAAGCGCGTGCGTACAGCCGATGGCGAGCCCATCTTTGAGGAGAACATCTTTGTGCCGTTTGACGCCTACCGTGAGCTGTTGACGGCCGATCTTGAGGACAAGTCGATTTTTGCCGAGGTCGAGCGTGTTGGCGGAACGCCGATTGTCTCGGTTGGCTACCGCACGGTCGAGGCCGTTCGTGCCAATGCCGAGCAGGCGGCCGAGTTGGGCATTGCTCCGCACGATCCACTGCTCAACCTGCGCGCCGGCTTTACCGGTCCTAATGGCGAACCGGTCCTGATGGGTAAGCAGTACTACGTGGGATCGCGCTACGTTATGGTCATGTAGGGTTGGTTCCGCCGTTCTGACGAACGGCGGACCGGCCGACGCTGCAAACGCCCCTAAGCGGCAATCTGACGTTCAATCGTCGGTCGCGTACCGAAGTACGCTTCCCTCCTCTTTCACGTCACCTTGCTCGCTTAGGGGCGTTTTCGCTGACTTATGCTCAACCAGCGACGTTTCCACGCTTGTCAAGAGATTAGCCGTTGGGAAGGTGTCCAAAAATCCCACGCTCGTTCCTTTTTGATTGCGTTGCCCGTGGCCGACAGCCGTGCGGCACCGGTCCGCGTGGCGGCGTATAATCGGCGGCAGATGACTTGGACGTTAGGAAACCATGACCGATAGCATGCAGCAGATGGCGCTCGACACGCTCGGCGCCTATTTTGGCTACACCTCGT
>CAUFRO010000019.1 GCA_959027945.1 uncultured Collinsella sp.
GAGCGAAAAATGGATTCTAAAAAAGGCCTTGCCAAATAGGAGCGTCAGGACGCAAGAACCCCCGCCGCACGAAGTGCGCAGCGGGGGTTTCTTGCATGTCCGAGGACGTTCTGAAAAGTAACTTCAGGGCGGGCCCGGACGATAACAACCGGCTACAAGTCGATGTGCGATTCCTTGATCGGGAACGGCTCCGCGAAGTGGCACGCGCAGCAGTGGCCCGGGGCAACTTCCTTAAACTCAGGCAGCTTCTCGGAGCAGATGCCCTGCGCGATCGGGCAGCGCGTGTGGAAACGGCAGCCGGTCGGCGGATCCAGCGGTGACGGCGGATCGCCGGCGAGGATGATGCGCTTGCGGGTCTTCTGGATATCAGGATCGGGCACCGGCACGGCAGACAGCAGCGACTGCGTGTACGGATGGTGAGGCTCGCTGTAGAGCGTCTTCCAGTCCGAAACCTCGACCATCTTGCCCAGATACATAACGGCAACGCGATCAGAAATGTGCTGCACGACGGAGAGGTCGTGAGCAATGAAGAGATAAGCAGTACCGAACTTATCCTGAAGCTCCTTCAGCAGGTTCAAAACCTGGGCCTGAATGGATACATCCAGAGCGGAAACCGGCTCGTCGCAGATAATCAGCTTGGGCTTCAACGCAAATGCGCGGGCGATGCCGACACGCTGACGCTGACCGCCCGAGAACTCGTGCGGATAGCGGTTGATGTGCTCGGGGTTCAGACCGACGACGTCCAGCAGCTCGCGGACGCGCTCGATACGCTCCTCCTTGGTACCCACACCATGAATGGTCATAGGCTCGGAGACGATCTCGCCGATGGTCATACGAGGGTTGAGCGAAGCATAGGGGTCCTGGAAGATGAACTGCATCTCGCGACGCATATCCTTGATCTCGTGCTTGCTCATCTCGGCAACGTCTTTGCCCTGGAAAAACACTTTGCCTGCCGTCGGCTTGGTCAGGCGCATGATGGTGCGGCCCGTGGTGGACTTACCGCAACCAGACTCGCCGACCAGGCCAAAGGTCTCGCCCGGATAAATCTCGAACGAAATGTCATTCACAGCAGAGACGACACGCTTGGAGAAGCGCTTGGCGAACATGCCGGACTCAGCGGGGAACTCCTTAGAGAGGTGCTCGACCTTCAGCAACGGAGTACGCTCGTTGGTATCTGCCATTACGCCTCGCCTCCCTTCTTGGAATCCTTGCGCGTACGGGACGTCTCAGGAGCGTTCTTGAGAAACTCGGGGTCACCGGAGTAGTGGCACGCAGAATAGTGGCCAGACTCGGTGACAACACGCTCAGGGCGCTGCTTACGGCACTTGTCCGTCGCATAGGGGCAGCGAGGAGAGAAGACGCAGCCCTCGGGCAGGTTCATGAGCGAAGGCGGGTTGCCGTGAATCGGCGTAAGCGGCTTCTTCTCTTCGATGGCCTGCTCCGGGATGGAGCGGATAAGGCCCCAGGTGTAGGGGTGGCGGCTCTCGTAGAAGATTTCCTCAGCAGTACCGAACTCGACGGGACGGCCGGCGTACATAACCATGATCTTGTCGGCCATGTCGGCGACGACGCCCAGGTCATGGGTAATCATGATGATGGCGTTGCCGTTCTTCTCCTGCATTTCCTGCATGAGCTCGATAATCTGAGCCTGAATGGTAACGTCCAGAGCCGTCGTGGGCTCGTCGGCAATCAGAATATCGGGATCGCAGGCAAGAGCCATGGCAATCATGACTCGCTGACGCATACCGCCAGAGAACTGGTGCGGATACTCATTGACGCGCTTCTCGGGCTCGGGGATACCCACGAGGTCCAAAAGCTCGGTGGCACGCTTGAATGCCTCCTGCTTGGAGTAGCCACGGTGCAGACGAAGGCCCTCACCCACCTGCTTGCCGATCTTATAGACCGGGTTCAAGGAGGTCATAGGATCTTGAAAGATCATCGCGATATCGTTGCCGCGAATGTGCTGCATCTCTTCCTCGGTCATCTCGAGGATGGAGCGGCCGCGATAGCGAACGTCGCCGCCCTCGATCTTCCCCGGAGGCATCGAAATAAGGCCCATGATGGTCATGGCGGTCACGGACTTACCGGAGCCGGACTCACCGACGACGCCAAGGGTCTCGCCGCGATCGAGCGTGTAGGAGACACCGTCGACAGCGCGAACGACGCCATCCTCGGTGTGGAAATACATCTTAAGGTCATCGACCTCGAGCAGATGCTGGCCCTCAGGAACCGGCTGGTCCTTCAGGTCCACATAGTTCTTGTTCTTCTTCATCCTTATGCGTCCTTCATCTTGACGTCGAGGGCGTCGCGCAGACCATCACCCAACAGGGTGAAGGCGAGCACCGTCGAGAGAATTGCCAGACCGGGCATGATCATCATCCAGGGAGCGGTCAGAAGATACTGCTGACCGTCCTGAATCATGGAGCCCCACGAAGGCGTAGGCGGAATAACGCCCATGCCGAGGAAGGACAGAGCGGACTCGGTCAGAATGGCGCCACCAATGTTCATGGTCGCGTAGACCACGATGGAGGCGACGGAGTTCGGGAAGATGTGACGCACGACGATACGAGCATCAGATGCACCCATCGCGCGCGCAGCATCAACATAGTCGTTTTCCTTGACCGTCAAGATTGCAGAGCGGAAGACGCGCGCAATCGAAGGCCAGCCGAGAATACCGATGGCGATAAAGACGTTCTGAAGGCCACGGCCGATAACGGCGATCATGGCGACAACGAACAGCACGTACGGGAACGCCAGGAAGATGTCCGCACAGCGCATGATGATCGTATCCCAGATGCCGCCGTAGAAACCCGCCAGAGCACCCATGACCAGACCGATCAGCGTGGAGATCGCGGTGGCCATAATGCCGACGGACAGCGAAACGCGCGCACCGTAGATAACGCGGACGAGAATGTCACGACCAAGGGCGTCGGTGCCAAACGGGTGCTCTGCACACGGAGCCAGCAGCGACGTCTCGGCCATGGTGGTCGAGTCGGAAGCCGTCGGCGAACCGAGCCAGGGCTTAGCCCACAGATCTGCGGTCAGTGCAACCACAACGACGATGATGATCCAGCAGACACCGATAACGGCGAGCTTGTTCTTACGAAGACGCTTAAAAGCGTCGCCCCACAGCGTGCGGGACTTGGCGGGAGCAGATGCGGCCTTGGTGGCGGTAGCCTGCTCCTGAGACTGAGAATCAGTTTCCTGCATGAGACGTACCTCCCTTAGGCCTTATCCGACGGACCGCCAAGGCGGATGCGTGGGTCGAGGAATGCATAGCTAATGTCGACGAGCAGGTTGATCACCATAACGACGACGACGATGAGCGTAACGCCGCCCATAACGATGGGCCAGTCACGCATGCTAATGGCGCGATAGACCTCATAGCCGATACCGGGCCAGTTAAAGACCGTCTCGGTCAGGATGGCGCCCGAAAGCATGCCACCAAAGTCGACACCAATATAGGTAACGACGGGGATGAGTGCATTCTTAAGCGCATGCTTGACGATGATCGCGCGATTGGAGAGACCCTTCGCCTTTGCCGTACGGATGTAATCCTGGTTCATGACGTCAAGCAGCTGCGAGCGCATAATGCGGGCAGCATAAGCGGTCGAAACCGAAGCCAGCGTAATGGTCGGAAGCACATAGTGCATCCAATCCTGATACTGAGAGCTGGAACCGCCGGCACCCGAGATCGGCATGGAGATTGCACCGCCCGTGGCGTCCTTGAGGATGACGCCAAAGAACAGCTGCAGCAACATACCGAGCCAGAAGGCCGGGACCGCAACGAGGATCGACGTGGTGAGCGTTACCAAAATATCCCAGAAGGAATAACGCTTTACCGCCGAAATGATACCCGCACCGATACCCATAATTGCCTCGAGCACGATGGCGCACGCGGCAAGTTTGACCGTATACGGATACTTCTGGGCAAAGATATCCGTAACCGGCAGCTTGCGCTGATACGAATTGCCCAGATCGCCATGAAGCAGTCCGTTCATGTAATACAAGTAACGGTCCACGAGCGACGTTTGAACGGGGTCGCCGTTCTCGTCAAGGATCGCGTTGCCGTCCTCGTCCGTCTGGACCAGGTGATAGCGAACGCGAAGCTGAAGCTCCACCTCGGGGGACAGAGCCTTGTCTCCACCGATCAGCTTGATCGGATCTCCCGGCACGATATTCTGGAGGGCGAACAGAATCAGCGTAACGCCCAAAAACACCGGGATGAACTGAAGCACACGTTTAACGATGTACTTACCCATACCACTCCCCTATCTAGGGATTAACCTAAATGGGATGCCGATCGCCAGACCGGCATCCCAAAATTACCATCAGCCAGTTTACCCCAGGTTAGGGAGAACTGTATGTTTCCCATGAGGTCTACGTAAATACTTGACCCTCACGGAAGCTGCAAACTCTTAGGCGAGCTCAGCGGTACCCAGATCGGCGTGCTTCTGCGGATCGACATAGAGGTGCTTGATGCGATCGGAGCCGGCGATGGTGTGCGTGTAGAACATAATCGGGATGACCGGGCAGTCGGCAGCGACCATTGCATCGGCCTCCTGCATCTTAGCGACGCGCTCCTCGTCGTCAACAATAGTACGAGCCTCGTCGACCTTGGCGTCGAACTCGGGGTTGTTGTAACCGGAGCGGTTGTCGCCACCGAGGGAGTCGGAGTGGAACAGCGGATACAGGAAGTTGTCCATGATCGGGTAGTCGGCAATCCAACCCAGACGACCGAACTGATAGTTAAAGTTCTGATACTGCTCGAGCAGGGCAGACCACTCAGGGGTATCGGAGACAGCGGTAACGCCAACCTTGGCGAGGTCGCCGATGATGGACTCCATGATCTCCTTGTGACCGCCGTCCTGGTTGTAGGACAGGGTCACGCTAATGCCACGATCCCCGTTAGCGCCAGCGGGAGCAACCTTGTCGAGGTACTCGTTAGCCTTGTCGACATCGTAGGCGCAGAACTCCCATGCGCCCTCCTTGTAGCCATCGATGCCCGGAGGAACAATGCCGTCGGCAGGGGTACGGGTACCCTTGAAGATGGTCTTGCAGATGGCCTCACGGTTAATGGCCAGGGAGATGCCCCTACGCAGGTCGGCGTTGTTGAACGGCTCGGCCGTGGTGTTGCAGGTCAGATAGTACGTGGAAGGCTCGGCGCCGAGCAGCATGCGCTCGCCGTCACCCATGGTGTAGCCGTCCTTGGACACGCCGCGATCCTTCTTGGCGGCATCGATCTGAGCGACGGGAACGTCGCAGACATCGAGGTTACCGGCCTGGAACTCCTTGTAAGCGGTCTCCATGTCCTTGATGACCTGGAAGTGGATGCCATCGATCTTGGCCTTGTCGCCATAGTAATCGTCGAACTTCTTGACGTTGATCTCCTGGCCATCCTCCCACTTGCCGTCCATCATGAACGGGCCGTTACCGACCGGGGCAAGATAGAAGCTCTTGACATCGGACTCGGCGCACTCGGGAACCGGGGCCAGAGCCGGATGAGAGGCGACGAAGGGGAAGTCAGCGTAAGCGGAAGACAGCTTGACGACGAGGGTCTCATCGTCGGGGCACGTAACACCGCTGAGCTCGGTAGCGTTACCGGCAAGCAGGTCGTCATAACCCTCGACCATGGAAAGGTGATAGGAGACCTCGGAAGGACCGTACTCGGTAGCGATGGCCGACTTGGTGTTGACCAGACGCTCCCAACCGAGCTTGAAGGACTTGGAGGTAACGTCGTCACCGTTGTGGAACTTGGCCTTCTTGATCTTGAAGGTAAACTCGGTGGCGTCGTCGTTGGACTCAAAGGACTCGCAAGCCAGCGGAACGATCTCGCCCTTCTCGGCGTCGTAAGAGGTCAGAGCGTCAAAGAGCTGGTACTCGACCTGAGTGCCCTGGTCCTCCTGGACATTGTAGGGGTCGATGCAGACCGGGTTGTTGATGTAGAAGTTCAGCGTCGAACCGGACTCAGAACCGGAAGCGTCGCCACCCTTCTTGCCACATGCGGCAAGAAAAGCCATGGAGCTCGCAGCAAGGGTGCCGCCAACAAAGGCGCGACGACCCATAACGGGCTGGTGGAACATAGAATCAGCCATGCCATCCTCCTTATGAGATAGGACAAAGAAATGTTCAGTCGGACACATGTCGAAACAATCCGATCCGAACCATCAAAACGCCGCCCGCTGCTATGGCTGGTTATGCACAACGGACCAACGTTTTGCAATACAGTAGCGCATTTTATACACAATTTGGGGCTAATTCCGGTTAACGGTCGAGAATTTCTTTAGTTGGGCGAAGTATGTGGGGATATTTTGACTCTGTTACAAATATGTAAACAAAAAGGGTCCCGCACTTACGGGACCCTTTTTGAATATTTATGCGGCTCGTGCTTAGTAGCCGACGATGCCCTGCGGGAAGAAGAACATGCACAGCACGACGCACACGGCAAACACGACAGCCATGATGACGGTCAGGCGGTCGAGGTTCTGCTCCATGACGCCCGTGGCAGAGCTGGAGTTATACAGCGAGCTGGCAATCATATCCGAAACGCCGGTACCCTTACCGGAATGCATCAGGACGAGAATCGTCAGCGCCACGGCAGAAACAGCCCAAACGACAAACAGAAGAATTTGGAACGGACCCATAGATAAGCTCCTTAATAGAACAGTTCAAACTCCAGTACTGTACCACAATCCCCCGCTCTCCCCTACCTGCCACTCAAGGACGGGGTGGAAATGGCAGAAATACCAAAAAGGGGGTTGTCCGGTTGTGGACAACCCCCTTGCTAGAAAACGGTATTTGTTTTCTATTAGGCCTCGGTAGCGAGCACGCGGCCCGTCATCTCGGCGGAAGGCTCAATACCAGCCATGGTGAGCATGGTCGGAGCGATATCGGAAAGACGGCCGTCCTCGATACCGGTGAGCTTGGCCTTCTCATCAACGATGATGAACGGCACGCGGTTGGTGGTGTGAGCCGTAAACGGATGCTTGGAGCCGTCGGAAGCAACGTCAAACATGTGATCGGCGTTGCCGTGGTCGGCGGTAATCAGTGCAAAGCCGCCCTTGGCGAGAATCGCCGGGACAACCTTGGACAGGGCATCGTCAACAGCCTCAACGGCCTTAACGGCAGCGTCGAAGACACCGGTGTGACCAACCATGTCGCAGTTCGCGAAGTTCACGATGTAGAAATCAGCGCGATCCTCGTTGATGGCGGCGACGAGCTTCTCGGTAACCTCGGGAGCGCTCATCTCGGGCTGCAGATCGTAGGTAGCAACCTTGGGGGAAGCGACGAGCACGCGCTCCTCGCCCTCCTTGGGCTCCTCGATGCCACCGTTGAGGAAGAACGTCACGTGGGCGTACTTCTCGGTCTCGGCAGTGTGCAGCTGCTTCAGGCCATTGGCGGCGATAACGTCGGCCAGGACGTTCTCGGGGAACGTCTTGGGGAAGGCGACCTCGACGTCAAACGTCGGATCATACTCGGTCATCGTCACAAAGTGCGAAAGCTTGATCTGCTCGCGCTCAAAGCCGTCGAACTCCTTGTCCGTGAACACGCGGGTCATCTGACGAGCACGGTCGGGACGGAAGTTGAAGAAGATGGCCGCGTCGCCCTCGTGAATGCCCTCGTTGTGGGCAGCGAAGGGCTCGACGAACTCGTCGCCGCGCGGGTCCTTCTCGTAGTAGGCCTTGATACCGGCAACGGGGTCGGTATCAGCATCGGACGCGTTGACCATGACGTCGTAGGCGCGCTGGATGCGCTCCCAACGATTATCGCGGTCCATGGCCCAATAACGGCCCGAGACGGTGGCAACGCGAGCGTCGCAACCGGTCTCCTCGGAGATCTTAGCCAGGAAAGCGCAGAACTCACTCATGTAACCGGCACCGGACTGCGGGTCAACGTCGCGACCATCCATGAAGGCGTGGACGCGAACGGTCTTGACACCGTGCTCGGCAGCCATCTTGACCAGAGCCTCGACGTGGTTCATGTGAGAATGAACACCGCCAGGGCTCATAAGGCCCATGAGGTGGAGAGTCTTACCGTCAGCCTTGACATCGTCCATAGCCTTGACGAAAACCTCGTTCTTGGCGATGGAACCGTCCTTGATGGCATTGTTGATGCGCGAAAGCTCCTGGAACACGATGCGGCCGGCACCGATGTTGAGGTGACCCACCTCGGAGTTACCCATCTGGCCGTCGGGAAGGCCCACGTCCTCGCCCGAAGCACCGAGCGTGGTGTGGGGGTACTTCTCGTACAGGCCATCAAGGAAGGGCGTCTTGGCAGCGGCGACGGCGTTCTCGCCATCGGCCGGAGCAAGGCCGCAGCCATCCATGATAATCAGGAGTGCAGGAAGATGACGTTGTGCCATATGTCCTACTCGCCTGCCTTGACGACCATAGAGGCGAAGTCGGCAGCCTTGAGCGAAGCGCCGCCCACGAGGGCGCCGTCAACGTCGGGCTTGGCGACGAGCTCGGCGATGTTGCCGGGCTTGGCGGAACCGCCATACAGCACGCGGATGCCGTTAGCGAGCTCCTCGCCGAACATCTCCTTGAGGGTCTCACGGATAGCACCGCAGACCTCCTGAGCGTCCTCGGCGGTAGCGGTCTTGCCGGTGCCGATGGCCCAGATAGGCTCGTAGGCGACGACGACCTGCTTGGGGCAGGTGATCTCAAGACCAGCAAGGCCAGCCTTGACCTGGTTCACGACGTGCTCGACATAGGTGCCAGCCTCGCGGACCTCGAGGGACTCGCCGCAGCAGAAGACGGGAACAAGGCCGGCGGCAACGAGAGCCTTAGCCTTCTTGTTCTGGTCCTCGTCGGTCTCGTGGAAGTAGTCGCGACGCTCGGAGTGACCGATGATGCAGTAGGTGCAGCCAGCGGACTTGAGCATGTCGCAAGAGGACTCACCGGTGAAGGCACCCTTGGCCTCCCAGTACACGTTCTGTGCACCGAGGGCAATGGGGGCAGCCTGAATACGGTCATGAACCGTGGTGATGTCGATGGTCGGAGGGCAGACGAGCACCTCGACGCCGGCCGGAACCTCGGGCAGAGCCTGAGCCAGCTCGTCGGCGAGCTTGGCGGCCTCGGCGACGTCGTTGTTCATCTTCCAGTTACCAGCGATAAGAAGGGTGCGATTAGGCATCGAGAAGCGCCTCCACTCCGGGCAGGGCCTTACCCTCGACGAGCTCCATGGAAGCGCCACCACCGGTGGAGATCCAGCTCATCTTGTCGGCCAGGTTGAACTTGTTGACAGCTGCGACAGAGTCGCCACCGCCGATGATCGAGGTGCAGTCGGCCTCGGCGACAGCCTCGGCGATAGCCTGGGTGCCGTGAGCGAAGTTGTCGAACTCGAAGACGCCCATGGGGCCATTCCAGAACACGGTCTTGGCGCCCTTGACAGCCTCGGCGTAGAGCTCCTCGGTCTTAGGACCGATGTCCATGCCCTCACGATCGTCGGGGATAGCGTCGGAAGCGACAACCTCGGGGACAGCGTCCTCGCCAAAGTGATCGGCAACGCGGTTGTCGATGGGGAGCAGGATCTTGACGCCCTTCTCCTCGGCCTTCTTGAGCATCTCGCCGGCGCGCTCGACCCAGTCCTCTTCCTTGAGGGACTGACCAACGGTCAGGCCCTGAGCCAGGAAGAAGGTGTAGGCCATGCCGCCACCGATAATCAGGGTGTCAGCGGAGTCGATGAGGTGATCGAGAACGCCGATCTTGGAGGAAACCTTGGAACCGCCGACGATGGCGACGAAGGGACGCTCGGGCTCGGCGAAGATGCCGGTCAGCGTGTCGACCTCCTTCTCGAGCAGGAAGCCAGCGACGGCAGGCAGGTAAGCGGCGGGGCCCACGACGGAACCCTGGGCGCGGTGAGCGGTACCGAAAGCATCGAGAACGAAAACGTCGCCATAGGAAGCGAGCTTCTTGGCGATCTCGGGATCGTTCTTCTTCTCACGCTTGTCAAAACGGACGTTCTCGAGAACGAGGACCTTACCCGGCTCGACGGCGGCGACAGCCTCAGCAGCCTTCTCGCCGTAGGTGTCGGCGACAAAGGCAACGTCGAGACCAGAGAGCTCAGCGAGCTTCTTGGCGACGGGCTCGAGGGACAGCTCGGGCTGGAAGCCGGTGCCCTCGGGACGGCCGAGGTGGCTCATGAGGATGACGCGAGCGTTGTGCTCAACGAGGTAGTTGATGGTGGGCAGGGCAGCCTTGATGCGGGTGGTGTCGCCAACGACGCCATCCTTGATAGGCACGTTAAAGTCAACGCGGACGAGAACGCGCTTTCCGTCGACATCGATGTCGCGGACGGTCTTCTTGGTAAAGGCCATGTTTGCTTCTACCTTTCGTACGTGTCTGCCTCCCATTACGGCAGACGATTTCTTATAAAAAGGGCGCGACCCTAGGGTGTAAGCCCTATAAGGCCGCGCCCTTCTTTAGACGCTCAACGAGCTATTCGCTAAAAGCTAAATTAAGCAACGAACTTCTCGAAGTACTTGATGGTGCGGACCATCTGAGAGGTGTAGGAGTTCTCGTTGTCGTACCAAGAGGTGACCTGAACGAGGGTCTGGCCGTTGCCGAGGTCAGAGCACATGGTCTGAGTGGCGTCGAAGATGGAGCCGTGGGTCTCGCCGACGATGTCGCGGGAGACGATCTGGTCCTCGTTGTAGGCGAAGGTCTCGGGGATGGTCTCGGCGTAGGCCTTCATGGCAGCGTTGACCTCGTCGACGGTGACCTTCTTGTCAACGACGGCGTAGAGGTTGGTCAGCGAGCCGGTCGGCGTCGGGACGCGCTGGGCGGCACCGATGAGCTTGCCGTTGAGCTCGGGGAGAACCAGGCCGATGGCCTTGGCAGCGCCCGTGGTGTTCGGGACGATGTTCTCGGAGCAGGCGCGGGAGCGACGGAAGTTGCCCTTGCGCTGCGGGCCGTCGAGCGGCATCTGGTCGCCGGTGAAGGCGTGGATGGTGGTCATGATGCCGGACACGATGGGAGCGAAGTCGTTCAGACCCTTGGCCATCGGGGCGAGGCAGTTGGTGGTGCAGGAAGCAGCGGAGATGATGTTGTCCTCAGCGGTCAGCGTCTCATGGTTGACGTTGTACACGATGGTGGGCAGATCGCTGCCGGCCGGAGCGGAGATGACGACCTTCTTGGCGCCAGCGTTGATGTGGGCCTGAGCCTTAGCCTTGCTGGTGTAGAAGCCAGTGCACTCGAGAACGACGTCGACGTCGAGGTCGCCCCAAGGCAGGTTGTTGGCGTCGGCCTCCTTGTAGATCTTGATCTCCTTGCCGTCAACGGTGATGGAATCCTCGCCAGCAACGACCTCGTGATCGCGAGCGTAGTTGCCCTGCGTGGAGTCGTACTTCAGCAGGTAAGCGAGCATATCGGGAGAGGTGAGGTCGTTGATAGCGACGATCTCGGAGCCCTCATGACCGAACATCTGACGGAAAGCCAGACGACCGATGCGACCGAAGCCGTTAATAGCAACCTTTACTGCCATTGTGTCTCCTTTCGTAAGGCCCCCGCGAGCTACAGCGCCCGCCGTTGAGGCCCACAAACTAACCACTCGCCTAATATACCTTTTTTTTGACTTGAATTTCACGAGAATGCTCGAAATTGAAAATCAAATTTACGTTAAAACGTTTTAAAGAGTAAAACAGCAGTTCAATCCCTATATAAGCAGTTTCGCTCAACTACCTGTTTGCTTCAATGAGCTTTTCAAGCCTCAAAACTCGATGGTAGAGGGCCGACTTCGACAAGGGAGGGTCAGCCATCTCCCCCAGATCGCGCAGTGACAGATCAGGATAGCGCTCGCGCAGGTCGCAAAAGACCGCCAAGGCGTCCGGAAGCGTGTCGCGCAAACCCCGCTGTTCGAGCTCATCGATCAACGCAAGCTGATGCTGGGCGGCACCCGCACTTCTGGTCTGATTGGCCAGCTCGGCATTCACGCGACGGTTTACGTCGTTCTTAACCAATTTGACCGCGCGCGCTTCCTCGATCTCGGCAACGCTGCGCTTGGCGCCGACCAGCTTTAGAAGCTGCTCGATCTCCTCGGCGCTCTTAATGTAGACGGCAAAGGATCCGCGCCGCGCGTTAACGCGCGCATGGACCCCAATCTGCTCCAATAGATCGCAAAGCCCCCGGGCATACTGCTCGCCCTGCACCGCAATCTCCAAATGAAAATCGCCGCGTGGATCGGCCACGAAACCGCCGGCGATGAGCGCGCCGCGGATGTAGGCAAGCCTGCAGCAGGGACGGGCAACGATGTGCCGGGGAACACCAGCGACGAGCCCTCCCCTGCGGTCGAGAATGCCCAGCAGCACCAGAGCCTTGTCCAGGTCGGGCTGATCGGGCAGGGTAATGAGATAGTTACGGACCTTATGCAAGACCGATTTACGAACGGTGAATTCTGTTTTGAGCTTAAGGATGCGATGCGTCAGTGTGATCATCGTGCGCGCGACAGCGCCCGTCTCGGTCGCGACCGTCAAACGATACCGCCCGGAGCCGGCCAGCGAAAGTGTGCCGCTCACACGCGTCAGGGCGGCAAGCGTCGACAAGTCGCAGTATTCACATTCGGGTTCGCAGCGCGCGAGCTCGTCACGCACCTCGGCGGTAAACGACATGCAGGCCTATGCTTTCGTGTTGGCGCGCGACAGGTCGCGATGGGAAATACTCACGTGATACTGGGCACCTTCTAAATAACGTGCCGTGGCCTCGGCGATGGCAACGCTGCGGTGTTGACCGCCCGTGCAGCCGATGGCAATAGAAAGCTGTGGCTTGCCCTCCGCGATATAGCCCGGCATCACCGTATCGAGCAGCTGCGTCCAGGCCTTCCAGAACTCCTGGGTCTTGGGATGGTCCAGAACAAAGTCGGAGACTTTCTTATCGAGACCGGTCATGGTGCGCATCTCGGGATCGTAGAACGGATTGGGCAGGAAGCGGACGTCGATCATAATGTCCGCCTCGACGGGCATGCCGTGCTTAAAGCCAAACGAGAACACGTGAACGTCCATGAGCTGCTGGTCGGACAGCTCGGAGAACGCCATGCGCAATTTGTTGCGCAGGGCAGAGGTGCGCAGGCGGCTCGTGTCGATGATCATATCGGCTCGATCGCGCACGCCCTGCAGCTGCAGGCGCTCGCGCTGAATCGCATCGGCCGTAGTCTCTCCCGGCTTGGCAATGGGGTGGCGGCGGCGGTTTTCGCTATAACGACGGATCAGCACCTCGTCAGAGGCCTCGAGAAACACGATGTCACAGCTCATCTCGCGCTCCTCGAGCGCGGCAACGGCATCGAGCAGCTCATCGAACAAGCCCTGGCTGCGCAGGTCGCAGGTGACGGCAAGATGCCTGCCCACGCCCGTATTGATGCCGACGAGTTCGGCAAGCTGGGCGATCAGACGCGGAGGCAAGTTGTCGATGCAAAAATAGCCCATGTCCTCGAACACATGCATGGCCTGCGTTCGGCCCGATCCGGACATTCCGGTGATGATGACGATATCGGGGATGCGCTCCGAGCGCTCCGCCGCATCCATGGCATCTCCCTTTTGCATGTGTGCCTCCTAAAACAAGCGCGGGACCCGGCCAGCGGATCCCGCGCGATCAATTGCCTTTATTGAGTATACCGCCCCAAGCGGATACGAGGCCTGTCTTACGCCTCAAGCGCAGCCTTGAACCAACTTGTAATACTCGTGGGGTGCGTGATGGCGGTGCCGACGACAACGGCCCAGGCGCCGGCGTCGATTGCAGCGCGAGCCTCTTCGGGCGTATGTACGCGACCCTCGCAAATGATGGGAAGGCCGGGGAATTCCTCGGTCGCCTGACGCAGGAGCGGCAGATCGGGGCCATCGGCCATGGTGCAGTCGATGGCGGCGACACCATGAGAAAGCGTAGTGGATACCAGGTCAAAGCCCATATCAACCGCACGGCGAATGTCCTCGATGGTGGCACAATCCGCCATCAGGAGCACGCCCTCCTCGTGCAGCGGACGGAAGGTGTCCTCGACGGTCTTGCCATCGGGACGTGGGCGATCAGTGGCATCAATTGCCACGATGTCGGCACCGGCGGCAACGCAGGCGCGAGCATGACGCAGCGTCGGCGTGATGTAGACGCCCTCGTGTCCATCCTTCCACAAGCCGATGACGGGGACCTCACAGCGGCCCTTAATGGCGGCGATGTCGGCAAGACCCTGGCAGCGAATAGCGGCGGCGCCGCCAAGCTCGCAGGCGCGAGACATTTGAGCCATGGTCTCGGGCGTACGAAGCGGCTCGCCCATATACGCCTGAACACTCACGACGAGCTTGCCCTTCAGGGACTGGATCAAAGGATCAACGGTCATGTTCGACTCAACCTTTCTCAAAACAGCCTTCTGAGACACCGCACCTTGACGTTCAAACCGTCGCTCGCGTACCGAAGTACGCTTCGCTCCTCTTTCACGTCAATCTGCGGCACCTCAGAAGGCGCACTTGGTAGTTATATTTACTTCAACGACGCAAGAAGGTGTTCGGCGGCACCGATGAGCGGCGCGTCGCCCTCCAGAGAGCCGATGAGAATCGGCGTGTCCTGAAGCGGGTCGAGCGCCTGGCTGGCATAGCCCTCGTGTACCGAGTCCTTCCACGTCTGTGAACGCCAATCGGGGCCTTGGTGAATCACGCCGCCCGAAAGCACGATGACCTCAGGGTCCAGGATGTTAGCGAGCGAGCCCAGGCTGGCGCCCAGCGCAAAGCCGGCGTCATGAATGACCTCGGTCGCCTTTGCGTCGCCTGCGCGGCACAGGTCGTTCACGTCACGGCCGACCGAAGGACGGCTGGGGTCGACGCGGCCAAAACGCTCATCGTACATACGACCAATGGAAGTGCCCGAAGCAACCGACTCCAGATGGCCGGAACGCCCGCAGGCGCAGGGAATGCCGGCGGCAGCCGAGCACTCGATGTGGCCCATATGGCCGGCAGCACCATGGAAGCCCTGCATCACGCGGCCGTTCTCGACATATGCGCCGCCGATGCCCGTACCGATGCCCAAACACAAGACGGAGAACTTGCCCTTACCGACGCCCCAGTGGGCCTCGCCCAGAGCATGAGCCTGCACGTCGCCTACAACGGCAACGTGAAGGCCGAGGTCCTCGCGCAGGCGCGGCCCCAACTGAACGCCGGACCAGCCGGGCATAATCTCATTGGCATACGCGATGGCGCCCGTCTTGGGGTCGACGACACCGGCAGCGCCGATGCCAACTCCGAGGACCTCGACATCGGGATTTGCTTCAAGAGCTGCCTTGATAGACGCCTCGATGCGCTGGAAGACCGCTTCGCCACCCTCCTGGGCCTCGGTGGGAACCTCAGCCTCAAAAACGGGATGGGGCACACCGCCGTCAGCCGGGTACTCCATGATGGCAGTCGCGATCTTAGTTCCGCCGATATCGACAGAGCAGACGTACTTGTTCTCCATGTCGCTCTCCTTAGGAGATAAAAAACAACTACAGGAAATGAAGGCGGTGTTATCGCCGCAACTTAGTAAAGGTTTCCCAGGTGCCCGAGGTTGGGGTGAAAGTGGTCGGGCGTTGACCTAATGGGTCACGCCCGACCACTTGAGCCCCAAGATCGGGTGCCTGGGAAAGCTTTACAGGAGACCGTTGTCCTGGAGGACCTTCTTAATCGCCTCGACGTTCTCACCGGTCATGGCCTTCACCGGGCGCGGCATGGTCGGGCTGTCGAAAATGCCCATGAGGTTCATAGCGGTCTTGAAGGCGCCGACGCCACCGGCATAGCCCTGGACGCCCGAGGTGACATCCCAGATGTGCGAAATCTCATTGAGGCGATCCTGCTCGGCCTTGACGGTAGCCCAGTCACCAGCCTGAGCGGCCTTCCACTGACGAACGTAGCCCTCGGGCTCAACGTTGGCGAGGCCCGGGACGGAACCGTCGGCGCCACCGAGATAGGCACCGTCGACGACGACCTCATGGCCGGTAAGGATGCTCATCGGATGGCCGTTCTTCTCGTTCTCCTGAATGAGGTAGCGGAACGAGATGTCATCGCCCGAGGAATCCTTGACGCCAGCCAGGACGCCCTCGGCGCCGAGCTTAGCAAGGAGCTTCCAGGGGAGCTTGGTGTGAACGCACACGGGAATGTCATAGGCGAAGATGGGCAGGTCGAGCTCCTCGTGCAGGATGCGGAAATGCTCCTCAACCTCGGTCATGCCCTGCAGGGCATAGAACGGGCAGGTGGCGACGAGCGCATCGGCGCCCAGCTCCTGAGCGACCTTGCCGTGCTCGATCATGCGCTCGGTCTCGGTATCGATGATGCCGACCAAGACGGGCACGCGGTGGTCGACGATGCGGACGGCCTCGGCGATGATCTGGCGACGACGCTCGTCGGTGGAGAAAACGACCTCACCCGAAGAGCCCAAGAAGAACAGGCCATCGACGCCGGCGTCGATCATGCGGTTGATGCTGCGCTCAAAGGAGGCAACGTCGAGCTGGTGGTCTTCGGTATCGGGAACAACGACGGGAGGGATAACGCCGGTGAATTTCTGAGTTGCCACAAGAATCTCCTTAGTTGTCTGGCGGGCGGCCCTATGCCACCCACTCTTGTTGGCAGTGTCCAGGCCGTCTAGGCCAAAGAACACGGATAGAACGTTTGGTTAAAGAAGTCGACGACTTCGTTTTCGAACGCATTGATGCGCTCGTGAGCGTATTTGGCATAGATGATATGCCTCCGGTCACACTCAAGACCGTTGAATACGGCAAACTGGCCCTTGGGATCGCTCACGGTATCCATGAGCGATGTGCCCATGAGCACCGAGCCACGAACCCGAGACGACAGTGTCTCGAGACCGCTGGGAAGCGGATTGGCAACCGTCGTGCAGGCAAGGCCCCGCTCGTCTAGAGCAGAAACCGCCAGCGCGACTCCGCCGCCAAGACCCTCGCCCCATGCAAAGATGCGGTCGGGGTCCATGCCATCAAGGTTGCGCGCAACTTTCGCCATCGCGCAACCCCAACGGACGCGCTCGACAAAGGCGGGCGAGGTAATCCCCTGCTGCAGATCGCTGGATCCAATCACTTCATCGTCCAGCGCAAGCACGGCATATCCCATGGCGGCAAACCTCGTCATGTGATGCCATCCCCGCACGGGTCGGTCGATGTCATGGAACATCAGGCACAGCGGAACAAGCTCGGATTTTCGGGCGCAACCAGAGGGCTCAATCAAACGGCCATGCACGACGTGCCCGCCGAGCTCAAAGGAAACCTCGGAGTAGCGCGCGCACGGATTGGCGAAATCAATCGCCGTAACGGTCAGCCCGCAAACCTCAAGGTCCGAAGCGGCTGTCTCCAACTCGGAAACATCCGCAGAAGCATCGCCGCACCAATCCCGGAAATCAGAGAGCCTTGACGAAACCGTCCCAGGAATCCCCGCAAGCTCGGGGACAATCAGCTCATCGATATTGCTCTCGCACTTAGACATGAGCCTCCCCTCCCTTGCAGAAAAACGGAATGATCAGATCGTCATAATCCTGAATCTCCTCGTGACCGAAGCCTTCAAAGAACTCATGACGCTTTTCACAGGTCAGGTTGTTGTAGACTGCAAACTGCGTCGCCGGAGGGCAGACGATATCGGCTGTGCCCGTGCCAAACAGCACGGGGCATTTGACCATGGGGGCAAAGTTCTTGGAATCGAAGTACGCCAGCTTGGCATAGGCTTCGTCGATACGAGTCGAGTCCTCGTCAAACCAGCGAGACCAATAGCGCAGGCCCTCGTAGGCGATGTCGTCGGCATCCAAATCCCAGACCAGGCGGAAATCCGACAGGAAGGGATAGAGGATGGCGGCGCGATTGATAAGCTCGCTGTTAAGCGCACAGGTCGCTATACCCAAACCGCCGCCCTGCGACGCGCCGTTCACAAACACACGGGCAAGATCGATGCCCTCGAGCTCGCGAACAATACGGCACAGAATGCGAATATCTTGGTGCAAGCGGACATAGTAGAGGTTGGCCGGGTCACCGTCGATACCGGCGACGATATGGCCCGCGACCGTTGTGCCCTCAAATCCGCCAATGTCCTCGGACGGACCTCCTTGACCAGGACAATCGAGAGCAATGAGCGCCATGCCCATGCCCGCAAACGATGCCTGCTCAAACCAGCTGCGACTCGCACCTGGATATCCATGGAACTGAAGTACCAATGGCATGGGCTCGTCCGAGACAGGTTTAAGGTACTTGGCGTGCAGGCGAGCGCCACACATGCCGGTATACCAGAGATCGAAAAGCTGGCAGGTCACGGCATCGGTGACCGATGCCGCCTCGATCGCATAGTCAAGCCCGACGGCGTCAGCCTCGACCATGCGATCCTTCCAAAAGAGATCGAAATCTGATGGACGGGGCATGGCGCCTCGATATTCACCAAATTGCTGTTGTAGCTCCTGAGCACTTGGCATGGCTCGTGAACCCAACCTTTCGAAATCGCAACGGAGGTGCGCCCGGCAAGGGAACCGGGCGCACGGGAGGGAAAGCGAGGCTACTCGCCGAGCTTGGGATGCAGCAGCGACGGCGCAGCGCCGAGCAGCATCTTGGTGTAGGGGTCCTGAGGGTGCTGGAAGACCTGCTTGGCCTCGCCCTGCTCGACGATCTTGCCGCCATTCATGACGATGATGTCGTCGGAAATATAGCGGACCGTCTGGATGTCATGGCTAATGAACACCATGGCCAGGCCGAGTTCCTTCTTAAGGTCGGTCAGCAGGTTCAGAATCTGCGCGCGGACCGAAACGTCCAGAGCCGAGGTGGGCTCGTCGGCGATGATGGCATCGGGGTTCAGCGACAGGGCACGGGCAATTGCGACGCGCTGGCGCTGGCCGCCCGAAAGCTGGCCGGGAAGAACCTCGGCGGCAGAACTGGGCAGACCGGTGAGCTCCAAGAGTTCCTTGACGCGCTTCTCCTGCTCGGCCTCGGTGCCCAGATTGTGGACGCGCATGGGATCGAGCAGCTGCTCGCGAACGACCATGCGGGGGTTGAGTGCCGTCGCGGGGTTCTGGAACACGACCGAGATGACGCGGCCCATGTGACGACGGTCCTCGGCGGTACGCTTGGTGACGTCCTTGCCCTTAAAGTAGACCTTGCCGCTCGTGGGGGCCTGAAGGCCGCACATGACGTTAGCCGTGGTGGACTTTCCGCAACCGGACTCGCCGACGATGCCGATGGTCTGTCCGGGCATGAGCTTAATCGTTACACCCTGGACGGCATGAACCAGGTTGGGGTGCAGAATCGAGCCGGTACGGGTCCTAAAGGTGACGTGGACGTCATCAAGGAAGATGATCGGCTCGACGCCGTTGACTGCGGTCTCGCTCATCTACATCACCTCCGCGTGAGGGGTCAAACCATTTGCCTTGAGCACCTCGTCGGGGAGCTCGGAATAGAAGTGCTCGGTGCCGGGCACGCGCTTGAAGACCGGACGGGTGTCCAGGCCAATGCGCGGATGGCTCGAGCGGGGCGCGAAGCGATCGCCCTTGGGGAAATCGCGCGGGCTCGGAACGGCGCCGGGCACCTGGTGCAGGCGGCCCGAACCGCTCTCGATGGACAGGACGGAGCCCAGAAGGCCGCGGGTGTACTCGTGAATCGGGTTGGTGAGCAGCTCCTTGGTGGGCGCCTGCTCGATAACCTGGCCGGCGTACATAACCGTAATGTTGTGGGCGACCTCGGCGACCAGCGCCAGGTCGTGTGAAACGAAGATCATGGCAAAGCCGAGCTTGGCCTGAAGGTCGTTGAGCAGCTTGATGACCTGCTTCTGGACGGTAACGTCCAGAGCGGTCGTGGGCTCGTCGCAGATGACCAGCTTGGGGTCGCGGGTAAGGGCCATAGCGATCAGAACGCGCTGACGCTGACCACCGGAAAGCTCATGCGGATAGCTCTCGAGCGTACGCTTGGGGTCGAGGCCCACGAGCTCCAGGAGCTCCTCGGCGCTACGGGTGCCGCCGCGCTTGGTGAGCTGCTTCATCTGGGCGGAAATGAGCATGGAGGGGTTGAGCGAGGACAGGGCATCCTGATAGACCATGGCGATATCGGTACCGCGCAGGCCGAACCACTCCTTCTTGCTCATCTTGAGCAGGTCGCGGCCCTCCCAGAGAACCTCGCCGGAAAGATGCTCGTCATCGTCGGTCAGGCCCATGATGGCCAGCGTGGTGATGGACTTACCGCAGCCGGACTCGCCTACCAGGCCCATGGTCTGGCCGGGACGGACGTCAAAGTTAACGTGGTCGACGACGTTGATATCACCGTGGTGCTCAAACTGGATGCAGAAATCGCGGACCGAAAGGATCGGCTCAACGGACTCATCGGGCACATGGCGGTCGTTACGCTTGAGTTCGACATCGCGCAGGGCGCCAAGACGGGCGGACAGGGACTGAGCCTGCTCCTTGTAGGCACGAACGGGGTCGGAGACCAGCAGGTCGGCCTCACGGCGCTTGGAGGAATCGGTCGGATCCAGGGCGGCGGAGGGAGCAGCGGCCATGGCGTCGGTAATGCCCTCGGAGAGGATGTTGAGCGCCAGGCAGGTGATCATGATGGCCAGGCCCGGGAACAGTGCCTGCCACCAACGGCCAGCGAGCACGCCACCGCGGGCGTCGGCGAGAATGTTGCCCCAGGTAGCGGTGGGCTCCTGGATGCCGGCGCCGATGAAGGTCAGCGAGGCCTCGAAGATGATGGCGTCGGCGACCAGGGTAACGGTGAAGACCATAATCGGAGCGATGCAGTTGCGCAGAACATGCTTGATCAGAATCCACGGAGCCTTGGCGCCGGACACGATGACCGCGCGGACATAGTCCTCACCGTACTCGGACACGATGTTGGCGCGCACGATACGGGCGATCTGCGGGGTGTACATAAAGCCGATCGCAAAGATGATCGACGGCACGGAATTGCCCAGGATGGAAACGAAAACGGCTGCGAGGGCGATACCCGGGATGGACATGATGATGTCCAGGATACGCATGATCGCCTCAGAGATAGACTTGCGCGAAACCGCTGCAAGAGCGCCCACGACCGAGCCGCAGACCAGAGCCATGGCAGTAGCGCCAAAGCCGATAATCAGCGAGTAACGACCACCGTAGAGCATACGCGACAGAATGTCGCGGCCCTTGTCGTCGGTACCGAAGATAAACCCGTTGCCGGGAGCCTGGCGAGCCGTAAAGATCTCAACCGGGCTATAGGGGGCAAGCAGGGGAGCAAGGATCGCAGTCAGGGCGACCAGCACCAGAACGACGGCGGCAATCTTAGAAGACAGCGTCATCTTCTTCCAGCCACCGAGCTTGAGCCCCTTGGAGGCAGCCTTCTCGAGCTGCTCGGTTTGCTTCTCTCGAATCTTTACCATAATCTACACCGTCCTGATGCGCGGGTTGATGAGCAGGTAGAGCATGTCAACCACGATGTTGATGATGATGAAGGCAAGAGCAACGACGATAACGACGCCCTGAACCAGGTTCGCCTCGTTGCCCTGAACGCCCTGCAGAATCGCGGTGCCCATGCCGGGGAGGTTGAAGATAACCTCGATGACGACGGCGCCGCCCATGAGGTAGCCGATCTTAAGACCGAGGGTGGTGACCGGGGTGATCAGCGCATTGCGAAGAACGTTGATGCCGACGACGACCTTCTCGGGAACGCCGGCGCCACGAGCCATACGGACATAGTCCTTGTCGAGCTCCTCGACCATGGCGGTACGCACGATACGAGTCATCTGGCCCGTCAGCGGAAATGCCAAGGCGATAGCGGGCATGATCATACGTCCCAGATAGCCAACCGGATTCGTGGTGAAGTGAGGCAGAGCACCCGATGCCGGGAGCACCTTAAGGTAGGAAGAGAACAGCAGGATCAACAGAACGGCAAGCCAGAACGACGGGGTTGCCAAGCCGGCGATGGAAAAGACGCGGATCACTTGGTCCGGCCATTTGTCGCGATACAGTGCCGCGATGACGCCGAGCAAAAACGAAACGACCGCACCGATGGCAAGACCGATGAAGGTCAACTGCATCGTGACGGGCAGGGCCGTGGAGATGCGCTTGGCAACGGAGTTGCGAGCAGCGCCGTAGGTACCCATGTCGCCATGAATCAAATCGCCCATATAGCGCACGTAGCGCACGGGCCAGGGGTCGTCCAGACCATACTTCTCATGGTACTCGGCAACCGCCTCGGGCGAGGCACCGTCACCCAACGCCGTGTAGGCGGGGTCGGTCTTGGAGAACGACATAAGGAAGAACACCAGGACGGTGACGCCCAATGCCATGATCGGCAGCGCCACAAGACGCCTTCCAATCAAACGTAGCAAGTTGTTCACGTTCTCTCCCCTTTCTTTTGTCGGTAGGACCAACTGGTATATGAGTACGGATACTCATTACAAGACCCGAGCGACATCGAGGCCGCCCGGGTCTTTGTTTCAACTATGAGGACGCTGCCTTACGACCGACGCCCCACATATGACTCAAGCGAGTCTTAGGCCTTGACGGTCGCGACGCCCCTGAAGGACATGCTCGTCGTGCCGATGCCCTTGAAGCCATCGAGGGCCTCGCCGTTGGGCGCGGTCGACGGATCGTCCCAGGAAGCGGAAACGGTCTTGACGTGGACAACGGGGTACAGAACGGCGTTGTCGGCGATGATGTCGAAGCACTCGTTCCACTTCTTCTGCTGCTCGTCGCCCTCGGCGGCAAGAGCCTCGTCCATGAGACCGTGGAGCTTCGCCCACTCGGCGGAATCCTTCCACGGGCAACGGGTCTGCATCCAGACGTTGTCGCCATACCACCAGTTGAGCAGCAGGTCGGGGTCGGCGCCGAAGCAGGACGGATCGCCAGGAGCGAGAAGGATATCGTAGGCCTCGCCGCCGTCGATGGCAGCGTAGGTGGCCGGCGAGGTATCGGTCTGGATGGTCACATCGAAGCCGAGAGCGTCGAGGTCGTTCTTGACCTGAGCGGCCATGCCCTTGATCTGCTCGTTATCGGTGGTGCGCAGGGTGATTGCGCCCGGGGTGATGCCAGACTCTTCGATGAGCTTCTTGGCCTTCTTGGCGTCAGTCTTGTACACCGTGGAAGCCTCATGATAGTTGGTGAAGCTCTTGGGCAGGTAGCAGCTGGCAGCGGTGGCAAGGCCGGCGAAGGTGTTGGTGATCATCTTCTCGGTGTCGAGCGCGTACATGACGGCCTGACGGACCTTGACGTTGTTCCAAGGCTCCTTGGCGACGTTGAACATGATGAAGCGGGTGCCGAAGCCCTGGACGTTGTCGATCTTGCAGCCAGCGCTCTCGAGCTGGTCGACGGCGTCAGCGGTGACGAGCTCCATAACGAGCGTGGAGCCCTCCTGCTGAGCGGTAACGCGAGCGGTGGGGTCGGTCAGGATGCTGTACTGGATCTTCTTATCCTCGGCAGCATACTCACCGTTGTACTCGGGGTTGGGAACCAGGGTGATCTCGGTATCGGAGATAGAGTCGTACATCCAGGGGCCGGAACCGATCGGCTGCTTGGCGCGATCCTCCTCGGCCTGGGTGGCCGGGGTAACACGGATGATGGCCAGACGATCCTTGAGCAGGGAGAAGTTGGGAACCTTGGTCTTGACCGTTACAGTGCTGGCGTCCTTGGCCTCGATGGACTCGAAGGGCTGGAAGAACGGAGCATAGGTAGCAGAAGCGGCGCAAGCGGTGTAGGAGGCAACGACGTCGTCAGCGGTGACCTCGGTACCATCGGAGAACTTGGCACCCTTGCGGATGGTGACCTCGAAGGTAGTGTCGTCCACGGACTTGGGATCGTCGGTGGCGAGCTCGTTGAAGGTGCTGTAGTCGTGGTAATCGATGCCGTAGAGGCCCTCGATGACGTGCCAGTTAGCACCCAGGCCCACAGCGGAGCCGGTGCTGGCGGGGTCGAAGCTGGACGGAGCGTAAGCGGAACCAGCGGTGATCACGCCGCCGCCACGGTTGGCGGAATCAGTGGAACCGGAAGCGGAACCTTCGTCGCTAGAGCTGCCACCGCAGCCAGTGAGACCAAGCCCTGCGACAGCAGCGACGCTGCCGGTGAGGCCGAGGAACGAACGCCTGGACATACCCTTGTTGATGATGGCCATGTCTTCTCCTATCAATAGAGAATCTTACCCGGGAGCACCTAGACTTGCCCCCGCGCAACTTGCGGACGATATATACCTTACCTACCGACGAACCCAACTGAGGTGCCGCGCTCGGCGACCGATACATACATACGCTTGAACGGTATTTACTACCGTTCACCGAATTCATTGACAAATGATTCGACAGACAGTATGTATCGACGAGGTGAGATATCAGTTTTCGTCAACCCGCAGGATAGCAGTGTTGTTCACCATGGCTAGTCAAACGTTTTAGCGTTAATAAAACCCGAAATCGGCAGGTAATCACCGCGAAACAAATGATTGAAAATTGACCAATCATGTATATCAGTTGTTTAGAAGCGCGTTTAGTTTTCGGATCGGTTGGCCGATGCCTGGGCGCGTTCGGCATTCCATGCAACAAGTGCCTCGTGGACCGCTTTGGCGACATCAGCCGGAACGCCTCGAACTTCTGCAATCTCCTGCTCGCTTGCTGCGCGTAAACGCTTCATCGAGCCAAAATGGCGCATAATGGCACGTTTTCTGGTGGGTCCCACGCCCGGAACGTCGTCAAGCACCGAAACCGTCATAGCCTTATCGCGCAACTCGCGGTGGAAGGTAATCGCAAATCGGTGGGATTCATCGCGAACCTGCTTGATCAGATAAAGCGAAGCGGAGCCGGTCGGCAGCACGACGGGAGTCTCGTCCCACGGCACGAAAACTTCCTCATCGGCCTTTGCCAAGCCACAAACTGGTATATCGAGGCCAAGCGCCTCAAGTTGCTTAATTGCAGCGGTCAATTGCGGCTTGCCGCCATCGACAACGAGCAAATCGGGGCGTGAGCCAAAACGCTCGTCCGCCATGCGCTCGGGAGCATAGCGGCGCCCCAGGACCTCGGACATCGATACGAAGTCGTTCGCCTCGTCCAACTCGGCCTGAATTTTAAAGCGACGATACTGGCCCTTGTCGGCACGGCCGTTGGTAAATACCACCATCGAAGCGACGGTAAAGGTGCCGTGCAACGTCGAGATGTCGAAACACTCGATGCGCAACGGCGGCGCAGGCAGCGCCAGCGCACTTTCGAGCTCCAGGAGCGCCTGATTGGTGCGATCGTCAGCATACCCCGTGCGCATCATGTAGCGCATGAGGGCATGGCGCGCATTTTTGGAAGCCATATCGAGCAGGCGGTGCTTTTCGCCGCGCTGCGGCCTATGGAGATGGCAAGAGCGTTCGCGCTTGGCCGCAAGCCACTCCCCCAACGCTTCGGCATCCTCAAGCTCGACAGAGAGATTGATCTCGGCTGGAATATCGGCCGTCTCGTCGTAATAGCGCTTAAGAAAGCCCGATTGAAGCTCTCCCTCGTCGACATCCAGGCCTTTATCGAGGATGAACTCACAAGTTCGAACCGTTCGGCCCTCGCGAACGACAAAGACACAGGCGGCAGAGATAGTCTCTTCGCGATAGAAGCCGATGACGTCGATATCGACGCTTGATGGAAAAACGACCTGTTGGCGATCGTCCAGGCCCCTAATGACTTCCAGGCGACGCTTGACGCGCGCCGCACGCTCAAAATCGAGCGCCTCGGCTGCCTCCGTCATCTCGGACGTGAGCTCGTCGACGACATCCTTGCGATGGCCCGACAAGAAACGTTCGACACGCTT
The DNA here is from genome assembly GCA_959027945.1 of uncultured Collinsella sp. Lineage (GTDB taxonomy): Bacteria > Actinomycetota > Coriobacteriia > Coriobacteriales > Coriobacteriaceae > Collinsella. Next base: position 25,719 of record CAUFRO010000019.1, read on the forward strand.
GACGTTCTTGGCATAGTCGGCAGGCGAAATCGCGCCGACGCATGCGCCCGGCCCGCGCCCGACATGGTAGTCAAAGCAGGGGCGCCCGTTTTGCGCGCAAATCATATTGACGATGTCTTCTTCGCCCTTATGAGATTCGACGATGCGGCGGCAGCGGCGCCATTCCGCACAGGATGCCGAGCAAATAGGAATAACCTTGCGTAGCGTATCGATGGTCTCACGCGCCGCGCGGCTATCGGTATAGGGGCCAAAATAGCGCGTTCCCGGTTTATGACGCTCTCGCGTGTATTTAATAGCCGGAAACAAGTCGCTCTTAGTAATGGCGATAAAGGGATAGCTCTTATCGTCCTTAAGGTCGACGTTGAAGTACGGATGGTACTGGCCGATCAGATTGCGCTCGAGCACCAATGCCTCGTGCTCGGTCTCCACCACGATATAGTCGAAGCTCGCCACCAGCTGCATCATGAGCGGGATCTTTTGACGCTCGTCCTGCAGCGTCACGTATTGACGCATACGGGCACGCAAGTTTTTTGCCTTGCCCACATAGATGACATCGCCCTTGGCATCTTTCCAAAGGTAGCAGCCGGGTTGCGTGGGAACGCGCGAAACCTGCTCGGCAAGTGTTGGAATGTTGTCGTGACCTGCCACACGCACCTACTCGCGACGAAGCAGCGCCGAGACCTCGGGCATCTTAAAGACAAAGGCAAGGCCAAAAGTCACGGCGAGCGAGACGACGCCTGCAACACAAACGTAGCCCAGGGTAATGAGGATCGAGCCGCCAAGCAGTCCGACAAAGTGCTCAAGTGCCCACATGACGCCGGCGCCCGCGGCAGCGCCCAAGCCACCGAACAATAGGCCGAAGAAACCGCCGTGCAGGATAGACTTGACCTGAAGTCCATGCAGACGACGGCGCAGCCACCACAGTGAGCATCCGACCAAGACCACGTAGTCAACGACGTACGAAAGCGCAATTGCCGGCATACCGTAGCCCAGCACCACGCCAAACAGCAGAACCGAACCGGCCTGGCCGATAGCGGAGTACAGGCAATAGCGGCTATAAGGTTTCATATCGAGCAGGGCCGAGAAGCTCTTCTGCATCAGCACGACCACGCCGTAGAGCGGCAGGGAAAGTGCCAGATAGATAAGGAACTCCGACACCAGCGCCACACCGGATTCATCGAACTTGCCGGCGCAGTAGATCATGTTGAGCGGACGGGCGAAGACGATCAGGTACATCGCAAACGGAATCAGGAAGAAGAGCATCTGGGCGACACCGCGCGAAATGCCCGTGCGGACGCTGTCGTAATCCTTCTCCTGTGCATCGTGGGAGAGTTCGGTATAGAGTGCCGTCGAAAGCGAGGCAGCGATCAGCGCATAGGGCAGCGTATACCACAGGCGCGCATATGCGATGACGGAAGGGCCGGTCTCGGGCTGCACCACCAGCGCGGCGGCATTGGTAATGGAAGTCGAGACAAACATGCACACCGTGGCGAGCAGCGTCGGGATACCAAGCGCAATCGTCTGTCGCAGCGCGGGGTCCTTAAAGTCGATATGGATATGAGGATGCACGCCATGCTTGCCAAGCGCGGGAATCTGGCAGGCCATCTGGACAAAGACGCCGAGGGTCGTACCGGCTGCGATCAAGATAATACCGACCTGCTCGCCAAATTGTGCAGACACGGGAGCAAAGCCCATAAAGCTGGCGATAACGATGACATTGTTGAGAACCGGGGCAAACGTCGACCAGAAGTAGTCGCGATGTGCGTTGAGAACGCCCGAGAACACCGAGCCCAAGCCATAAAACAGAATTTGGATAGCAAAGAAGCGGAACATGAACGCAGCGGTATCCATGCTGCCGCCATCGCCCGAAAGGAACGACTGCGTCCAAATAAAGCCGGGAGCAAACACGGTGCCCAGCAGCGAGATACCGCCCAGCAGCAGAAGCAGAATACCGAGCAGATTGCCGACATACTCGTTCGATGCCTCGCGGCCCTGCTCGCGCCTCACGCCCATATACACCGGCAAAAACGCCGTAACGAGCATGCCGCCCATCACGAGCTCGTAAAGCATGTTGGGCAGGTTGTTGGCAACCTGATAGGAGGACGAGAGCAGCGACATGCCGATGGCGGCCGCCATGGCCCACGTGCGGATAAACCCGGTGACGCGCGACACGATGGTCAGCGCGGTCATGAGGCCAGCAGAACGACCAACCGTGGAGTAGTCCGACGAACCCATATCGTCTACGTCGTCCTGAGAGTCCTCATGAACCTCATCTTGTGGCGGCAAATTGTCCACGACGGTAAAGGAGCCGGTCATCGCAAAGGGATCGTCAACCAAAACGGCGTCATCAGCAGGTGCGGCGTCATCGCTGTTCGGCATGTTGTTACCGGATACGGCATCATCATCGAATATGGCATGGTCGCCAAACACCGTGTCAACTTCTTTGGCGGCGACGGTTCGGGCAGAAAACGACAGAGGGTCCCAGTCATCATCACCGTCGATGGCCACGCCCTCGACGGGATCGGTCGAACCAAGCGGCGACCATTCGTCATCCGAAAGAAGCGGCTCGTCATCATCATGAACCGCGGGCTTGGCGGAACGAGCGACAGGAGCGCTCTGCGGCATGCTCTTTCCCTGGGCTGCCATCAAAAACACCGCCGTCTCATCGGGACGCGGCACACGAGGAGCCTCGGAGGCGACCGGCGTCACGCTGGCGCTCGATTGAGCGGCGGCCAAAAAGACAGCCGTCTCATCGGGACGAGTCGAAGAAAGAACCGTACGGGGAAGCGCCGTGCCGGCACCGGCGGCACGCAAGTACACGGCCGTCTCGCCCGGGTCAGCGGCAGCGGACCAGGCGTTTCGAATCTCGTTATCGAACGAAGCAGCCTCGGGCGCGGGCGCCTGAGGAGCCGACCCTTTTGCAAAGTGAGCTCCGCGCTTTGATTCTTCCTGCGGCATCGCTCAGTCCTCTCTCGTGATCGGGGCAACCGTCGCCCCGCAAAATGCAACTAAGTCATCGGGAGCAAGCTCAAGCTGATAGCCGCGCTTGCCACCCGAGATAAAAATGGTATCCCAAAGGACGCATGTCTCATCGATCAGCGTCCGGAAGCGCTTTTTCATACCGACCGGGCTGCAACCGCCGCGGACATACCCCGTCGCGGCAAGCAAATCTTTGACATGCATCATGGTCAGCGACTTTTCGCCTGCGGCGCGCGCGGCGGCCTTGAGGTCGAGCTCGTCGGCAACGGGAATGCAGCACACGACATGGTCGTTGGACGGCGTCGTGCAGACCAGGGTCTTAAATCCCTGACCGGGCTCCTCGCCAAGCTGCTCGGAAATCGCGACGCCCAGACCTGACGATTCATCGCCATCGTCTTCGTACGTATGGAGAACATAGGAGATGCCGGCGCTTTCCAGCTCGCGCATCGCATTGGTTTTTGGCGTCTTAACAGCCTTTGCCATGGCACATCCTTTCCCTCGCAGAGCGACGCAAGGATTAAGTATAGGGCCAATTCCGCCGCATATGCCATCTCGACACACAGAAGCGCCACCGAATCAGAAGGAATCGGTGGCGCGTCGGTACTACAACGTCTCTTTACTGCGCGTCGAGCTGCGCCTGACGCTCACGGTCACGCTTGAGCAGCGGCGCCAAGAACTTGCCCGTGTAGCTCTGCGAACATGCCGCGACCTGCTCGGGCGTGCCTGAGACCACGACGGTTCCGCCGCCATTGCCGCCCTCGGGGCCCATATCGATCAGGCGGTCGGCAACCTTGATGACATCAAGGTTGTGCTCGATCACCAGAACCGTGTTGCCCGCATCGACCAGGCGCTGCAACACGTCGAGCAGCTGGCGAACATCCTCAAAATGAAGGCCGGTTGTGGGCTCGTCCAAAATATAGAACGTCTTGCCTGTCTGACGACGATGAAGCTCCTTAGCGAGCTTCACGCGCTGTGCCTCGCCGCCCGAAAGCGTCGTAGCGGGCTGGCCCAAGCTCACGTAGCCCAGACCCACGTCATATAGGGTCTGCAGTTTGCGCTTAATCTGCGGGATATTCCCAAAGAAAGCCAGTGCTTCGGTGACACTCATGTCGAGCACGTCCGAGATTGTCTTGCCGCGGTAGGTAACCTCGAGTGTCTCGCGGTTATAACGCTTGCCGCCACATACCTCACAGGGGACATAGATATCGGGAAGGAAGTGCATCTCGATCTTGATCTGGCCATCGCCCTTGCACGCCTCGCAGCGACCGCCGCTTACGTTAAAGGAGAAACGTCCCGGCGAGTAGCCGCGCGCCTTCGACTCCGGCGTGCTTGCAAATAGCGCACGCAGATCATCCCACAGGCCAATATAGGTCGCAGGGTTCGAACGCGGCGTACGACCGATCGGCGACTGGTCGATATCGATTACCTTATCGATGCACTCGATGCCCTCAATCTTCTTGTACGGCCCCACGGGACGCGTCGAACGATGGATGGCATTCGTAAGCGCGGGCGCAATCGTATCGGTGACCAGGGAGCTCTTGCCCGATCCCGAAACACCGGTAACGACTGTGAGCGTACCGAACTCAATCTTGGCGGTAACGTTTTTGAGGTTGTTAGCGCGGGCGCCCGTGATCTTAAGACAGCCGCGGCCGGGCTTGCGGCGCTCATCGGGCACGCGGATCATCCGCTTGCCGGTCAAATAGGCACCCGTCATGGAATCGGGGCACGCCATGATATCGGCAGGCGTTCCCGCGGCGACCACGTTTCCGCCGTTAACGCCCGCACCGGGACCCATATCGATCACGTAGTCGGCAGCGCGAATTGTATCTTCGTCGTGCTCGACGACGATAACGGTATTACCGATATCGCGCAAGCGCTCGAGCGTCTTGATCAGGCGCTCGTTATCGCGTTGGTGGAGACCGATCGACGGCTCGTCCAGAATGTACAGAACGCCCATGAGGCCGGCGCCGATCTGCGTTGCCAGGCGAATGCGCTGGGCCTCACCGCCGGAAAGCGTCGCCGAGGCGCGATCGAGCGTCAGATAGTCGAGTCCGACATCGACCAGAAAACGCAGGCGCTCCAGGATTTCCTTGACGATGCGCCCGCCGATAAACTGCTGACGCTCGGTAAGCTCCAGGCCCTCAAAAAACTCGAGCGACTCGCGACACGACAGGCAGCAGACATCGTAAATGGACTTGCCGCCCACGGTGACGGCAAGCATCTCGGGACGCAGGCGAGCACCGTGACAGCTCGAGCATGGCTCTTCGCGAATGTATTTCTCCAAGCGAGCTCTGGTGTTCTCGTTCGTCGTCTCGTTGTAGCGCTCGTGCAGGATGTTGCGCACGCCCGAGAACTTAGTGTCCCACTGGCTGCGACGCCCATCGAGCTTTTGATAGTCGACCGAAATCTTCGTGTCGCCCATGCCATCCAAAAACGCACGACGCACCCGCGGGGGCAGGTCCTCCCATGGCGTATCGGCACTCACCTTAAAGTGTTTGCAGACCGCAGCAAAAATCTGCGGATAATAGTTGGAATTGCCGAACAGGCTGCCAAAAACTCCGTCGGCAATCGACTTTGAGGGGTCTTCAATCAGCGCCTCGGCATCGACTGTCTTTTTAAAGCCCAGGCCATCGCACTCGGGACATGCACCATAGGGCGCGTTGAACGAGAAATCGCGCGGCTGCAGGTCGTCGATGGAATGCCCGTGCTCCGGGCACGCCAGTGCCAGCGAATACTCCAGCAGCTCGCCCTCGGTTCCCTCGGGAGCGTCGCGGTCGGGCAGCATGTACACGTTCACGTTACCGTGCGCCAGTGCCGTCGCCTGCTCAACGGACTCGGCAATGCGACCCAGGGAGTTCTCTCGAATCACGATACGGTCGACCACGACCTCAATGTCGTGTTTGAACTTCTTGTCCAGGTCGATAGGGTCGTCAAGCGAGCGCACCTCGCCGTCGACGCGCACACGGCTAAAGCCCTCCGCACGCAGGTCCTCAAACAGCTTGGCATATTCGCCCTTGCGTCCACGAACCACCGGCGCCAACACAAACGCGCGACGGCCCTCCCCCGCCGCCAGCACCTTATCGGCGACCTGATCGGTCGTCTGGCGCTCAATGACGCGACCGCACTCAGGACAGTGCGGCGTTCCCACGCGAGCAAACAGCAGACGCAGATAGTCGTAAATCTCGGTTACGGTGCCCACCGTCGAGCGTGGGTTTTTGGACGTTGTCTTCTGATCGATCGACACAGCCGGCGACAGGCCGTCAATCGAGTCCAGATCGGGCTTGTCCATCTGGCCCAAAAACTGACGCGCATAGCTCGAAAGGCTCTCGACGTAACGGCGCTGGCCCTCGGCATAGATGGTATCGAACGCCAGTGAGCTCTTGCCCGATCCGGAAAGACCGGTTATGACCACGAGCTGGTCACGCGGAATGGAAACATCGATATCGCGCAGGTTATGCTCGCGCGCGCCGCGAATAACGATAGAAGAATCAGACATGGAAGCTCCTTGCCTCCTACAACTTCAAATCACACTGACGATGAGTTTAGCGCACTCGACGCGCACAGATGTTCGTAATACAAGATTCGCAGACCTTTTGCGTTGTCTGACGCCGCAGGCCGCACGCTCGGTCCGTACTTTCGAATACTGTCGATCGCCTACCACGCATCATAAATGACTCCCGCTCGCAAACGAGGGTACAATGACGCTCGTGTCACACCGCGGGGCTCCGGCCCCAACATATACAAAGGAGTCAAACATGGGTTGCGAGCACGCACAGGCAGCCGGCGGGCAAACGTCGCCGTCGCAATTTGAGGAAAATACGCTGTCCGAGGTCAAGCGCGTTATCGCCGTGCTTTCCGGCAAGGGCGGCGTCGGCAAGTCATTCGTCACCGGCGCCATCGCCACGGAGCTTTCCCGCCACGGTCACAAGGTCGGCGTCCTCGATGCCGATATTACCGGCCCCTCTATCCCTAAGATGTTCGGTATGAGCGGACGTCACGTCCATGCCCTCGGCAACCTTATGCTGCCCGAAATCTCCGAGCACGGCGTCAAGGTTATGAGCTCTAACCTGCTGCTCCAAAACGAAACCGACCCCGTCCTCTGGCGCGGTCCGGTTATCGCGGGTGCCATCAGGCAGTTCTGGAGCGAAACCTCATGGGGCCCCATCGACTACCTGCTGGTCGACATGCCTCCGGGAACGGGCGACGTCGCCCTCACGGTCTTCCAGTCGCTGCCCGTCGATGGCATCGTCATCGTCACGAGCCCGCAGGATCTGGTCTCGATGATTGTCGCCAAGGCGGTCAACATGGCCGAGAAGATGAACGTGCCCATTTTGGGAATCGTCGAAAACATGAGCTATATCGAGTGCCCCGATTGCGGCAAGAAGATCGAAGTCTTTGGCAAGAGCAAGCTCCCCGAGGTCGCCGAGCGTTACAACCTCGAGATCCTAGGGCAGCTTCCCATCAATCCGGCACTCGCCGAGGCTTGCGACAAGGGCGAGGTTGAGACCGCACTGCCCGACGGTATGCTGCCCCAAGCCGTCTCTGCCGTCGAGGCCATTGCCCCGCACGAGACCGCCGAGGCCTAAGTGAACGCAAACGCCTCCTATGACGTCTTGGTAATCGGCGGCGGGGCCTCGGGTCTCGCCGCCGCCATTACGGCCGCACGCGCAGGCAAAAGCGCCTGCATCGTTGAGCGCGATGTTGCCTGCGGCCTTAAACTCCTTGCGACCGGCAACGGCCGCTGCAACCTTTCCAACGAATCAATTGATTTCCAGCGGTACAACCGCCCCGCATTCGTCGAATCCGTCATGGGTCCCCAGCCCGAGCAAGAGCTCGGCAGTTTCTTCTCCTCGCTGGGCATCATGACGACCTCCGAGGAGGGCCGGCTGTATCCGCGCTCCCTTCGTGCCGAATCGGTGCGCGATGCGCTTCTCAACGCTTGCAACCGCCTGGGTATCACCTTGATTTGTGGAGCAAACGTTGCCTCGGCATTCAAAGCCCCCGAGGGCTGGGCACTCCAAATAGACCGTCCCGCGCGAGCACTCAAGGCAAAAAAGCACGACGACCGAAAATCGGAGGTCCGCTCGCTTCGGAAGGCGCTCGCCGACACCCCTCGCACGAACGAGACGCTGCAGGCAAAGGCCGTAATTATCGCTACGGGCGGCAACCCTGTCGAAATCGCGAAGACGTTCAATCTTTCCCTCACACCGCAGCATCCCGTCCTCTGCCCTGTGTCGGCATCAGTCTTCGGCGACCAGACTGCGCTTAAGACACTGGATGGCCTGCGCGTCCGCGCCCGTTTGACGCTCACCCGCAATCACGAGGAGCTCTGGCGCGAAGACGGCGAAGTGCTCTTCCGAACCTTTGGCATCTCGGGCGTTGCCGCCTTTAACCTCTCCCGTCGCGTCCAGCGCGGCGACACGATTCTGCTCGACGTTTTTCCCGACCTCTCCAAAGACGAGTTGCTCGATATGCTCAGCCAGCGAGTTGCGTTGCTCGGCGGCTTTTCACCCCGCGACCCCCGCTGGCTCGACGGCATGCTCGCCCCGCAGTTCTCTCACGTTGTCTGCACCGCATTCGAACAGTGCCACCCCGGGTCGTACGACGTCATCCATCTGGTCTCAATCCTCAAGCACTTTAAGATGCTCGTCGAGGGAACGACAGAGGAGCGTTCGGCCCAGGTCACGCGCGGCGGCGTGCCCATCGAGAGCGTCTCAGCTCCCAACCTCTGCGTGAGCAACGCGGCAGACGCCCCACTTTACATCTGTGGCGAGGCGCTCGACATCGATGCCGATTGCGGCGGTTTCAACCTTGCATGGGCTTGGATCTCGGGTATTCGCGCTGCAAGCAGCCTATAGCCGCGCAGTCTATAATCAAAACGCATTCGGGCCGTCTGGGACACCGGGCGGCCTCTTTCTTGCATCTAAGGAGACCTCGATGATCGAAATCACCCAAGTCCACGCGTCACTCGATGAGGGCGGCGACGAAACCGCCTGCCTTGCTATTGGTAGACGCGCCGTCAAACGAGCCCTGCGATGCGAGGATTCCCAGATTAAAGCCATTGAGCTCCATCGCAAGTCAATCGACGCCCGTAAAAAGCGAGATGTCCATTTTATTTTGAGCTTTCGAGTCGAGCTGACAAGCTCCCGACTCGAGCAGGAGGTGGTCGACCGCGTCGCCGAGTGCGACCGCTCGCGCATCCGCATGGTAGACGGCGAGGCTCCTTCATTCCCCAACCCTGTCCCAAATGCACCCAAGGGGCGTCCCGTCGTTGTCGGCGCCGGTTGCGCCGGTCTCTTCGCCGCCCTGACCCTTGCCGAAGCGGGCCTTAAACCCCTGCTCATCGAGCGCGGCGACCCCGCGTTTCGCCGCTCGGAAGCGATTGATCTCTTTCTTAAGGAGCGTATCCTCGACCCCGACAGCAATATCCAATTTGGCCTGGGCGGCGCAGGGACCTTCTCGGACGGCAAGCTCAACACGGGAACCAAGAATCCTGCCCATCGGCTGATTCTTGAGACCTTCGTCGAAGCTGGCTCACCTCGCGACATCCTGTGGGACGCCAAGCCGCACATTGGCTCCGACATCCTCCCCACCGTCGTCACCAACATTTCCCAGCGCATCGAGCAGCTCGGTGGAACCGTCCGCTATCGAACAAGGCTCGTCAATATTCGAACCGATGGATCTGGCGCCATCACCGGCGTCGATGTCCAACCGCCCCAAGAAACCACAAGCGAGACAATCGCCACAAAGCACCTCATTCTCGCCTGCGGCCATTCCGCCCGCGACGTATTCGAGCTTCTCAAAGAACATAACGTTGCCCTCGCGCAAAAGACCTTTGCCATGGGTGTGCGCATCGAGCATCCTCAGCGCGACATCGACCGTGCCCAATATGGCCCTTCGGCGGGGCACCCGGCACTCGGAGCAGCCCCCTACAAGCTTGTCGCCCATCTCCCCAACGGCCGCAGTGTGTTCTCGTTTTGCATGTGCCCCGGAGGACAGGTTGTCGCGGCCTCTTCCGAGCAAGGCCATCTGTGCGTCAACGGCGCCAGCCTCAATGCCCGCGACGGGCGCAACGCGAATGCCGCCTTACTCGTTAACGTCACACCTGACGACCTTCCCGGCGATGATCCGCTCGCAGGCATTGAGCTCCAGCGCGCCTGCGAGCGAGCCGCTTATCGCCTGGGCGGCTCCAACTGGAACGCGCCGGCACAGCTCGTCGGAGATTTCCTTGCTAGACGCGCCAGCACGGCACCCGGAAAGGTAAAACCGACCTATCCACTTGGCGTGACCTGGACGGCGATCGACGATGCCCTCCCGCAGCATATCGTCGAATCGCTTCGTTTGGGAATCCCCCTGCTCGGTAAGAAACTGCGTGGCTATGACCGCCCCGATGCGGTCCTCACTGGCGTGGAGACGCGTTCGAGCTCCCCGGTCACCGTCACCCGCGATCGAACATGCCACGCCGTGTCGACTCCGGGCCTTTACCCTTGCGGCGAGGGTGCCGGATATGCCGGCGGCATCATGAGTGCCGCCACCGATGGCATCCGTTGCGCTGAGGCGCTGATAGCAGACCTCTAGTGCACGAACTCCCGCGTCCAAACGACACAGGCCCCGAGCTCCACAGGGAACTCGGGGCCTGTTCGCTACTTCCTGAATCTTGCACCCTGGCGTTTTCTGCCCGAAGCAAAGGTAGAACCCTTGCGAGCCTGCGAACGCAAACGCTCGATCGTTTCGTCCTCAGATGCGCCCTCAAGCATCGCCCGAATCTGAACGACGGCATCGCGCAGACGCGCCGCCTCCTCAAAGTCCATGGCGGCGGAAGCGTTGCGCATGTCTTCCTCCATGGTCTCGACGATCCGCACGAGCTCGTCATGCGGCAGCCCTTCCAGCTGCTCGGCGAGCGTCTGCTCGGGCGCCACCGTCTCCGGCGCGGCGCCCTCGCCGTTTTCGTCGGGCGTATAGAACGCACCGTGACCCAGCGAATCGCCTCTCGAGCGCCCCTTCGAGCCCACAGTCTTTTCGGCCTCGGTAATAAAGCTCGAGATGTCGTTAATGGCCTTGCGGACCGTCTTGGGCACAATGCCATGCTCTTCGTTATATGCCATCTGAATCTCGCGACGGCGCTGCGTCTCCTCGATGGCTTCTTTCATCGAATCGGTCACAACGTCTGCATACATGATGACCTCGCCGTCGGCATTACGGGCCGCACGGCCAATCGTCTGAATCAACGAACGGCGATTGCGCAAGAAACCTTCCTTGTCAGCGTCGAGAATTGCCACCAGCGAGACCTCGGGAAGGTCAAGACCCTCGCGAAGCAGGTTAATGCCAACGAGAACATCGATCTTTCCCTCGCGCAGCGTTCGCAAGATCTCGACACGGTCCATCGTCGCCGTATCGGAATGCATGTAGTTGACCTTAATGCCGGCATCAAGCAGATGGTCGGTCAGGTCCTCGGCCATGCGCTTGGTGAGCGTGGTCACCAGCACGCGCTCCTTGCGGGCAACGCGCTCGCGAATCTCGTCCTCAAGATCGTCAATCTGCCCACGAACCGGACGCACATCGATCTTGGGGTCGAGCAGACCGGTCGGACGAATAATCTGCTCAACGTCGTTCTGGCTAACCCGCAGCTCATAGTCGCCCGGCGTGGCCGAAACGTAGATGAACTGGGGAATCCTCGCCTCAAACTCATCGAAACGAAGCGGGCGGTTATCGAGTGCCGAAGGCAGACGAAAACCATGCTCAACCAGCGTCACCTTACGCGAGCGGTCGCCTTCGTGCATGCCGCGGATCTGCGGCACCGTTACATGGCTCTCGTCGATGATGCAGAGCATATCCTTAGGAAAGTAATCGATCAGGGTAAACGGCGGCTCGCCCGGTTTTCGGCCGTCCAGATGACGCGAGTAGTTCTCGATACCGTTACAGAAACCCATGGTCTCGAGCATCTCGAGATCATAGTCGGTACGCTGCTGCAGACGCTGCGCCTCGAGCAGCTTATCAGTCGCCTTGAGCTCGGCCACACGCTTCTCGCACTCTTCGCTGATTGATTTCAGAGCCGCTTTGACCTTAGGCTTCTCAGTCACGTAGTGCGAGGCCGGCCACACGGGAATGGCCTCGTACTCACGCAGCATCTCGCCGGTGACCTCGTCGATCTCGGCAATCAGCTCGACCTCGTCGCCAAAGAACTCAAACCGCAACGGATGCTCGGCATAGGGCGGATACACGTCGACGACATCGCCGCGCACGCGGAAGGTGCCACGTGCCAAATCATAGTCATTGCGATCGTACTGGATATCGATAAGCGCATGGATAAAGTCATCGCGCTCGAGCGGCACCTTCTTGTCGACGTTCGGAGCTAGGCCCGCATAGTCCTCGGGGGAGCCAATGCCATAGATACACGAGACCGATGCGACGACGATCACATCGCGTCGAGATAGCAGCGATGCCGTCGCCTGATGGCGCAGCATCTCGACCTCTTCGTTAATCGAGGAGTCTTTCTCGATATACGTATCACTCTGCGGTACATATGCCTCGGGCTGATAGTAATCGTAGTACGACACAAAATAGACCACGGCGTTGTTAGGGAAGAATTCCTTGAGCTCGCTCGCGAGCTGAGCGGCAAGCGTTTTATTGGGAGCCATGACCAGCGTCGGCTTCCCCAGGGCCTCAATAGTCTTAGCCATCGTGAAGGTCTTGCCCGAACCAGTCACGCCCAGCAAAACCTGATAGCGATCTCCGTCCCTCACACCCTGCACAAGCGACTCAATGGCCTTAGGCTGGGAACCGGCGGGCTCGTATGGAGACACGACCTTAAACGGCACCTCAGAGCCCTCAACGCCAAAACGTTTGAGCTCTCCTCCAACACGCTCAACTTCAAATTCCGCCATGGATACTCCTAACTCATACATCTGCAGTATACGCAGGCGGCAGGCATAGTCCTATACGAACCGATCGGGATAGAGGGTCTTGTAGCGAGCCCAGGCATTATTGACACGAATCAGATACGCCTGCGTCTCGGGAAAGGTGATTGCATTATGAAGCGACGTGCTCTGCTGCGCCCATCCGTCGACATTGCCCATGCCGGCGTTATAGGCGGCAATGGCACTGTCAGTCGACCCGTTAAAATACGTTAGAAGATACGAAAGATACGCACAACCAAACTCGATGTTCGTAGCGGGATCGTTAAGGTCGCCGGCTGAATACTCGCTGCCATCGACAAGACCCTTGGCAATCATATCCTGGGCAGTCTCGGGCATCAGCTGCATCAATCCCCGTGCGCCTTGATTCGACTCAGCCTCGGGATCCCAATTCGATTCCGACTTTATGACAGCGCACACCAGATACGGATCAAGATTGTGCGAAATGCTCGATTGCTTTACGTACGCCTCATAGTCAATTGGATACAAAGGCTTAAAGAAGGCGGCAGGAGCATACGAGTAGACGAGCGAAATAAGGCCGAAGACAAACATAACGACAAGTGGCGCCACGCGATACCACGTAAAGAAACGTGTCTTAGGCATCGGCCTCATCCTTATCCACTACATCCCCGAAGCCATGTCGCACAAGCCATGCGTCCAGTTGTTCAAAGAGCGAGTTATCGCCTGCCGCATTATCGATTACCGTCGTAGCGAGGTTGCAAAGCGAAGCCTCATCAGGTTGGCATGCAGAGCGCGCATCAAAAGCAGAGGACTCCATACCACGATGAATGGCACGCTCGCGACGAACAGCTAAAGGAGCGCTGATAACCAAAATTTCATCAGCCAGGCCAAAAGCATCCTCAAAACCAGTCGGGGCAGAAACCTCGACAACCGCAAGGGGATAACGGGGGGACGAAACCGTGCAGCAAACCGGATCAAGGATCCTCAGCGAAAGCTGTTCGATGAGAACCGGATGAACGATGCCATTGAGCCGAGCAACTGTATCAGGAGAGGCGAAAGCTCGAACAGCGAGGACATTGCGGCGAATGCCGCCCTCCCCGTCCAGAATGTCCCAACCGAATTCTTCCGCAAGGGCATTGACGATATCGGAGCCTGGCACATACAGCGATTTGGCAAGCTCATCCAGATCGATAAGCATGGCGCCATGAGATTCGAGATAGCGGCAGGCAGTCGACTTACCCGAAGCAATATTGCCCAAGACAAAAACGGTAAACATCAAGTCCTCCCTAACGCCAATGGGAGTTATTATCGCGCAAATACAAACGAAGGACTCAAAATACAGCCAAACAGTAAGACAAGCTAAACGAAGACGAGTTCGTGTATTGCAACTCTCTATCAAACGCAAAAAAAGGGGGAGGCCGCGCGGCCTCCCCCTTCTTCAAGTCAAGCGCACGGCTCGGTGCCGTCCACCGGTCAGCGGCGCCCTGGCCTCCCACGG
>CAUFRO010000020.1 GCA_959027945.1 uncultured Collinsella sp.
GAGCGAAAAATGGATTCTAAAAAAGGCCTTGCCAAATAGGAGCGTCAGGACGCAAAGAGGCTCCGCAGCGCGAAGCGCGATGCGGAGCCTCTTTGCATGTCCGAGGACGTTCCGGAGAGAAACCCCCGTCACGCCCCCGGATTCCCGGTGGGAGTTCTAGACCTTGTCGGCCTTAGTACATACCGCCGCCCTGCTGACCAGCGGTGGCAGCAGCGATAGCGTCCTCAAGCTGAGTGTTCTTGGGCACATCGGAGACGGTAGCCTCGGTGATGAGGATCAGGCTGGCGACAGAAGCAGCGTTCTGAAGGGTGACGCGGCTGACCTTGACGGGGTCGAGGACGCCCATCTCGATCATGTCGCCCCACTCGCCGTTGGCAGAGTTGAGACCCTGGCCGGCGGGCAGCTCGGCAACCTTGTCGACCACGACAGCGCCCTCAAAGCCAGCGTTCTTGGCGATGGTGGCGACCGGAGCGGTCAGAGCCTTCTTGACGATATCGACGCCAATCTTCTCCTCGGGGTCGTCGATCTCGACAGCATCGAGCGCAGGAGCAGCGTCCATGAAGGCGACGCCGCCGCCGGCGACGATGCCCTCCTCGACAGCAGCGCGGGTAGCCTGCAGGGCATCCTCGACGCGGTGCTTGATCTCCTTGAGCTCGGACTCGGTAGCAGCGCCGACCTTGATGACGGCAACGCCGCCGGAGAGCTTGGCCAGGCGCTCCTGGAGCTTCTCACGGTCGAAGTCAGAGGTGGTGTTCTCCATCTCGCCCTTGATCTGAGCGATGCGGGCGTCGATGGCCTCCTTGGAGCCAGCGCCGCCGACGACGACGGTGTTGTCCTTGGAGATGGTGACGGACTTAGCGGTACCGAGCATATCGGCGGTGATGTCAGCGACCTTCACGCCCAGCTCGTCCAGAGCAGCCTGGCCACCGGTGAGGACGGCGATGTCCTCCAGGATGCGCTTGCGGCGATCGCCGTAGCCCGGGGCCTTGACGGCGCAGACGTTGAGGGCGCCACGGATCTTATTGAGGACGAGGGTCGGCAGAGCCTCGCCATCGATGTCCTCAGCGATGATGAGCAGGCCACGGCCAGCGCGCTGGACAGCCTCGAGAACAGGCATGATGTCCTGGACGCTGGAGATCTTCTGGTCGGTGATGAGGATGTACGGATCCTTCATCACGGCCTCCATGCGGTCGTTATCCGTGACGAAGTAAGCGGAGACATAGCCCTTGTCGAACTGCATGCCCTCGACGGTGTCGATGGTGATGTCGAACGTCTGGGAATCCTCGACGGTGATGACGCCGTCCTTGCCCACGACCTCCATGGCCTCGGCGATCTTCTCGCCGACCTCGGGGTCACCGGCGGAGATGGTACCGACGGAAGCAATCTGCTCCTTGGTCTCGACCGGCTTGGCCTGCTTCTTCATCTCGGCGACGGCGGCGTTGACGGCCTTGTCGATGCCGCGACGGATGGCCAGCGGGTTGGCGCCAGCGGCGACGTTGCGCAGACCGTCGTTGACGATGGCTTGAGCGAGCAGGGTTGCGGTGGTAGTGCCGTCACCCACGGTGTCGTTGGTCTTGGTGGCGACCTCCTTCACCAGCTGAGCGCCCATGTTCTCGATGTTGTCCTCGAGCTCGATCTCCTTGGCGACAGAAACGCCGTCGTTGGTGATGGTCGGAGCACCGAACGTGCGCTGCAGCGCAACGTAGCGACCCTTGGGGCCCATGGTGACGGTAACGGCGTCGGCCAGAGTGTTGACGCCCTTGGCAAGCTTAGCGCGGGCATCGGTGTTGAACGTAATGTTCTTTGCCATGGTAGGTAATCCTCCAAAAGAAACGTGACTCGCGTCGCCGCTTCCGAGTCCTATGCGGCGGGCGCGTTCAAAGACGAATCAGAGATTCTGACGAGACTAGGCCTCGACAACAGCGTAGATGTCGTCGGCGCGCATCAGCAGATACTTCTCGCCGTCGACCTTGACCTCGTTGCCACCGAACTTACCGTAGATGACAACGTCACCGACCTTGACGTCCATGGGGATGCGCTCACCCTTGTCGTTGACCTTGCCGGCACCAACGGCAACGATGGTGCCGCGCTGCGGCTTCTCCTGGGCGTTGCTGGCGATATACAGACCAGAAGCGGTCTTCTGCTCGGCCTCGTCGGGCTTGACCAGAACACGATCTGCAAGCGGCTTCAAAGACGACATGCTTGTCTCCTCCTTTTTGGGCCGCGTGGTTATGCCACGCGAATTAACCCTTTTTGTTTGCGTACGCGTTGAATGGTACCCACGAATGGCGGGTTATACAACACGGAGTCAAAAAATCTTATTTTTTGGCACTTAGATTTTCTGAATGTCGGGGGATAACCCAGCAGTGGCTCCCGGGGCGGACCGGAGGGCATGAAGTTTGCTGCTCTACAGTCCTGCGCAAGACGGAAAGCACATTAAGTGCTTTCCTTTGCGTGCGGAACTCGCGACAAACTTCATGCCCTCCGGTCCGCCCCGGGAGCCAGGTTGACTAATTCGGGCCCGGCATTCGGAAAAGTCAGTGCAGCAAAATGGCGATGCGGATAGCGACATGGGCATGGTTTTCGCCGCACGCACGGGTCCCCCAGGGAGCACCGTGCATTTTTGGGAGTATTCAGCAGAGCAGAACGGCTGCATACGCGCCGGACAAACCATATTGGTCCCAAGGACGCCTTCGACCGGCGATTTGAGTCGGCAGGCAAACCCCGCCAGGACAAAAAGGCATGCTTCGCGCCGCGCCGGACCCCAAAATGACGTCAATCTCCGCAACGTTACTCAGCCGCAGCGGCACCGGCAGAGCTCGCGGTGCTGAATACTCCGTTTTTTGCACGGTACGGGCGGGGGTACATCAGGATCAGGAAGGACATCCCAGCCTTTTTATGCAATCTGTAATGGGAAGTATGCAAAACACCAAGAGATAGCATTGCTGGTGTCCAAATTGAGCGCGGGGCAGCAGCACCTCCGCCCCGCACCCAAATCCAACAGAGCAGGGACGCTCATGGCGGATCCCCACCAAAACGCAAACGCGGCTCGAGCGCCATCCCAAAATAGGCTGCGCGAGCCGCGTTTAACGGTACGACATGAATATTAGCGCTCGTAAATCAAGTTGCCTGCCAGGTAGGTGGCCTGAACTTTTGTGGCCTGGAGGTCTTGGGGGTCAACGATGAGCGGGTTTTGATCCAGGACTACCAGGTCGGCATACTTGCCGGGCTCCAAGCTGCCGAGGTTTTGCTCGTCGCCCGCTGCATAGGCGCTGCCCAGGGTGTAGTTGCGCAGAGCCGTTGCCGCATCGATACGCTCGCTCGGCAGCCAACCGCCCTCGGGCCAGTGGCTGCGGGGGTCTTGGCGGGTGATAGCCGTGTAGAGCACGTTCATGCTGGTAACGGCTGTGATGGGGCTATCGGTGCCGAAGGCTTGGCGGATGCCGCGCTGCTTATAGGTCGCAAACGGCCACATGATGCGGCTACGCTCCAAGCCCAGGTCGCGCTCCGGACCACCCGGGTCGAGTGTGATATGACAGGGCTGGCTCGAGGCAATGACGTTGAGTTTGCGCAGACGATCGATGTCCTCGGGCAGCAGATTCTCCAAATGCTCAAGCGTATTATGGCCGTGCTGGGGCAAGCCGTAGAGCTCTGCCGCCTCCTCAAAGATATCGAGTGCGGCATGGATGGCGCCGTCGCCGATAACGTGGATGCGCACGGTGTGGCCGCGCTCGGCTGCCGCCAGGACCAGCTTGCGCATGCGCTCGACGGGAACCGTCAGGCGACCTTGATCGCCCGGGAAGCGCGGGTTGGTATAGGGATCGGTGAGATAGGCCGTGTGTTCGCTCGAGACGCCGTCGAAGAACTGCTTAAAACCAGGCGCCGAGAGCAGCGCGTTGTTCGCGTAGCGGGTCTGCAGTTCTTCTAAGCGCGATTGGTCATCCAGCAACGTGGGGAACAGATGGGCACGGATGCCCAGTTTGCCAGCTGCCTGCAGTTTGTCGTAGACGTCATCGCGGATAAAATCGCAGCCCGGCATGGGCATGAGCGACATATCGCATATCGAGGTGATGCCCTGCTCGGCCATCCGCCTCATTTGATCGGCGTAAGCGCTTGCGATGCGATCCTCGCCCAGCCACTCAAGGCAGCGCGGTAGCAGCTGCATAGCAGCTGCCTCGTGAGCAATGCCCGTGAGCTCGCCGTTTGCGTCCTTGTCGTAGCTGCCGCCCGCCGGCGGCTCACTGTCGCGCGTGACGCCGAGCGCCTCGAGTGCACGGCTGTTGAGCCAAAGCGTGTGTCCGTCGCCCGAATACATAACGCAGGGACGATCGGGGAATGCCGCATCGAGCGACGCCTTGCTAGGATGCTCGGGCGGGTTCCAACGGTAATCGCGCCAGCCCTGCGTCACAACCCAAGCGTCGTCGGGCAAGTCCTGGGAAAACTCGAGCGCGTGCTGCACCAGCGCAGCCTCGGACGTGCCCATATCCATGAGCATGTACGACGAGGAGCCGACCGAGGTATGGAAGAAGTGCAGATGAGCGTCATGGAAACCTGGGCAGACAAACTGCTCGCCGTAATCGATAACCGACGTGGCGGCAGGAGCGGCGGCAATCACGTCATCGGGCGCACCGACTGCGACGATACGGTCGTCTGCAATGGCAATCGCCAGCTCGCGGGCGGTATCGATGCCGTCTTGCGCGGTAAAGACGTTCTTGGAGCGGATAATCCGATCGATATGTCGCATGGGCATCCCCATCTCTGGCAGGAAATTCAACACCCCCGAGTGTACTCCCCCGTCTCGGTTACAAAATGCCAAGCGGCAAACGGCAGCTTTGCCAGGCCAAGTGGCAGGTGGCATACTGGAATGAGCCTGTACGATTTTGCAAAAACCAGCAAGGAGCAAATCGACCATGACGAAGACCAAGGCACAGCAAATTATGGCGGCAACCGAGGTTCGCGCGGCAGACGACGTCACCGCGGCCATCCGAGATATCGCCGCCGAGTTTGAACCCTACATCATCAAGCAGCGCCGGCACTTCCATAAGCATCCGGAGCTGAGCCTTGCCGAGGAGCGCACGACTTCCGACATCGCCAACCAGCTCGACGCCATGAATATCCCCTACGAGCGCCCGCTCAAGACGGGCCTGGTGGCGACGCTCCGCGGTACCGCGCCCGATGCCTACCGCGAGGACGGCACGCCGCGCCGCCGTATCCTGCTGCGCGCCGATATCGACGCCCTGCCTGTCACCGAGCAGACCGGCGAGGAGTTCGCCAGCGTCAATGAGGGTTGCATGCACGCCTGCGGCCACGACTGCCACATCGCCATGATGCTCGGCACGCTGCAAATCCTGCGCCACATGACCGACGACATCCACGGCGAGATCCGCATCGTCTTCCAGCCCAGTGAGGAAAACGGCCAGGGCGCAAAACTCATGATCGGCACGGGTGTGCTCGACGGCGTCGACGGCGCCTACGCCGCGCACATCTGGAGCGAGGTCGACGCCGGTACCGTGAGCTGCGAGCCCGGCCCGCGCATGGCCAATACCGACTGGTTCCGCATCGACGTTCGCGGTACCTCATGCCACGGCGCCATGCCCCAGCGCGGCCACGACGCCGTTATGGTGGCGGCAGAGATTGTAAACGCCCTGCAGACCATCGTCTCACGCGAAATCAGCCCCTACGAGCCTGCTGTCATCACTGTCGGCGAGCTGCACGGCGGCACCGCACGCAACGTCATCGCCGGCACCGCCTACCTCGCCGGCACGGTGCGTACCTATGGCGATTCGACGCACGAGGAAATGCCCGAGCTCATGCGCCGCATCGTGGAGCACACTGCGGCGGCCCTGGGCGCCGAGGCCGAACTTACCGACTACACCATCGCCAACTATAAGGTCGAAAACGACGCCGCCTCGAGCGAGCGTTGTCGTCAGGCCGTGGTCAAGTGCCTGGGTGCGGCCGGCGAAGGCCATTACCGTGGCACGCTTTCGGGCGAGGACTTCTCGGAGTATCTGCGCCGCGTACCGGGCGTGCTCGCCTTTGTTGGCACGCGCAACCCCCAGATTGGCGCCACGTACGCCCAACATTCTTGCTTCTACAAGATTGACGAGTCGGTACTGTCCAAGGGTTCCATGGTAGCCGCCCAGTATGCCATCGACTTTTTGGCCGAGCCCACGCAAGAGGAGCTCGACGGCCCCACGATCGCCGCGGTTGCCGAAACCAACCCCGACTTGGCCGCCAAACTGCGCTCAGCCAAGGCAACGGCCGCTGAGGCGCGCGACGCCATGCACGATGCCCGCACCGCCCGCCATGCCGCAATCAAGGGCATCCACGATGCGCGGGCTGCTGCACGCCGCGAGGGGAAGCACGACGAGTAGTCAATTCGCCGGCATCTCGCAGTCATAGCCACATCGCGATGTCAAAGCGGGGGCGGACGTTTCGACTCGTCCGCCCCCGCTCATTTGTCAAACGCTATTTCTACCATTTCAACCCCGCCCCCAAATGGCAGAGCCATCGCGGTTGTTCGAGGTGGATGATATCGGTGGGAACTCCGGCGGGAGCGTGACCACCAAAGAGCAGGCCCGCGTCTGCCGGGTTGATAAGGCGCACGATCCATACGGCAACGACCAGCACGCACAGAACAATAACCGCAATGTCGATGCCGCGCTTTAGCTTGCTCGACGTCACCTCCTCGCGCACGAACGCGAGCACAAACGCAATCGGCACCACCCAAAACAGCGGATGGTAGGCAAAGGCCGCCGCAAAATCGAGGCGCAGTGCTGCCAGCCAGGCCCTCGTCATGCCACATCCCGGACAGGGAATGCCCGTCATCAGGCGAAACACGCAGCCGATATCGAGCAGGTAGAGTGCGAGCCAGGCGACAAAGAGCGCGCCGATGCAAGAAAGGGTGCGGCGAATGAGTTCCGCCGCGCCCTTATGTCCCTGGGAGCTGTTCACGCCGCTCTTATCGTTAGGCACGAGCGCCAAGACGGACGTTATAAGCCGTTGCCATGGCATTGGTATTCTTGATGATGATGTTCATGGCAAAGATGGGGCCAAGGCCGCACAGCAGCGCGCCGACGATCTGCCACATAAGAACGGTGGTACCGTTCTCCTGGAACATCAGGCCATAGCGAGGAGCATTAGCCTGCAGGCGGTTGCCGATCTTGTAGTACCAGTAGAGTGCGTAGAAGCCGCAGGTCACGAACGACAGCAGGATATATGCTGCCAGACCCGGCGTGGAATCGCCGTCGTCCTGGCACATGACATTGATGTCGCGAGCGAGGCAATAGAGGAAGTAATATGAATAGATGCCGCAGGTCACGATGGAAAGCAGGAGCCAGCCGATCACGCCACGGTCGGTTTTAATCGGAGCATAGCCCATCGGGGCAGGTGCAGGCTGCTGAGCATACTGCTGCTGACCGGTGTACTGCTGCTGGCCGGCGTACTGCTGCTGAGGCTGAGGCTGAACTGCCTGAACCGGAGTGGGCTGAATCTGCGTGGGCTGCGGAGCAGGCTGGGGCTGAGGTGCAGGCTGCGGCGCGGGCTGCGGAGCAGGAGCAGCGGAAGCGGCACCGACGGCAGAACCGCAGACGGGGCAGAATTTGGCATCATCCGAAATGGGAGAACCACAAGTGGGACAGAACATAAGCTTCTCCTTTTCCTAAGGCGTTACACGCCTTCAAACCTTACACGTCTATGTTCTCAACAATAGCCGCGACGTTGTTGCGCAACATTGACCAATTTCCGAGAAATATTGCTGCAACCGTTTTCCCAGGCATTTTCTTGCTTTCGCAGTAGAAAAAGGCACCCCGGGCTCAGTTGCCCAGGGCGCCTCGACCGACTATTCGGTTTGATTGTTTTCGGCAGCAGGATTATCGCCCGGCTCATCCGCCGGCGTGGCAACGGCATTCCAATCGGGTTCCGCAGGCGTCGCCTCGGGCGCCGGTACGGGTTCAGGGGCAGGTGCCGGAGCAGGTGCAGGCGCGGGTGCCGGGGCAGGTGCCGGGGCAGGTGCCGGAGCAGGTGCAGGCGCGGGTGCCGGGGCAGGGGCAGGCGCAGGGGCAGCACAAGTGGCGGCCGTGGGATTGAACCCCGCAGGAGCAGGCTTCTTCTCACCCGGGAGCACAAACGTCAGGACATCGTCGGCATCCTCATCGGCCCACTCGCTGGCATGACGTGCCGCCCAATAGCCAACGGCGCGATACTTGAGCATCTTGCCAAACACAGTCAGGAACACCGTGACAAAGGCAATGATCATCAAGAACAGAATGAGCGTGATGCCGCCGCCCTCGATGATTGCCTCAAGACCCGTGGGGCGATAGTAATAGCTATACATACCAAACGTAGCAATGGCGCCGAAGATGGCGGTGAAGATCCACGTGATGATGTGCGACACGATGCCCGTCAAAAACTCGGGGAGAATCGATGCGCAGAACAACTTGCCCAGGTTGGCCTTATAGGACTTCCAAACCTTCTCAAGCGAGAACGCGCTCTCCACGCGCCCGACGACGGCAAAGTGCATCACGGCAGCATCACCAAACATCTTAAAGAAGATGCCCAGTACCACCGACACGATCATGGCAAAGACGAGCAGGCCCATCGAGCCGAAGAGTGCGGCCTCGAGACCGCTCGAACCGGAGTAATAGTACGAGCCGACGGCACCGATCACGACGCTCTCGATAGCCGAGAACACCACGCCAATCACCGGAATAATGGCCACGAACTCGAGCACACCGGTAATGACAGACGAGAAAATGCCCAATCCAAACGAGGTCGAGCGCAGCAGCGGACGCTCCATGCCGTTATCATCCTTGAGCGACAGGTCACGACCCCACTCGATGGCAAAGCCCGCGCCGCACACGCTTGCCACGTACGCGAGCAAAAAGCCAATGGCCGCTGCGATACCGCCGATAACGGGGATAAACAGCACCAGCACCGAGACAACACAGATCAGCGCCGGCAAAAAGGCGATTTGGCATACGCGAACCAAGGCGCCGGGAACCTTAAGCATGTCGTTGAAGGCCTGAGCCATACAACCCTTGGGCGCGTTCATAGCCGGCTGGGGCGCAACGAACGGCTGCGGCTGCGGCTGGGCAAACGGCTGACCCTGCGGCTGAGGTTGAGCTTGCGGAGCGGGACCGGCGGCCTTAACCTCGGTATTAGGGGCACCGCACACGCCGCAGAACTTGTCGTTATCGCCCATGGGGGCGCCACACTGCGAACAGAACATCGAAATCATCCCTTCGTATCTAGAGCGAATCACCTGGATCGCAAACGATGTCTTTGGCATCATTATCGCCCAATGTGGGGACAAATACCGCAAGATGACCGATTTGCAACGTAGCCGGTTTATTCAATGATTCGAAGGGTACGACCGGGCTAGTTCGTGCCGCGGAAGCCCTTGCCGACGATTTCGGAGCTATCGACGATGGTGATGAAGGCGCCAGGGTCAATCTCGCGGGCATAGCGGCGCAGTTGCACTGCCTCGCGACGGCTCAGCACGCTCATGATCACCGTGACGCACTTGCCCGAGAAAGCGCCGTAGCCACGGCTGATCGTTGCCGTGCGGTTGAGATGCTTGACGATAAACTCCTCGACTTTAAGGGGCTCGGAGCAAATGATCGTGCAGACCTTACGAAGGTGAATGCTCTCGATAGCCTTGTCGACCACAAGCGTCTTGGCAAACAGACCGAGCACGCAGTACAGACCGACGCGCGGGCCATACAGGAAAGCCGCGATGGTCACGATGCCGATATCGACCAGCAACAGGGCACGGCCGATCTCAAGCGTCGTGCGGCGTTTGAGAATCATGGCAAGGATGTCGGTGCCGCCCGTCGAGGCGCCAATGTCAAAGACAATGGCACTGCCCAGCGCCGGCAAGATGACGGCAAAACACAGGTCGAGCCACATATCGCCCGTCATCGAAACATCGGTCGGAATGAAGAGCTCAAACAGCGAGACGTAGGCCGAAAGCGCAAACGAAGCAAAGACGCTCCAAAGGATTGCCTTGCGCTCCAAAAAGATAAAACCCAGGATGACCAGGACCGCGTTGATAATCCACATAAAGACGCCGACGGGCAGGGTCGGGAACAGCGTGGAAAGAATGACCGACACGCCCGAGGTGCCGCCGAAAGCAAAGTGATTGGGCGTTTTGAAAGCCACGATGGCAAAGGCCGTGAGGATCAGGCCCAGATTGAGCTCGGCAAAAAAGCGCGGAAAGCCTGGCTCCTGACTGCGCTTGCGGCCGGCGCGCTCGCCACGTTCGATATCCTCGCGACCGACAACGCGTTCCATCGGCACCACGGGAGGACGATGCACCTCCTCGGCAGCACGCGATGCCGCCTCTGCCGCAGCGGCTTCAATCGCCCATGCCTTGCTTTCGGTCTCGTGTTCGTCGGCCATTACGGCAACCCCTCGTTAACAATTTGGAAACAATGCGCCCATTAGGGTAACGCGGAACGCGAAGATTGCAACCCTTAGTTAGACGAGCGGTATGCCTAGATCGAGGCTATATGGAAAACGGTCGACCGCACTTTTGCTTGCGCGGTCGACCGTTTGGTGTTTTCGCAGATAAAACCTGCCAAAACAAACATCCCTTTTTGGTAGGTTACTCGTGCTGGCTGGTGCGGTGCTCGTACTCCTCGGGGGTGATGACATCCTCGATGCGCAGATTGACGCCTGCCACCTCAAGGCCGGTCATCGCGGCCAGACGCTCAGTGACGCGCGCCTTAACGTCGTCAAAGATCGCAGGCGCATAGGCGCCATACTCGATGATAACCGAGATGTTGACGACCACGCGGTTGTCATCGGTGACTTCGACCGTCACGCCCTTGGTCAGGTTCTCGGCACCAAACTGTTCCTGCACAAAGTGCATAAGGTTACCCTTCATGCCCAGAACGTGCGGAACCTCGCGGGTGGCCATGGCGACGATTTTCTCGATCACGCCGTTGGAATAGGTCAGCGAGTCCTCGGACTCGTCCGCCTCCTCGTCCATCTCCTCGTTGTCCTCGTCCGTATCGGACTCGGCCTCGACGAGCGCCTCGTCCTCGAGCGTTACGTCCTCCGCCTCGGCGGCGGCCTCGTTCGCCCCGAGCTCGGTATCGGCTACATCGACCTTCGTGTTAAAAGCCATGGTTCCTCCTTATGCCTGCCGCGGACGCGACAGTCGAATACATATTAGCGGCCGCTAAACAGGCGGCCGAAGAAGTTGACGATACCGTTCTCGCCGTCGCGAATCTGGCCAATCACGGCACCGATCAGTACAAAGAAAGCGATGACGAGTGTGTCCCACAGGCCCAACGTAAGTACCAGCACGGCGAGGATAAAGCCTGCCACGGCGCCGAGCGTAGTGTTGGGGTGGCGCACGGCGTAGCTCCAGATAGCAGCGCCCGTACCTTTGATGAGACCCATGGCCTCGTCAAAGTCGTTGACGGCGTTGTCGTGCTGCTCGCCGGCCTCGGGCTTGGTGTCGGTGGTCTCGCCTGCCGGCGTAGCGTTCTGGTCGATCGTCGGGCGCGGCGTGCGGGCGGTCTTGTCTTGGTTGGTATCACTCACCGGAAACCTCCACGGTCTGGACGGTAGTCTTGGACGGCAAAAAACGGACGCGCGCGGTCGTGCCCGGCGTGCCGAGCATGGTGTCGCAGGCCTTCTCGATGCGCTGCTGCATCGAGGTGGCAAGAGCTGCAACGTCCTTATCATCGAGGGCGATGGCCTCGACCTTAAAACGAACGCGCGACTCGTCGGGGCCTTGAACGCGCGCCTCGATATGCTCAACCATCACGCGATCATCGCACTCCGCCGCGGCACGGGCGCACGAGGAAAGCGCTGCGAGCGTGACCTCGATATTGCGCTCCCCCGCCGGATGCACGCAGGACGGCTCGCGACGCGCGAACATCAGGCGGAAAAACCCGATAAGCACGCCAAGTGCCACAATGGCGGCGCACACCGTAACGACGACGCGAGGCATGGTGTCACGCAACAGCAGCATAAAGCGATACGTATACGGCCCCCAAAACTGGCAGACAAGCGTACCCAGCGCCACGATGGTAGCGGCAAGGTACACGATCGCTAGGGCTCGTTTGAGTACGCGCACGCGGCGCTCCCTTCAAATCTCGGCTCTCGAAATGCAAAACGGTTCGCATCATTATAAAAGAGCCGGGTCCGGTGCTCTACGCACGCGGATCCGGCTCATCTATTCCACGAGGCTTGCATGCTCGCTTCATTATGCCCAGATATGCACGGCTCAATCCGTGCGGGCGCTACTCCTCCTCCAGGGCAGCGATGACCTCGTCGGTCATGTCCATGGTGCTGTAGACATCCTGGACGTCGTCGAGCTCCTCAAGACGGTCGATCAGGCGCTGAACCTTCTTGGCGTCGGCGCCGGAGACCTCGGTCGGGGTGGTCGGGACCATGGTGGTCTCGGAGCCCTTGACCTGGACGCCCTGCTCCTCGAGCGCCTTGGAGACAGCCATGACCTCGTTGGCAGTAGTCCAGACGATCCACTCCTCGCCGGCGTCCTCGTAGTCCTCGCCACCGGCCTCGGCGATGGCCATCATGAACTCATCCTCGTCACCGGCAGCACCGTTGGCGATCATGATCTCCTTCTTGGCGTTCTCGTCCAGGATTTCCTTGGCGACGACGATCTGGCCCTTGCGCTCAAACTGGAAGGCGACGGAGCCGGAAGTGCCCAGGTTGCCGCCAGCGTGGGAGAAAGCGGAACGGACGTCGGCAGCGGTACGGTTGCGGTTGTCAGTCAGGCAGTCGACGTAGACGGCGACGCCGGCAGGACCGTAGCCCTCGTACACGATGTTCTCGTAGACAGCGGCATCGGCGCCCGAACCAAAGGCCTTGTCGATAGCGGACTTGATCTTGTCCTTAGGCATGGACTGAGCCTTGGCCTTGGCAACGGCAGCGGCGAGGCTGGCGTTGTTC
Organism: uncultured Collinsella sp.; assembly: GCA_959027945.1. Taxonomy (GTDB): domain Bacteria; phylum Actinomycetota; class Coriobacteriia; order Coriobacteriales; family Coriobacteriaceae; genus Collinsella. Next base: position 12,931 of record CAUFRO010000020.1, read on the forward strand.
TCGGGCAGCGGGTCGCCGCCGAGACGGGCGGCAACGGTAATGTTGCGGCTGAGCTTGGAGAAGAGGGCGGAACGCTTGGCGTCCTGCGCGCCCTTACGATGCTTGGTTGTGGCCCACTTAGAGTGTCCGGACATACGTGTCTCCTATCGGTTTCGACCTAAAGCCCAGCGCAGATGCTCGGGCAATATAAACAAACGTCGTTATGATATACCTACTGGCCTGCGAGATAAACCCCAAAATGGAGGCGTCGTGATAACGCAACCCTTCTACGCGAAGTAACCTGTCCCCTTTGCACCAAATTAGGACCAGAGGAGGTCGCTGCGGGTGATGGTGGCGCCGATGGCAAAGGGCATGCAGGCGATAACCGGGTACAGGTAGCGCATGTAGGTCGAGCCGTTGCAGGGACCGATCAGGCACACGGCGAGCACGCCCAGCAGCGGCACCCAAATGGCCAGCTCGCGCCACGAATGACGACGTAGCAGATAGACCACCACGGCGATCATGATCCACACATAGGTGGCCGAGCTCATGGCGAGCGAGATAAACGGGATGCGTTGTACTGCCACGCGGTACAGGTTGATCAGGTGGTCGCACCAGCGCACAACCTTGCTATCGACCGGATGGAAGTCAAAGTACTTGAGGTTATCGGGCTTCGCCATGATCTCGGCACTGCGCGCCGTGCTGTAGACCCACGCATCGCGAGCGCTCGGATAAAAGTAGCCGTAGTAGTTATTGATGAGCGCCGAGATATAGCACTCGGGATCCTTCTTAAACATCTGAGCCCATACCTCAAAATAGGCATCGATGTCCTCCTGCGAGGCATACTCGTTAAAGCAGTTCTTGACGGCATCGGACTTGTCGGGGTTGTAGCGGCGGCCCAGGTTCTCGTACTTGAGCACACGGTCGATCACGGCACGCTCTTCGTCGGTCACCAAGCCGTCGCAAGGAGCCTCCACAATGGTGCCGTCCTCCTTAACCGTGGGGTTGACGCCCGAGTTGAGGCCGTCGTGCTTTTGGACGAAACGAGCCGTCTGCTGGAACGGAATCGAGAGGATTTCGCGCTTGGAACCAGGCGTGATATCGTGCGCCGGCATAAAGACCTTGGTGAAGTACATATTAGAGGCAAGGCAGAGCGCGAGCACCGCGAGGACACCGACCCAGCGGAAACGCGGGATGGCGCCTGAAGGCGCAGCACCAGCCTGCTTGGCTGCACGACGAGCCACATGCACGTCCCATACGCAAAACGCCGCCGCGATTACGCATGCCGCCAGGGGAAACACCAGACCGCCGTTGCGCAGGAACGTGGAACCCATGGCGCCCAGAGCGAGCAGCAGCCAGTCGTGGCGCGCAAAGAGCACGGGGGCTTTCTCGCCCGCTCGCTCGGCATTGGCATCACGACGGGGCAAGCCACATGCCACGAGCTTGACGGTCTGTACCAGCAGCACCAAAAACGCGTCGGCAAAGAGCACGTCTTTGGTGAGCAACGCCGCGTAGTTAGAGAACATCGGCATAAACGCAAAGAACAGCAGGATCGCACCGCGAACCGGCAGGCTCACGCCCAGTTTGCGCAGCGACGAAATGGAATAGGCCATGCAGGCGGCCGTGATGACAAATTGGGCGCAGGTATAGATGATGAGGCCCGCGTTAGCGCTGTTGAACAGTGAAAGCCCCAGCTGGACGCACGAACCGATGATAGCCGTGTGCACCACGGGGTGATGTCCGTTGAGCAACACATTGGGATTGAGCAGACGCAGGTAGTCACTCGTGCCGTTGGGGTAGTTGAACCACTGGCGAATCTGCGCGCCCGTATCTCCCATAAAAAGACCGGGCAGCGAAGCGATGAGCGTGGGCGCCCAGGCGATCATAAGCACCAGGAAGGGCCCGGCAAAGGGATGGACCGAGAGCACGGCGTGAGTCACACGCCATACGCGGCCAAAGTGCGCTTCGGAAAACGGAATGCGCCGAGAGCTCAGCCAATCTAGACACTCAAAGGCAAGGTAGAAGGCAACGACCGCCAAGAGCATCCAGCCCGCGCCGCCAATCCAGGCGCAGATGATGCGGGCTTTGTCGCCAAGGACAATCTCGGCCGAGTCGGTGAGATCGTAGCTGCGGCCGAACACCATGCAGATGGCGAAGAACAGCGACGGCAGAATGATCGATGGACGCCAGGCGTCGCCACGGCCAAAGAACACGTAGCGAAACGGCAAGGTGAGCAGGCAGGCAAGTGCAAGCAACATGACCGCGTCGGTATGGCCGGCAAACGAGAGGAGCACCTCGTAGCACACGTACAGCATGCCCGAGGCTTTGGGGTCAATCGCCAAGACTGCGTTGCTCGACACCGGGGCGGGATCGATGGAAAACGCCGTGGTCGCCAACAGCGCGAGCAAAAATGCGATGAGCGTCTGCTTGGCGGGGTAGCGCTTAAACCAGACGATGCGGGCAGCGTCGCGCGCAGCCGTTGTGGAGAGGTCGGAATCCTTCACAGTCCGAAAGCCTTTCTAGAAACCTGCCAAAAAGGGACAGGTTTATTTTGGCAGGTTTTATCTGGGGAAACGTTACGGTTCTGTCATCGTCGCCCAGCGAACCACCACAAAGGTTCCTGTCCCCTTTGTGGTGGTTTTGGTGGTTAGGCGTCCAGGTAGACGCGCTGGGGCTGGTTGCGGCGACGGGCAAAGATGATGAGCGCCAGGCCCGCGATTACGAGCGGCAGGCTCAGCAACTGGCCCATGGTGATAACGCCACCCAGTAGATAGCCCAGCTGCGCATCGGGCACGCGCACAAACTCAATGAGGAAGCGGACGATGCCGTAACCCATCACAAACACGCCCATAAACGTGCCTTGGGGCAGTAGCGGCTTTTTGCGGCTGAGCACCTGCAGAATGCAAAAGAGCACGATGCCCTCAAGAAATGCCTCGTAGAGCTGGGAGGGGTGACGCGGCATATCGCCCGCGGTGCCACCGAAGACCACGCCCCAGGGCAGATCGGTCGGCTTGCCCCACAGCTCACCATTGACAAAGTTGGCACAACGGCCCAGGCACAAGGCCAGCGGCGCGCCTATGACGGCAAGGTCTGCCAAAGTCCATGCGTCGAGCTTATACATGCGGCACACGATGATGCCGCCGATAATGCCGCCCACCAGGCCGCCATGGAAGCTCATGCCGCCCTCGTTGGTGGCAAAGATCTCGAGCGGGTGCGCCCAGTAGTAGCCGTCGCCGTAAAAGACGACGTAGAACAGGCGCGCACCGATAATGAGGCCAAAGACCACGCCGACCACGACACTCGTCAGGTCATCAATCGTGATGTTAAAGCCCCAGCGACGCTGCGTGCGGTATATGACGACCGCCGTGAGCAGAGCGCCAACCACGTAGGCCAGGCCGTACCAGTAGATGGTGATGGGGCCCGCCGAGATCGCGACAGGATCAAGCATATGGTAGAAGTCGTTGAGCATGTCGACCCTCCTACTCCCTACATACAAATGCGGCCGCGGGCCTTGCGCTCGCAGCCGCATATTTGGGCGTAACGTCTATGCGGAGTATGCCGTCCGCAGCTTTCGCATCTTAGAACGGCGCGTACTCGTCGTACAGGTCCTCGGCCTCGCCGGAAGCATTGACCTGCTCAACGCGGGTAACGCCGGGCACATGCTCCTTCAGGATACGCTCAATGCCCATGGACAGGGTCAGCGAGCTCATGGGGCAGCCGGCGCAGGCGCCCTGCAGTTCCAGTTTGACGACGCCCTCGTCGTCAACGCCCACATACTCCATATCGCCGCCATCGGCCTGCAGGTTGGGGCGAATCTCTTCAAGAACCTTCTTAAGCAGCTCTTCGTTAACAGCCACAGGGGCTCCTTTCTCACAATAACGCGGGCGCGCCCGCGGACAGAAGCTATGTTACTACAGCCATGTACCCGCTCACGAGCCGTCCATGCGCGCAGACGCGACTTTCACGAGTAGTCAATTTGGGACGGGGCTCTTTGAGCTGCGTTCGTCGTCAGATAGCGACAACGCATATTACTGTCGAGCCTGTCCCCCGGTACCAATCTGAACATCGACGATGACCTGGCGGTAGCTGATGCCGCAAGAGTCAAGAATGCGGCGGCTGATACGGCCGTCGTCGGTATCGGCATACTTGTTGTCCAGGTAGACGACCTCGCCCACGCCCACCTGCGCCAGGATCTTGGCGCAGTCGTGGCACGGGAACAGCGTGACGTAGACCGTGGAACCCTCAAGGTCTTTGAGCGAGCCGCGGTAGTTGAGCACGGCGTTGGCCTCGGCATGCACCACGTAGTTGTGCTTATCCTGCAACGGGTCGTCGCTCGTGCCCCACGGGAAAAAGTCGTCGTTGAGTGCCGAGGGCGTACCGTTGTAGCCCACCGAAAGGATGCGGTGGTTGGTGTTGGCGATGCACGCGCCCACCTGCGTGTTGGGGTCCTTACTGCGGCGCTGCGCGGCGATGGCCACGCTCATAAAGAACTCATCCCAGCTAATTACGTCGCGGCGCTTGCCCGACGCGGTTTGATGAAGATCGTCCGACATGGCAGACACCTCCGAAATCGCAATAGTTTGACCCATTGTAGCAGGTGGAAGGTGGAGACGTTTTTGTCCCATCGCCCCCATCGCTACGCGCGGCGGGGCTTTTGGTTGATGTGGTACAGCTCGGCGAGACCCCGCAGCGTCAGCGCGTCGTCGACCGTCAGGCTATGGCCGACAAGGGCCGCAAGCGCCTCGGCATCGTCGCCGGTAATGACGATGGGCACATCGCCCTCCCCCGCGGCCTTGGTCGCGCGCATCTCGGCAAGCACCATGTCGAGCATGCCATCGATGCGGGCAACCTCGCCCAAGACCACGCCCGAGCGCATCGCCTCGCGCGTGTTGCGGCCGATGACGTGTGTCGGCGCCGAGGGCTCAACCTGCGGCAGGCGCGCCGCAGCGGCCGAAAGCGAGCGGGCGCCAAGTGCCAGACCCGGCGCGATGACGCCGCCGACAAAGGTTCCGTGCGTATCGATGACCTCGATATTGGTCGTAGTGCCCAGGTCGATCACGATGCACGGAGAGCCGTAAACGGCCCGGGCCGCCACGGCGTCGGCGATGCGGTCGGGGCCGATCTCGGCCGGGTCGTCGTAGTGGACGGGCATGCCGGTCTTAAGTCCCGGCCCCACCGTGAGCACGCGCCCCGTGCAGATGCGGGAAAGCGCCGTCTTCCACGGGCGCTCGAGCGCCGGCACCACGCAGCTCAGCACTGCGGCCGCGGGAACGAGTGCACCCGGCATGCCCGCATCGGCCGCTAGCGCGGCCATGACTTGAGCGAGACGCATGCGCGCTTCGTCGGCCGTAATGCTCGATGGCGTCGTGATCTCGCACGTCGCAAGCGGGCATTCCTGCGCCGCGGCCGAATCCTCGGCAAACAGGCCAAAGCGAATGAACGTGTTGCCCACGTCGACCGTCAATATATATGCGCACCCATTAAGCATCGTCGGCGCTCCTTTCGTCTGCCCAGCAGTATATCGCCTACCTAAACCAGTCATCCCGAAATGACTAGCTTGCGGTTATACTGGTGCGCGGTCGCGCGCGAGCTCACGCGGCGGCCCTTGGTAACCCGACTTCCCGCGCCGTATCCGTAGCGGCGCTCCCGGGGGAAGCGGATATACGCAAAGGAGTTCTATATGAGCAATCCCTCGAACCGCGCTTCGATGCGCGGGCAACTCACGCTGCGCGGCGTCGTCATCGGCGTCCTTGGCTGCGTGATTATCACGGCAAGCTCGGCCTACACCGCCCTCAAGATGGGCGCTCTCCCCTGGCCGATCGTCTTCGCTGCCGTCATTTCGCTGTTCTTCCTTAAGCTCATGGGCAATGCCAGCCTCAACGAGGCCAACGTCACCCACACCATCATGTCCGCGGGCGCCATGGTCGCCGGCGGCCTGGCGTTTACCATCCCGGGCGCCTGGATGCTGGGATATGCCGACCAGATCAGCTGGCTCGACATGTTTATCGTGGCACTCGCCGGCACCATCCTGGGCCTGCTGGCCACCGCGCTCATCCACCGTCACTTTATCGTGGACGCCGCGCTTGAGTTCCCCACCGGCAACGCCGCAGCTCAGACCCTGCGCGCAACCGAGGCCGGCGGCAAAACCGGCAAGCAGCTCTTTGGCTCCATGGCCATCGCCGGCATCTACAGCGTGCTGCGCGACGCTCTGGGCGTGGTGCCCAGTATGCTGTGCACGCTCAATATCCCCGGCGTGACCTTTGCCATCTACAACTCGCCCATGCTGCTCTCCGTCGGCTTCCTTGTGGGCTTCGCCCCCGTCGCGTTCTGGTTTGCCGGCGCGCTGCTGGGCAATTTTGGCATCATCGTCGGCGGCACCGCTGCCGGTCTGTTTGACGTTATGACCGCACAGGGCATTGTTAAGTCCCTGGGTATGGGCCTCATGATGGGCTTTGGCGTCGCCGTCGTCCTCAAGGACATCCTGCCGCAGGTCGCCGGTATCGTCCGCGGCCTCGCCGCCGACAGCTCCACCGACACCGACGAGCAGTCGCTCATCTCGGGCTCCCTTAAACTCGACGCCGGTATCATCGGCCTGGGCGCTGCCGCCATCGCCGTGATCATCGCCATCGTGCTCGACCTTGGCCCCGTCCCGGCCGTCATCGTCACGCTGTTCACCTTTGTCACCACCATCATGAGCGCGCAGAGCTGCGGCCAGACGGGCATCGACCCCATGGAGATCTTCGGCCTCATCGTCATGCTCATCGTTGCCGCCTTCGCGCAGCTCGCTCAGGTCAAGCTGTTCTTTATCGCCGGCATCGTGGCCGTAGCGTGCGGCCTTGCGGGCGACGTCATGAACGACTTCAAGGCCGGCGCCGTGCTGGGCACCAACCCGCGTGCACAGTGGGTCGGCCAGGCCATCGGCGGCATCGTGGGCGCCCTGGTCGCTGCCGCCGTCATGGTCGCGCTCGTCACCGCCTATGGTCCGGACGCCTTCGGCCCCGACAAGAGCTTTGTGGCCGCGCAGGCAAGCGTGGTCGCCACCATGGTCTCGGGCATCCCGAGCGTGCCGTGGTTTGCGGGCGGTTTTATCGCCGGCATCGTCATGTACTGGCTCGGCATTCCGGCCATGATGATCGGTCTGGGCGTGTACCTGCCGTTCTACATGTCGCTCACGGCTTTCCTGGGCTCCTGCGTCAAACTCGCCTACGACAAGTGGTCCGCCCACCGCGACGCCACCGCTGGTCTTTCCGACGAGGAGAGGGCTGCCAAGGACGCCGCCTTCCAGGAACAGGGTCTGGTCGTTGCCAGCGGCCTGCTCGGCGGCGAGTCCATCGTCGGCGTTATCCTGGCGTTTGTCTCCGTGGGCTTAAGCCTGCTGGGCTAAGCTGAGCAGCTGCTCGACAGCAACCATATTGCCTACGATTTGCCCGGTCGGTAGCTTTCGCGGCTACCGACCGGGCTTTTTGATATCGAAACAAAGAAAGGCCAGCGCGCTGCGTATGACAGCGCGCCGGCCTTATCGTTTGGCTAACGAGACGGTCCCGCTATGAATTGAAGTTCGTTGCAGAGCCGACGCCCGATTCACTACATGTGCTTGCGACGACGATCGCCCAGCGTCACGCCCGCAGCCACGAGTGTAATACCGCCGATAACGAAGACCTCGCCCGCAAGCGCGGAGTCATCACCGGTCTGGGCGAGCGCGGCAGGCGCAGCCTGTTTCTTGGCAACGGAGACCTTTGCAGCAGCCTGCGCAACCTGAGGCTTGGCCTGCGGCTCAGCCTTGGGATGATGCTTGTCGTACTCGGCCTGAGCGGCAGCCAGGGCATCCTTGGCATCGCCAAGCTCGGCAAGCGCGGCGGCATAGGCGTCGTTGGCATCGGACAGCTTGGCATCGGCATCGCTCAGAGCAGCCTTGAGGCCAGCGGCGGCATCGACGGCGGCCTTATAGCGAGCGTAGGCAGCGTTCAACTTGACCAGCTTCTCGTTGCCCGTCGTGCCCGCGGCAAGGGATGCCTTGTGGTCGACGGCCTCAAGATCGGCCTTGAGTGCCTCGTCGTTGGCAAGCTCGGCCTTGGCCTTGACGATCTCGAGGTTCGCATCGACGACGGCTTCGTTGGCGGCATCGAGCTGCTTCTGGGCATCGGCGACACCGGCGACGGCAGCGTCATAGGCGGCCTTGGCGTCGTCGACCGCCTTCTGGGCGCCGGCGAAGCGCTCGAAGGCCTTGTTTGCGGTGGCAAGCTCGCCCTCGGCGGCCTTGGCCTTCTCCTGTGCGTCGGACAGGGCCTGCGTCTTGGCGGCAACTGCCTGCTTGGCGTCCGAAAGAGCGGTCGCGGCGTGCATATCTGCGGCCTGAGCCTTGTCAACGCCAGCCTGGGCTGTGTCGTCGGCCTTCTTGGCATCGTCAAGCGTGCCCTGCTTGTTCGCAAGGTCCGTCTTGGCGGCATCGCGCTTGGCGGCAAGGTCCTTGACCGAAGCGGTAGCGTTGTCATACGCCTCATTGGCCTGCTCGGATTTTGCCTCGGCGGCATCGCGGGCGCTGTGAGCCTTCGCCTTGTGAGCAGTGGCCTCGGCTGCCTTCGTCTTGCTGTCAGCAAGCGTGGCGTTTGCCTTATCGAGAGCTGCCTGGGCAGTAGCGGCCTTGCTCTTGGCGGCATCGAGCTTGGCCTGGGGCGTCTTGACGTCGATACCCTTGAGTTTGGCTTCGGCGGCGGTGTAGGCGGACTTGGCGGCAGCAGTAGCGGACTGAGCCTTCTCGTACTCGCCCTTGGCGGTGTTCATGTTCGTGTCGGCCGCGGTATAGGCGTCGCGCGCGCTTTCTTGCTTATCCAATGCGTTAGAATAAGCCGTTCCAGCAGTCCCGAAGTTCTTCTGCGCTTCTGCCAGCTCATTCTGCAGCTGCTTCAGCTGCTCCTTCTGCTCCTGTGTGCCGCCTGCGTTGTATGCGGAATCGATGTAGTCGTTCAGGAGCTTCTTGAACTCGGAGACAGTGAAATCAGCCTCACTGTCAAAAGAGCTGTAATCGAAGATTGTTACCTCGGAATCGGTGTTCTTACCGCTACCGGTCGCGATGCCGATAGCCTTCGTGCCGGCATCGATGATGTTGAGATAGTGCCCACACTCATCGTAGATTTTGACGTCCTTGTTGTAGTGCTGGTAGATATAGTAGGAATCATATCGATGGCTTCCAAGTGCGTCGCCATACTGCTCGACGTACTTATCGAATTTCTCCTTTTCCTGGGTATAGAGACCGGTGTAGGGCCAGCCGAGTGTATCCTCGGTCTCGCCGCCGGTATATGCGCCACCACCGCCAGCAAGATTTTCTCCATTGTCCCAGTAGCAGCCCGAGTGTCCCCAGATGTTCGATGAATATGATGTATTAAGTGCTGCCGCCACAGTCATGCGGAGGCTGACGCTGAGCGCCGACTGACCGTTCGCCTTGCGGAGGTTGTTCTGGGTGTCGAGATATGTCAGGGCGTTGCGCATCTGCTCCAGGGAAAGCGGGTTGGTATCGCGAGACATGTCCTGATCGACGTACTGGTCATACCATTCGGCCTTGTCATCGGCACCGGTCAGCATCGATACGGCGTCCTGGGCGTTCTTCTTCTGCGTGGCCGTGAACTGGCTGCCGCCGATGATGTAGTTCATGAAGCCGAACATACCCTGGCTGATGACATTCTGGTCTACGGTCATGTTCGACTTGAGGTCGGCAATCTGCTGGTTGAGCTTCTCGACCTCGACGTTTGCGGCGTCGTATGCATTGTGTGCGTCGGTTACTTCAGCACGAGCCTGATCGAACTCGCTGTGCTTCTGCTGACGAACCTCGACGAGTCGGTCGTACTCCGCCTTCTTGTCGGCCTCGGTCTGCTGAGCCTGCTCGTATGCCGACTTCGCAGCGTCGCGCTTGCTGGCGGCGGCGTTGTACTCCTTGTTTGCCGCACCGTATGCAGACTGGGCAGATGCCACAGCAGCGTTAGCGGCGTTGGCCTTCTCCTGCGCGGCAGCGACGGCAGCCTGAGCGGCCTGCAGATTTGTCTGTGCGGTGGCGTCGGCATCCGTCGCGGCATTGAGCTCCGCCTGCGCGGTCTTGAGCTCACCAGCAGCAGCCTTCTTGGCGGCCTCAAGCGCACTCAGGTCAACACCCGTACCCGAGACGGCGGCATCGAGCGCAGCCTGCGCCTGGTTGAACTTCTGCTGGGCGTTATCGCGCGAGGTGGTTGCGGCTGCGAGCGCAGCGGCAGTCTCCTGCTTCTTGGCTTGGGCGGAAGTCAGAGCGGCCTCAGTGTCCTTCTTTTCCTGCTGGGCGCTGGCCTCGGCAGCCTTGGCCTGGTCCAGATTGGCCTGTGCAGTAGCAACGGCCTTATTGGCGTCATCGAGCTTTGTCTGCGCGTCCTCGACGGCCTTCTTGGCGGCCTCGTACTCGTCCATACCCATGGCCTCGAGCTTGGCCTGGGCATCATCAAGGGCCTTCTTGGCCTCATCCTGCTTTGCCTTGGCGTCCTTGAGCGCCTGGGTCTTATCCTCGACACTCTTGTTGGCTTGATCGAGCTGATCGTTCAGGTCGCCCAGCTTCTTCTGCTGCTGTTCGGTCTTTTCGACGGCGGCTTTGAGCTCGTCGATCTTCTCCTGGAGCGCGGCGACTTCTGCTGCGTTCTGCTCGATTTCGTTGTCGCTCACGGCCTGCGAGGCCTGATTCTTTTGCTGCTGCGCCTGCTTTTGAGACTGGCCCGCCGCGTCGGCCTTCTTCTGGGCGGCATCGTAGGCGGCCTGAGCGTCCTTGAGCTGCTTTGCCGACTCCTCGGCCAGCTGGGCAGCCGTCTTTGCGACCGCTTGGTTACCGGCGGCAACGGTGTTCTCTACAGAACTACCCCCCCCCTGAACAGAATCGCCGTTATCGGTTGACGGTGCGGCGATTGCCGCCAGCGGCGACATGAGCGGCTGAGCGATGAGGCCCGCCGTCAAAACGGTTGCGACGGCGCGGTTAGCAACGCCCTTGACGTTGACGGCCTTAGCCCGAGGCTCAAAGTGTTGTGGACTGTAGTTTGCCATGGCTTTCTCCCTTTGACACGGATGTATCCATACGCTTCAAAATGTAGGAGCTGATTTTTGAATTCTGTTGCGCAACATTGGTCACCGGCGGATTTTTTGAAATTCGCGCTCTCGTGCTTCACAATTTCGTCACATATGTAGGAGCTGGTGCAGCATATTCTTGCGGGATCGAATTGAGCCTGTGATTTGCATTTGCTCCCGCGTCATCCGCCCTATCGGATTCCGCATCCAACAGACACCTCGCCCGCCACGGTGTAGAGTTAGGACAACGGGCGCGTTGCGCGGACCGCGCTGGAACGAGGTGAACATGGAACTCGATAGACAACAACTCAAGCGACTGCGTGAACGCCATCACCGGCGCCACGGCATCCGCCCTGCCCATAGTGAGGTCATGGAGAACGCCGGCCGTTTCCTAAAGCGCGCGTTCAACATTCGCGAGGGACGCGCGCCCTATCACGTGATCCGCAAGCGTTTTGTAAACGGGGCGCGTCTGACTGGCTCTCACCTGTGTATCCTCATCATCGCCATGCTCATCGCGAGCATCGGCCTCGATATCGACTCGGACATCGCCATCGTGGGCGCCATGCTCATCTGCCCGCTCATGGGTTCGGTTCTTGCCATGGCATACGGCATTGCCACGCTCGACCGCGAGATCACCGTCGAAGCCGTCGCCAGCCTTGCGCTGCAAATGGCCTTTTGCCTGGTCACATCCACGTTGTACTTTAAGCTCTCGCCCCTCGGCACCACCACGGCCGCCATTATCGACAACTCGACGCCCACCGTGTGGGACCTTGCCGTCGCGCTTGCGGGCGGCTTTGCGGGTGGCCTGGGCAACTCGCGCGACCAGGAACCCGCCACGCTCATCGCCGGCGTGGCCGTGGCGACCGCGCTCATGCCACCTCTGTGCGCGGCGGGCTATGGCATCGCCATCGCAAGCGGGTCGCTGTTTCTCTCGGCGCTCTACGAGTTTGGCATCAACGTCGTCTTTATCGCGCTGGCGGCCGAAGCCGTATTGCTTCTTTTGCGTGTACCGCTCAAGCGTGATCTCAACGGCGACGGCATTGTGACCGCCGAGGAAAATGCCGAGGTCGACGAGCTGTCACGCAAAGTGCGCCGCCGCATCATCGTGGGCACGGTGATCTTTGCCATCCCCTGCATTATTATGACGGCGGGCTCCATTGGCTCGGCGCAGGCCGGCGTGCAGGACGGCTACGGCGTCACAGAGACCACACGCGAGCTTGCCGCGGTGCTGCCGGGCTTTAAGGATTACACCGTCGCCGTCGAGACCTCGGCTGCCGAGGGCGAGGAAGAGGGCATCGTCGAGCGCGAGGTTGTCGCCCACGTGACGACAAGTGAGGCGCTCGGGGCGCACGACCGCCACGTCGCCCGCAAGCTCATCGACCTCAACGTACCCGAACTCGATCGCGTGGAGTTCGATGTGGAGTAATGCGGAGCATGGGATGGCTCCCGCGCACAGGCGCAAGTCGCGGCGAGGCTCAGACGCGACGCAGGCACATGCAAAAAGCGGGACGTAGTTCACACCCGCGCCCCGCTCGCTGTTTTATTGCCGTGAATCAACTGTCCGGATCGACATCGCCAGACTCCACCGTAAACGCCGGATCGGTGCTCACAAGATAAAATCGGGTCACCTTAGTATTTCTAATTAGGTAAATCTGCCCTTGATTGCGTCGGCGCGATATATATGCAACGTGAACCGTGCCGAATTCTTCGCCGTTTTCCTTCTTTAATACCAGGATATTGGGATCGTCCGTACGCTTAAACTGCCCGTCAACGCAGCTGCCGTCTTTGTCGACCAGTTGCCACCGATGGTTATCCTCTTCAAGAAAGGCCAGGGTTTCCAGACTCGTCTTGTCGTCCCGATAGTAACCGTCAATGGCAAACCCTTCGGAAGCGCATTCCCGCATATAGGACGTTTCTCGGCTTATAGCAAACAGCCCTGTAACGCCCAGGAGCACAGCCAAGCAGACCACTGCAAGGGTTATCAAAATAGCACGGCGACCCATGTTAGCCCAACCGATAGTTGTTTAACGGAGCGTGAAACATACCTGGAACCTCCGATATTAGGGGGAACGTCGCCAGCAGGCTGGCGACAACTATATGTTTCTAACATCAAACCATATGGCTGCCACTCGCGGAGGGGGCAACGGCGAACGGCGTGTTTTCATACTCCATTGGTCAAACCTAAGCGCAGCGCTACAGCTCGTACTTGTACACGCGGTAGATGTACTTCTCGGCTTCCATCTCGTAGGTGGCGATGGGTAGACCGTAGCGGTCGTCTCGTCGTTTGGCAGATAGGTCACACTGTGCTGGCCTGCGTTGAGCGAAAAATCGCCTTGGGCCTGCAGTAACTTGTCCTCAAAGCCCGAACCGGCCCAGAAATCGGGCAAGCCCACGGAAGGCTGTAGCAAGGTCATTTGCGCAACATATGTCCAGCAAAAACGGGTGGTAGCCGGTACGGCCACCACCCGTTTGTCTCATATCCAGCCCATAGCAGGCCAGCTACTTCTTAATGCCGCGTCCCAGGCGCTCAGCGACCGACGCCACGGCGCTCTCATCGACCGAACCGCAGCTCACGCAGCCGTCGTGGGCACGCATCTGGCCGGTGACCTCATCCATCGCGAGCGGCGCCACCTTCTCAAGCTTAAAGCCCTTGCCGGCGCGCATGTTTTCCTTGGCCACGCTGATCATGAGCTTAATACGGTTGAGCTGGTTGACCTCGGACGCACCAGGATCATAGTCCACCGCAACGATGTTGCTCTCGGGATGCTGGCGGCGCAGCTCCTTAATCACGGCCTTGCCCACCACGTGATTGGGCAGGCACGCGAAGGGCTGCGTGCAGATGATGTTGGGCGCACCGTGGTCAATCAGATCGAGCATCTCAGCCGTGAGCAGCCAGCCCTCGCCCATGTTGTTGCACACCGAAAGCACCGTGCGGGCCTTGTCGGCCATGGTGCCGATGCGCTCGGGCGCCTCGAAGCGGCGGGACTTCTCGAGCATCTCCTCCACCGGCGTGCGCATCCAGTCCACGAGCTTGATGAGCGCCTGCATACCAGCGCGCGTGGTAGCGGAGCTTCCCAACTCGTCCTTCTGCAGCTCGGCGTTGCTCATGGAGTACAGGAAAAAGTCGAGCAGACCCGGCACCACGGCCTCGCAGCCCTCGCGCTCGATGACATCGACCACGTGGTTGTTGGCTGTGGGATGGAACTTGACCAGGATCTCGCCGACCACGCCCACGCGCGGCTTGGTACCCTCGCCCACGAGCGGCATGGTGTCGAACGCGCGGATGGCCTCGCGGCACAGCTTGGTGTAGTTGTGGCGGTTAAACTTGGGCGCCAGCTTGCGAGCGCGCGCCATGTACTCCTCGTAGAGCGCGTTGGCGGCACCGGGCGTAGCCTCGTACGGGCGGCAGCGATAGAGCATCTGCATCATCACGTCGCCAAAGAGCACCGCGTAGACTGCCTGCTTAAGCAGCGCCGGCGTAATCTTAAAGCCAGGGTTGTCCTCGCCCAGCGCCACGGCCGAAAGCGAGATCACCGGGATCTCGGGGTGGCCGCTCTCGCGCAGGGCCTTGCGGATGAGTGCGATGTAGTTGGTGGCACGGCAGCCGCCGCCGGTCTGGCTGATAACCACGGCTGTCTTGGACAGGTCGTATCGACCGCTCTCGATGGCCTCCATGATCTGGCCCGTCACCAGGATCGACGGATAGCAGATGTCGTTGTTCACGTAGCGCAGGCCGGCCTCGACGGCATCGTGATCGGTCGAGGGCAGCAGCTCCAAGTTGTAGCCAGCACCACGGAACACCTCTTTGACCAGGTCAAAGTGGATCGGCGCCATCTGCGGGCACAGGATGGTGTAGCCCTCCTCGCGCATCTGCTCGGTAAAGGGCACCTTGGGCCACGCGGTCGAAGCACTCTCGCGCTGCGCCTCGAACGTGTACTTACGGCTCGCGAACGCGGGGGCATCCGTGGAGGGCGCCACCGGCGCGGCATCGCCCTGCTCGTAAGTCTCGCCCGCGGCCGTAGCCTCGGCCAAGCGCTCGGCCTCCTGGTCCTTGAGCGCCGCCATGAGCGAGCGAATACGGATACGCGCGGCGCCCAAGTTGGACACCTCGTCAATCTTGAGCACGGTGTAAATCTTGCCGCTGGCCTCCAGGATCTCCTGCACCTGATCAGTGGTCAGAGCGTCCAGGCCGCAGCCGAAGGAATTGAGCTGGATCAGGTCCAGGTCGTTGCGCATCGTCACAAAACGGGCGACGGCGTACAGGCGGCTGTGATACATCCACTGATCGACGACGCGAATCGGACGCTCGGGCTTCACCAGATGCGCGAGCGAATCCTCGGTAAAGACCGCAAAGCCAAAGCTCGAGATAAGCTCGGGCAGGGCATGGTTGATCTCGGGGTCGTTATGGTAGGGACGACCGGCGAGTACGATGCCGTGGCCGCCGTGGTCCTCGACCCACTTAAGGGCCTCCTCGCCCATGGTCTGGATGTCCTCGTGAAAACGCGCGTCGGCCTCGTAGGCGGCGTTGACGGCGGCATCGACCTCAGAGCGCGTGATCTTGGGACCGCGCACGCGACCGCGACCGGCCTCAGCATCGGCCACACGGTCGACGGCGAGCACCTGGTATAGACGGCGCTTGAGCTCGGTCTTGTCGTGATAGGGCACAAACGGGTACAGGAACTCGATGTTCTGCTCACGGATCTCGTCGATGTTGAGCGCCAGCGCCGTGGGGTAGCTCATGACGATGGGGCAGTTATAGCAGTTGCCGGCGGTCGGATCCTCCTTGCGCTCCCAGCGCACGCACGGCATCCAGATAAAGTCGACGTCACGGTCAATGAGGTTCATCACGTGGCCGTGGCTCATCTTGGCCGGATAGCACACGCTCTCGGACGGCATGGACTCGATGCCCGCCTGGTAGGTCTTTTTGCTCGACTGGTCGGACAGCTGCACGCTAAAGCCCAGGCGCGTAAAGAACGCATGCCAGAAGGGGTAGTTCTCGTACATGTTGAGTGCGCGCGGGATACCCACGGTGCCGCGCGGGGCCTCGTCGGGGCTCAGGACCTCGCGGTCAAAGAGCAGCTCGTTTTTCTTTTTGAAGAGGTTGGGGGCCTCAGTCTTCTGCTTTTTGTGGCCGGCGCCCTTCTCGCAGCGGTTGCCGGTAATGAAGCGCCTACCGCCGCCAAAGTCGTTGACGGTAAGCTGGCAGTTGTTGGAGCAACGGCCGCAGCGGACATGCTTTTGCGTCACGGTGAGGTGCGCGATGTCCTCAGCCGAAAGAATGGTCGAGGTGCCGTCGGCGCCGGCGCGATCGCGGGCGAGCAGGGCCGCACCGTAGGCGCCCATGCAGCCGGCGATGTCGGGACGCACGGCATGAACGCCGGTGAGCTGCTCAAACGCGCGCAGCGTGGCATCGGACATAAAGGTGCCGCCCTGGACGATTACCTGGCTGCCGATCTCCTTGGGATCGCGCAGCTTAATGACCTTGAACAGGGCATTCTTGATGACGGAATAGGACAGGCCGGCCGCGATGTCGCCCACCGTGGCGCCTTCCTTTTGCGCCTGCTTGACGCGCGAGTTCATAAAGACCGTGCAGCGGCTGCCCAGGTCGACGGGGGCCTTGGCATGGATGGCGGCATCGGCGAACGCGCGCACGTCCATGTTCATAGACACGGCGAAGCTCTCGATAAAGCTACCGCAACCCGACGAGCAAGCCTCGTTGAGCATGATGTGCTCGATGACGCCGTCCTTGACGCGCAGGCACTTCATGTCCTGGCCGCCAATGTCCAGAATGAACTCGACGCCGGGCAGGAACGCCTTGGCGCCGCGCAGGTGCGCGACGGTCTCGATCTCGCCGGAATCGGCCTTGAGGGCCTCGATGAGCAGCGCCTCGCCGTAGCCCGTGGTGGTCACGTGGCCGATGGTGCAGCCCGCAGGGATGTGGTTGTAGAAATCGGCCATGATGACCTTGGCCGTGCCTAGGATGTCGCCGTTGTTGTTGCCGTACCAGGTGTGCAGCAGCTGACCGTCCTCGCCCACGAGCGCGGCCTTCATGGTGGTGGAGCCGGCGTCGATGCCGATGAACACGCGGCCGGTGTAGCCGTCGAGCTTGCCCTTGGGAACGACTTCCTGGTCGTGGCGGGTCTTGAACTCGACAAAGTCCTCGTCGGTGGCAAAGAGCGGGTCCAGACGCTCGACCTCGGCACCCTGCGTGTCACCCAGGGCATCGATGGCCTCGATGAGCTGCGGGAACGTGCTGAGCTTGTTGGACTCGTGCGCCATGGCGGCGCCGCTCGCCACAAACAGGTGAGCGTTTTGGGGCACGATACGGTGCTCCTCGTCCAGGTTGAGCGTGAGGTAGAAGCGGTGACGCAGCTCGGAGAGATACTGCAGCGGGCCGCCCAGGAAGGCGACGTTGCCGCGGATGGGACGGCCGCACGCCAGGCCCGAGATGGTCTGGGTCACGACGGCCTGGAAGATGGAGGCGGCCACGTCTTCGGGGCGGGCACCCTCGTTGAGCAGCGGCTGCACGTCGGTCTTGGCAAAAACGCCGCAACGACTGGCGATGGGATAGATGGTGGTGGCGTTGGCCGCGAGTTCGTTAAGGCCGCTGGCGTCGGTGTGCAGCAGAGTGGCCATCTGGTCGATGAAGGCGCCCGTACCGCCGGCGCAGGTGCCGTTCATGCGCTGCTCGATGCCGTTATCGAAGTAGATGATCTTGGCGTCCTCGCCGCCCAGCTCGATGGCGACATCGGTGGCCGGGATGAGGGTCTCGACGGCACGCTTACTGGCGATGACCTCCTGGACAAACTCCAGGTCGAGCCACTGGGACAGCAGAAGGCCGCCCGAGCCGGTGATGGCGCAGGTCATCTGGGCCGTCGGCAGCACGGTCGCAGCGCCCTCGAACAGGTCGCGGGCGCAGGCACGGACGTCGGTGTGGTGGCGCTGGTACTTGGCGTAGACGATCTGGTTGTCGTCGTTGAGCACGGCAAGTTTAACGGTGGTGGAGCCCACGTCGATGCCCAGGTGCAGGTTGCCGCGAGCGTTCTCGGGGTTGAAGATCGCGCCTTCGGGGGCGTGGGCGGCGGCTACGGGCTCAGCGGCAGTGGCGAGCTCGCTAGCGACGGACGTCTCCCCTGCCGCGTTCTTGGCATCGGCAACTGCCTCGGCAACTTTCTCGGCAGCTGCGGTCGCGGCCTTCTGCGCGGCGTCCACCACGGCGGGCGCGGCCTCGCGTGCGGCAGCGACCATGCGGTCCTTGATGCCCTCGACGAGTTTGCTCATTGTCTCTCCTCTTAGTTGTTGGACTCGACGGTTGCGGTGGTGTCGACCGCGTCCTCGAGCTGCAGATTCAATAGCTTCATGCCGTATTCCGGCACGTTGATATCGATGGGTTGGCCATACAGGTCGCCGGGGCGCACAAAGGCGATAACCGTCATAATGCGCGCCATGGTCTCGGGCGATTCGGTGAGCCCACGCTCAAACCAGCGCTGAATCAGGCCAACCTCGGCACTCACGACATAGGTAACGTAGTAGTCAAAGAAGGTGCCCAGTGCCAGGCCCAAGATGCCCGTCTGTGCACGCGGCACCACGGCCTCGCGTGCGGTATCGATGATCTTTTTAATAAAGGCGGGGTCGCCGCCCGGACCCAGTAGGGCCCCGATAAGGTCGCGATTAGCCGCAAGATAGCGAAGCAGCTCAACCGAACCGGGTGCCGGCTCGAGCTCGTCGATGTTGCGGTAAAGATCGGGTAATTGAGCTGCGGTGATAAGCTCCACCCGCTCGCGAATCTCGGCAAGCAGGCCGTCCTCGATCTGACTGATAAAGTCGGGGATATCGCGGTAGTGCGAATAGAACGTTCGACGCGTAAGACCGGCGCGCTCGGTGAGCGACGCGACGTTAATGCGCGAAAGGTCGCCGCTTTCGGCAAGCTCGCTGGCAAGCGCCTGGCGAAGGGCGCGCTGCGAGCGAAGGGACCGGCGATCACATTTCTCGAGCTGGGACAAGCGTCCTCCTTGTTACTCAGACTGTACGCTATTGCACAGTGCGAGTATTATTGCACACCGTGTGTATCAACACGTAAAGGCAATATTTGGAATGTGACAAAGGGCAGTCCCTTTGTCACATTCAGCGACCGCCTAGGTTGTGCCAGTTGTGCCTGGCTTTTGGAGCGGCATTGCCGATTGTTCAAAATGTCATTCGTGGGTAGAATAGTGTCGACGGCAGCCCAAGTTCTGGAAAGCTGGGCAGCGCCGTTGCTTGGATTAAGGGGTCAACGCCTTAGCGGCGGCGACCCCTTTTACGTTGCTTCGAACGTTGCTTGAGTGCCTCGGAAAGCCCGACGAGCGCCGTGGAGAACGAGACCAAAGCGGTCAGAAGTCTCACGAAATCAATCAAATCGGTCATGGGCATCACCTCCCATCAGATGGAGGGCGCTGCCCGGCACATGGAACTGCCGCCAACAGTATCAATTCTATCAAAGCGCAGTTAGATATGCGAATGTTTGTTCGCATATCAGAAGATCGGAACTCGGGCATGGCGAAGGAGCAGTTCCTTTGCCATACCCGAGCTTGTCGCCGAACTGCTACCTACATTTTTCGAGTTATTCGGCCACGCTGCTGGTTCTGCATAAATGCACCACCGGGATTATCTGAGAGTTTTTGTCCTTATTTGAGCGCATACATGCCCATTTGCGCACTTACGTCACCGAATCAAACACCGTTAGAGGTATGAATGTTCCTGCGAGGGCATCTTTAGCCATTTAACGACCTCCGACAGGCCGAATAACTCGAAATTTGTTGGTGGCGAAAGCGTAACAGTCCTATACGCCAAAAGCCGGCATCTCCCATGTGACAAAGGGACTGTCCCTTTGTCACATTATTCGATGACGGTGCGAGAGTTTTGCTTGCGCATGGTGGCGAGCATGTGTTTGGGGACGGCGTGGACCATGCAACTGCCGATAGTTGCGCTCGCGGCGGCCTTGGCGGCATCGCTTGCGTTTTTGGTCGCGTAGCTGTGGCGGAAGCGTTTGAGCATGGCGATGTCGTTGCCGCCGTCTCCGTAAACCGCGACCTCATCCTCGGCAATGCCGTAGTAGCCCGCCAGCCAGGCCACGCTCTCGCCCTTGTTGCATGCCACATCCGTGATCTCAAACATCACCGGGTCAAACGGCGCGTTGACCACGCGGTCCGAGCGCTCGGCCAAATACGCCTTAAGGTCGCGCTCCAGCTCGGGCGAGATCACACGGCAGTTGATCTTGCACACATCGTGGCGCAGAATGTCACCGATCGACTGGTCGAAATACTGTTCCTCGTGATACCCGCCACGTGCACGCATGCCGCGCATCACGATGCGCTTGATAGGACTGTCCTTTTTAAAGCCCGCCTGATGCATCTCGAACGAACCGCTCGAGAACATGCCATCGGGCGTGGAGCAATCAAAGCAAATGTCCGGGAACTCCTTGAGCAGCTCCTCGGTGATCTGCGGATCGATGGTCCAGGTCTTGAGCACCTCGCCATGACTGTCGCGCACAATGGAGCCGTTAGAGCAGCAGGCATCGAGCGCCAGCCCCGTAAAGCCATGTTCGCCGATCGGCAACGTCGAGCGCCCGGTCGCAGGAACCACATGCAGGCCAGCCTCGGTCAGCTCGCGAATGGCACGGCGGATGGTCCCATCTGCTTCGTGCAGGGCGTTCAGCAGTGTTCCGTCTAAGTCACTCGCAAACATCTTGATCATGGGCATGCCTCTCCTTCGTCTGCACGATATTGTAGACGAGAACGGGCGCGCCCCAAGAGAGGCGCGCCCGTCAGGCGAAAGATTGTCCTACACCGCAGCGGGGCCGCGTTCGCCGGTACGGATGCGGATGACTTCCTCGACCGGCTCGACCCAGATCTTGCCATCGCCGACGGCTCCGGTGCGAGCGGCGTTGCAGATGATGTCGACAATGCCATCGACGTGCTCATCGGCGCAAATAAGGGTGAACTGTACCTTAGGGATCGTGTTGACAAGTAACTCGTTGCCGCGCGCGTATTCCTTCCAGCCATGCTGTGCACCGCAGCCCTGCACCTGGTTGATAGTCATGCCGCGAACATCGGCAGCAAACAGCGCATCTTTAAGAACCTCAAGCTTTTCCTGGCGCACGATAGCCGTGATCTTTTTCATAATGAATTCCTCTCAATAATCAACGTATCCCTTTACATGAGACGCGGGTTTCCCAGGTGCCGCAGATTGGGTTGAAAGAGGAGCGCCGCGTACTTTTGTACGCAAGCGACGGTTTGAAACCCAAGGTGCGGTGCCTGGGGAAGCCGCTAGTCAAGTCCCGAGAAGGAGGGATATGCGCTCTCGCCGTGCTGACTCGCATCCAGGCCCAGCGCCTCGTCGGCCTCGTCCACGCGCAGGCTGCCGTGGAACAGCGCCTTGACCACCGCGGCGATCACCAAGTCGAGCACCAGTACAATAGCGACCGTCACCACAATGCCCAAAATCTGCGAGATGAGCAGCGAGACATCGCCCGTGTAGAACAGGCCGCCCTTACCGGTCCACGAGAGCTCCGGCACGCAGAACAGCCCCGTGAGCACGCCGCCCAGGATGCCGCCGATGCCGTGGCAGCCAAACGCGTCGAGCGCATCGTCGTAGCCAAATTTGGTCTTAAGATGGCTGATGGCCAGGTAGCAGACGGGAGATACGATCAGGCCCATGACCAGCGCCGCCCACGGCTCGACAAAGCCCGCGCCCGGCGTGACCACCACAAGGCCCGCAACCAGACCGGTGCTGGCGCCCACCAGCGTGGGGCGACCTGTGTGCACGCGCTCGACGGCAAGCCACGAGACCATGCCCGCCGCGCTGGCCGTCACGGTATTGAGGATGGCAAGTGCCGCCACGGCGTCGGCCTTGAACTCGCTGCCGCCGTTAAAGCCAAACCAGCCAAACCAAAGCAGGCCGGCTCCCAGCGCCACAAACGGCACGTTATGCGGACGGTAGCTCACCATGCCAAAGCCGCGACGACGGCCGAGCATTAAGCAGAGAATCAGGCCCGTAAGACCAGACGAGATGTGCACCACGTCGCCGCCGGCAAAGTCGAGCGCGCCGATGATATCGCCAATAAAGGAGCCCTCGCCGCCCCAAGCCATGTGAGCGAGCGGCGCATAGACCACGAGCAGCCAAATACCCAGGAAGGCCGTCGTGGCACCGAACTTAACGCGGCCGGCCAGGCTGCCCGTGACGATAGCAGCCGTGATCATGGCAAATGCCATCTGGAAGGCGATGTTGATGATCTGAGGGTAGACGACACCGTCCGCAGCATTGCCCTCAGCCGCCTGCAGCACCTGGTTGAGCACCGGCAGGCACAGCAGCTGGTCAAGGCCTCCAATAAACGGACTCGAACCGTCGCCGCCATAGGCCAGAGACCAGCCGGCAACAATCCACAGCACACCAACCAGACCAATGGCGCCAAAGCACATGAGCATGGTGTTGATGACATTTTTGCGCCTGGACAGGCCGCCATAGAAAAACGCCAGACCCGGTGTCATTAAAAACACGAGCATGGTGCAGATGAGCATAAACGTTGTCGATCCCGTATCGTACATTCGCTCTCCCTTGGTCGCATGAACGTTGTCGGCGCCCATAATGCGGCCGAGGGGCAACTGGTGTAGACCAGATACGGCATTGTTAAACGCGGCGTTGTCGAATGGAAACGGCGCCGCAATCTTGGAAACGGCGCGGCAACGGACGCGAAACGAACGGGAAATACGCGAGCAAGGAAGCCGTGAGCGCGCCCGTCTCGGCTAGTGGCGGAACAGCTCGCGGGCTCGGTCGCGGAGATTAGTTGCTCGAATGACACCTTCGTAGCGATTGATGCGCAGACGCGGGAAGGCATTGAAAAAGCGCAGGTCACGACGACTGAGTGACACGCTCGGTACCGGACGGCTCATGCGCTTACCGGCAAGGCGACGGCTGAGCGACGGACGCGGCATGCTCGGCGCGGCATCGGCCACGCGGCGGGCAGCGAGCGCCAGGCCGCGAGCACCATCCGAGATAAACGTCGGCATCGAAGCCTTCTCGCGCAGGGCATCGAGCGTCGCGTCGCCCAGCTCCGCCAGCCACGCGTTAACGGCACGGCTGCGGATATGCGTCTGTGCCACCGAGTCGATCGCCGAATCGGGAATACGTTCGAGCATGGAGTCGGACGCATCGGCGAGCGACTCGTTGATGCGGTCGGCAAGGTCGGCCCGGACGCGCTCCAGCTGATCGGACAGACGCCGCCAGCTCGCCAACGAGCATGCCGCGTCGACCATCATCGCGACCGCGACGATAAAAGCGGACAGCCGCACAATCAGCACCGGCAGATGGCCAAGCAGCCCCAACAATGCCGGCTCCACTAAACGGCAAATGCACAACGCACCCAAGCCAAACGCGCATGCCCAGTACAGACAGATGCGTCCGTGCAGGTTAAACGGCAGGTGCGAATAGTCCCAAAAGCGAGCCCCCGTTGTTTTTTCCAGCAGCACGCCTACGCTGTACTCAATCACGCTGCATACGAGCGCTGCAGCGACAAACTGGCTCGAGGCATCCGGAATCCCACGCAACAGCAGCCAGCAGGCAATGCCGCCCGCGCCATAGATGGGGCAGCACGGCCCAAGCAAAAAGCCACTGTTGGCAAATCGTCCGTGATTGAGCATGGCGCATACTGTCGACTCCCATGCCCAACCGCAAAACCCGTAAAAGGCAAACGAGAGCACCAGTGCCGAGAGTGGGCAGGCGGCAAGCGTCGCGCCGCCAAACGCCATATCAATCGCGGTCCCCACCGTCTACCCTCTCCTCTTTTCGCTCGATTCGCCACTCACGTCATCGTCCGCCTCGTCCTTGCGCCGCAGACGACCGGCGACCGTCTCGCGCAGAGCGCACCATTTATCTGCCAGGCATACAATCCAAGCCTCACGACACGTCGGCGGCACTGGCACCAGCGGAAACATATGCCGCACGATAATATTCCGTTCGCGCGGCGTCAGCTCAAAATCTTCCTCCGCACGTGCCAGGGCAAAAAACGGGTGGCGAAAGCCATGCAGCCGATGGCTTGGGTCGGGATCGTGCCAGTCATAGAGAAAGTAATCGTGCAGCAGGGCCCCGCGCAACAACGAAGCACGGTCGACCGAAATGCCGGCACGGCCCAAGCGCTCGGCAAAGGACAGGCTCGCCCGCGCTACCGAAGTCACATGTGCATAGACCGTCACGTCGCCATGCTGGATAAACTCGTGCGTCAGGTCCAAGCGGCCCGCCTGGGCCAGCTGGCGGGCGGCATAGTCGACCTCGTGCGCGATTTTTTCGGCACGAACGGCATCGGACATGCTGCCTCCTTCCAGCGACTCACGGCGACAAGCCACGGCCTGTGCACAATCGATAAAAACATCATGGAACATATCAGTATGGCATCGGACAAAACGTTTTGCCCCACCAGTTGGCGAATTACCGCGCCGCCGTCACATATCAAACGCCAAAATGTGCGAGACTGTCTTGTGCAATTGTGTCGGCCGAGGGAGCGCCGGCGCTCGATTCGCATGGAGTAACCCACAACGATGCTGCTTACGCAAACGACAACGCCCGAGGACGTCAAGGCTCTTAATCGTGCCGAGCTCCCGCAGCTCTGCGACGAGATTCGCCACGCCATCCTCGAAAGCTCCGCCGCCGTCGGCGGGCACGTTGCCCCCAACCTGGGCGTCGTTGAGCTTACGGTTGCGCTTCATCGCGTGTTTAACTCCCCTATCGACAAGATAGTCTTTGACGTTTCGCACCAGACCTACGCCCACAAGGCGCTGACCGGGCGCGCGTATACCTATATCGATCCGGAACGTTTTGGCGAGGCCTCTGGCTTTGCCAATCCCGACGAGTCCGAGCACGACCTGTTCGCCATGGGCCATACCTCCACGTCGGTGAGCCTGGGCTGCGGCCTGGCGCACGCTCGTGACCTGGCGGGCGATACGTACAACGTCATCACCATCATTGGCGACGGCTCGCTTTCGGGCGGCCTGGCGTTTGAGGGCTTTAACAATGCCGCCGAACTCGATAGCAACCTGATCATCATCGTCAACGATAACGACCAGTCCATCGCCGAGAACCATGGCGGCCTGTATCGCAATCTGGCCGAGCTGCGCACCAGCAACGGCACCTGTGAGCGCAACGTTTTCCGCGCGATGGGGCTCGACTACCGCTATCTGGACGCCGGTAACGATGTGTTGGCCCTCGTCGACGCGCTGCAGGAACTGCGCAATATCGATCATCCCATCGTGCTGCACGTCTCCACCGCCAAGGGCAAGGGCTTTGAGCCGGCCCAGAGCGACCCCGAACGCTGGCACCACGTGGGTCCGTTTGACATGGCGACTGGGCGCAAGCTCTGCCCGGGCCATCCGAGCGAGCCCGCGCCGCGCACCTATGCTGACATTACGGGCGAGGCGCTCAGCGCCGCCATCGAGCGCGATCCACAGGTCGTTGGCATCACGGCCGCCACGCCCTACATTATGGGCTTTACACCCGAGCTTCGCGCTGCCGCCGGCAAACAGTTCGTCGATGTGGGCATTGCCGAGGAGCACGCCGTGACCTTTGCCACCGCGCTTGCGCGCTCGGGCGCCAAGCCAGTCTTTGGTGTGTACGGTACGTTTTTGCAGCGCGCCTACGACGAGCTGTGGCACGACCTGTGCCTCAACGACGCCCCCGCAACCATTTTGGTGTTTGGTGCGTCAATCTTTGGCACCACGTCCGAGACGCATCTTTCGTTCTTTGATATTTCCATGCTGGGCGGTCTTCCCAACATGCACTACTTGGCGCCGGCCTGCATGGAGGAATATCTGTCCATGCTGAGCTGGTCGCTCGACCACCGCGAGCATCCCGTGGCAATCCGCGTACCGGGCATCGGCCTGGTAAGCCGCCCCGACCTTGCGCCCGCCGAAGACACCGACTACAGCGCCGTTCGCTACAACGTGGTGCGTCAGGGCCGCGACGTTGCCGTGCTCGCGCTTGGCGATTTCTTTGAGCTGGGTGAGCGCGTGGCAAACCGCTTGGCCGCCGAGTACGGTATCGAGGCCACGCTCGTCAACCCTCGCTTTGCAGCCGAGCTCGACCGCAAGTTCCTCGACAGCCTTGTCGCCGAGCATCGCGTTGTCGTCACCCTCGAGGACGGCATCTTGGACGGCGGCTGGGGCGAGCGCGTGGCGTGCTACCTGGCCTGCACGCCCGTGCGCACGCGCACCTTCGGCATCGCCAAGGGCTTCCCCGACCGCTACGACCCCAACGAACTGCTCGCGCAGAACGGCATGACGGTCGAGAACATGGCCGCCGAAGCCGCAAGACTACTCAACGAGTAAGAAAACCTCCGCAAGGAAAGCACCCCCCTGCGGAGGTTTTTGTTTTCGCGACGCGATTATCTCAATCTGTAACATCTAGGGCCCGAATTCCCGTCTAACTGTTACAGATCTAGACAAGACGTCTTAGTCCCTGACCTTTGTCTCAATCTGTAACAGATAGAGACCTTTTGTCCGTCCAGATGTTACAGATCGAGACATTCGAATTCCCCTGAAGAGAAAATCTCGATCTGCAACAGTTAGAACCCATTTCCTCGTCTACCTGTTACTGATTGAGACAAAACAGCGAGGCGGGCCGTCCGAAAAGCACTATCTCAGCAGCAACAACCGACGTTTGTCCAGATAAAACCTGCCAAAATAAACCTGTCCCTTTTTGGTAGGTAGAATTACCCA
>CAUFRO010000021.1 GCA_959027945.1 uncultured Collinsella sp.
TGGTGGGGCGCGTTTCTAACGAAGCCGTAACGGCCGTTGGGCTCTTTTGGCGCCAACCCTTCTCGACCCGCACATCATGATTAATTTGCTTAAGGGAACAACTTTCCCGATCGATGTAATCACCGAATCAAAACGTGTACATCAGCCATCAAAGATGCCGAAAAATGTCATATTTGGAGGCTGATGTACACGAATGCAGAATCCCGCACAACCCAGTAGCATCCTCCATATGTCTGGACTCTCTATGCTCGCGCTGGATAGACATCGCCGGAACGGGTATAGTATCGAAAGTTTTGTCGTTAACCAGCGGGGGAGTCCTGTGGGCATCAAAAAGAAGATCAAAAAGGAGCTTATCGGCACTTCCGATTACCCGTCGAATAAGATCTTTACGATCTCCAATTTCATCACCTTTACGCGCCTGATCCTCACCCTGGTATTTCTGTACCTGTTTGTGACGGATAACAACCGCGTCATCGCCATCGTTATCTACGCCGTTGCCGCCTCCACCGACTGGATGGACGGTCAGATCGCCCGCATGACTAAGACGGTCTCGTGGCTCGGCAAGGTCATGGATCCCATTTGCGACCGCGCGCTGCTGTTCACCGGCGTACTTGGCCTGGTGGTCCGCGGAGAGCTGCCCATCTGGGTCTGCGTGCTCATTATTGGCCGCGACATCTATCTGGGCATCGGCACGCTTATCGTGCGTCATTATCACCGTCGCCCCATCGATGTCGTCTTCCCCGGAAAGATTGCCACAGCGCTGCTCATGACCGGCTTCTCGCTCATGCTGCTCGGGTTCCCCGTTATTGACGGCCTGCATCTTTTACCTTCAACCCTTAAGGCCTTCCCGGGCCTCAACGGAAGCTCGGTGCCCCTCGGCATCTTCTTTGTGTACGGCGGCGTGATCTTCTCCATGCTCACGGCTGTCATCTACTCCATTAAGGGCGGAGTGGCCATTAAACAGGCTCTCGCGCATCCCGAGGACGAGGACATCGACTTTCTGAACCCTGAAATCGAAGACTGATTCGTTGGGGTATGATTACGTACGGTTCATTATTTGCGGCACGTCCGCGATAAGTTAGGGGTTGTCATGGACAACATGGTTAACAATATGCCTCAGAATGATAAGACTGCTGACGCCACCTGCGTATTCCGCGTGCCTTCAAGCGACGTCACCGTTCCCGACCTCATGGCCAACGTGCGCATCACCGCCCCCGTTCTGTCCATCGTCAAGGGTCCGCAGACTGGTACCGCCTTTGAGCTCGAGGACGACGTGACCACCATCGGCCGCGATCCTGCGAACGGCATCTTCCTCAACGACATGACTGTTTCGCGCAGCCACGCGCGCATTATTCGCGAGGGCCTCGGCGCTCACATCGAGGACCTGGGCTCGCTCAATGGCACCTGGGTTGACGGTGCCATCGTCAATGCAGCCCCGCTGCACGACGGTTCTTCCGTCCAGATCGGTACGTTTACGCTCATCTACCACGAGAGCACGCCGGAGCGCATCGAAACCGGTGAGTAGGGCATGGCCGAACGCAACTATCTGAGTATCGGCCAAGTCGTCAACTTACTTCGAGGCGCATACCCCGATCTTTCGAACTCAAAAATTAGATTTCTAGAGGATGAGGGGCTCATTACCCCTCATCGTACGCCTAAGGGATACCGTCAGTACTCTAAGGAGGACGTTGATCGCCTGGAGGTCATCCTGCACTTGCAGAAGACCCGCTACATGCCGCTCAACGTGATTAAGCAGCGCTTGGAAAACGCCACGGACCTGTCAACGCTCGCCTACGAGGTGGGCTTGCTATCCGATGTTCCGCTCAAGACGGAGCCCAAGGAGACTAAGCAAAAGCTGCATCCCATCGAGACCATTCCCGATATGTTGGGCGTCGAGATTTCATTTATCCGCTCGCTCGCCGAGAACGACCTCATTCGCATCATCAAGAGTCCGCAGAATCGCGAGCTTGTCGATGGCCGCGATTTTCCGATCATCCGCTACTGCTCCGAGCTGTCACGCTTCCATATCGAGCCGCGCAACCTGCGTCAGTACGTGTCTTCCGCCAACCGCGAGTCCTCGATGTTTGAGCAGGTGCTCGTGAGCATGCTCGGCATGGATACCTCCGATGACGAGCGCGACGCCAAGCTCGAGCGTGCGTTTAAGAAGCTTCACGACCTGACGGAAGGTGTGCACACTGCGCTGCTCAAGAACCGCGTTTTTGAGTCGCTCAACGCCGTGGTCGAGGACGCCGACATCGATGCACTCGATGAGGAAATCACTCGCTCCGAGTCCACCAAGGCCAAAAACGAAGAGACAGTCGCGCCGGCTTCGCACGAGGATTCTCTCGTAAAGCCGCTCAAGGTCGTCGCCCCTTCGCAATCCGGCACCGTCACCGCGGGCAAGTAACAGCTGCCGCTTATCCGGCAACCCATTGAAAGGTCATGCAATGTACGACTTCGAATCTCAAATCGTCGACATCCCCGACTATCCCGAGCCCGGAGTCATCTTTAAAGACATCACGCCGCTCTTCGGCAATCCCGAGGCGCTCAAAGCCATGACCGATGCCCTCGCCGAGCACTTTGCCGGCATGGGAATCACCAAGGTCGTAGGTCCCGAGGCTCGCGGCTTTATGGTGGGCGTTCCCGTGGCCGTCGCTCTGGGCGCCGGCTTTGTTCCCGCACGTAAACCGGGCAAGCTGCCGCGCGAGACCGTAAGCCAGAGCTACGAGCTCGAGTACGGCACCGATTCAATTGAGATCCATGCCGACGCTATCAGCTCTAAAGATACCGTGTTGATTCTGGACGACTTGGTCGCGACGGGCGGAACCGTCGAGGCAACAGGTAAACTGGTGCGAGATATGGGCGCAAAGCTTGTGGGCTACGGGTGTATCCTTGAGCTTGCGTTTCTCAACCCGCGCGAGAAGCTCACGTCGACTGACGACGATGTTGAGCTCTTTAGCCTGGTGACGGTGGACTAGCCGTTACCCTTAGTTACTGGAAAGGAAGCTACATGCGCACAGCAAACACGCACAAAAACATGGCACGCTGCGCTGCTACGGCAACCCTCGCTTGTGTTTTGGGCTTGGGCCTCGCGGCTCCTGCCTACGCCGATACCGCATCCGACCTTGCCGCTGCTCGTACGAAGCTCGAGCAGATCGGTACCCAAACCCAGCAGATTTACGATGAGCTCGCCACGCAGACGCAGGCGCTCGATCAGACTGCTGGCGAGATCACGCAAAAGCAGCAGGAGATTGCTGACGGTCAGGCCAAGCTCTCGACCTATGTCGCCGGCGAGTACAAGACCGGCGGTCTGAGCCTGCTTCAGGTTCTAACGGGCGTTGACGACCTGAGCGATATGCTCAACCGTCTGTTCTACTACGGCAAAGTTTCCGATAAGCAGGCTCAGACCATTCAAGAGGTCAAGGAGCTTAAGCAGCAGCTCACCGATAAGCAGGCCGAGCAGGAAAAGAACGTCGCCACCACGCAAAAGAAGGTCGACGAGCTTAACGCCCAGCAGGCTGAAGCCCAGAACGTCGTAAACTCTCTGGATTCACAGCTGCAGGCCGAGCTTGCCGCTGAGGCCGAGGCCAACGCCGCGCTGCAGGCCGGCATCAACGCTAGCACCGCCGAGAAGGCCACGGTGAGCAACGAGACTGCCGGTACGACCGAGAACACCAACAACGGTGGCCAGACCAGCAATAACAACCAGGGCGGCAACACTCCGGCTCCTACGCCGACACCCGCTCCGACGCCGCAGCCCTCCACGCCTGCTCCGGCTCCGAGCCAGTCCGTCGATGGCGGTTCTGTTGTCTCGCGTGCATACAGCAAGCTTGGTTGCGCTTATTCCTGGGGCGGAATTGGCCCGAACAGCTTCGACTGCTCTGGTTTTGTTAGCTATTGCCTCACTGGTCGCTATTGCCGCCTCGGCACCACGGGTACCTTTATGGGCTGGACGCGTGTGTCTGATCCGCAGCCCGGTGACGTTGTGGTCAATTCGTACCACACCGGCATTTACATCGGTGGTGGTCAGATGATTCATGCTTCCGACTACAACACGGGTGTTATCATCAGCTCCGTTGCCGCCGGCATGAACAACAACTATATCTTCGTGCGTTACTAAGTCATCTTACACAGCGTGTGAATGTGGACCTCGTGGCTTTAAGTCGCGAGGTCCATTCTTTTTTCTCTAATCTTGTACGGCTATCTAGTATTCAAAACTAGATAGCCGTACATTCAGTTTGCAAGATGGCTATAATTGTTGAGGAACAATTAGAAAGGACCCTCTATGAGCTGGGCACTTATCTCCGATTCAAGCTGCAATCTCCGCGATTGGCAACCGACCGCGCCCCATACCACCTTTGCATTTGCGCCCCTCAAAATTCGAGTGGGGGAGCGTGAATTCATCGATGACCTTTCGCTCGATGTTCATGAGCTCAACTGCGCTGTTCAGGCGGAGACGAACGCTTCTTCGAGCGCTTGTCCCAGCGTAGGGGAGTGGGCCGAGCTCTTCAAATTGGCAGACAAGACCATCTGCATGCCGATCTCTGAGGGCGTGTCGGGCAGCTACAACGCAGCAGCCACGGCTCGCGATATGGTTCTTGCCGATGAGCCCGACCGACAGATTCATCTAGTCAATTCACGCGCAGCTGGCGGCAAAATGGACCTCATTTTCTTGCTGTTCGACCGCTATCTTGCAAGCAATCCGGATGTCTCATTCGAGGATGCTTGCGTATACTTCGATAGCCTCGAGCAAAACAGCAAGATCCTCTTTAGCCTGTGTAATTACGAGAACCTCGCCAAAGCCGGACGTATCCCTAAGGCAGCCGGCGTCATTGCCAACAAGCTCAATATCCGCATTTTGGGCACGGCGAGCGAGGCCGGTAAAATCGAACTCGTGGGGCACACGCGTGGCGAAAAGAAGATGCTCAACAAGATCATCGACACTATGGAAGCCGAGGGCTTTACGGGCGGTGAGGTCGTTATCGACCATGTCGAGAATGAGGCAGGCGCCCAAGCACTTGCCAGCCGAATTGTGGAGCGCTGGCCAGGCTCCAAGACTATCATCATGCCCTGCAACGGCCTGGATTCCTATTACGCCGAGATGCACGGCCTGATCACCGGCTATGGCATGGGCGAAGCCTCGGGCAAATAGAGTCAGGCGGGACAAATTAATCAGTAGTTCTTTGTCCCAGGGTCGATGGCGGAAACAAGCTGGATCTCGCTATCACACCTGGGACAAAAACTACTGATTAATTTGTCCCGCCATCCAACAGGCCGTTAGCTGCTAAACCCATTGAACTTAAGATAACTCATCAAATACGCCTTCGAAACAAAGGATGAAACCGCACTGCGCACAAGCAGCGACTCGCGTGTGACCTGATGCGCCGTATCGGGTACAGGCGTCTGCTCGACGGAAAACGCCGCACGAATCGATGCCTCGAGCTGATCGACCACATAATCGAAGGCCGTCGGAGCATCGTAGCTCAAACGCTGAATATTAAAGAGCGCCTGCACCGCAGCAATAGGTAGCACCTGCTTAAAGATGCAAATAGCGATCAGACGGGCAATCTGCTCGCGGCCATATTGCTTTTTGACCGGAGCAGGCACCAGGCCAACCTTTACGTAGTTATTGATCATCGATGGCGTAATGACAGGCTGTTCAACGCAAATAGGCAGCGGCTCCATCCACAACGCAACATACTCAATAACCTGGTCGCGATAGAGCGTCACATTGGGCAACTGGTTATAGCGCGGCAGACTCAACGCATTGAGTTTGCGAACGATATCGGACTGAATAAATGCATCAGGCAGCACAGTGGGCTGAATATCCTCGGGCTTAATGCTGACCGACGAATCGGACATCGGAATAACGTGTTTAACGTGGTTCATAAAGGTCCTCCGTTCATTTTTTATATTGTATTCTACGTAATCTAGTTTTGCATACCACATAGCCGGCAAGAAAATTGGCGGGACGGAGCACTGATACATCGTCCCGCCACTTAGTAAATTGATAACAACATTACATAAGATATATTATCGTACTTATCCGCGGAGAAACGCGTATGCGCTCGTTCCTGCTATGGCTCCGTCAGAAACGGCAGTCACAACCTGACGTAAGCGTTTGGAACGGATGTCGCCAGCAGCAAATAGACCTGGCGTACGGGTCGCCATGGATTCATCAGTCAGAATGCCGCCATCAGGCGCCAGATCGACTAGATGCTCAACAAGCTCGGTATGGGGTTGCGTGCCGGTAAAGACAAAAATGCCAAACGAGCCAGGCTCAAATGACTCGGTATGAATTTCCCCGGATGCATTGTCCTTAAAGGCGATCGTCGTTGGCATGGCTTCGCCCGAGAGCTCCACAACACTAGTTTGGTACCTAACTGTAATATTGTCCTCTTCGAGTACTTTCTGAACAACACCATCAGGTGCACGGAACTGATCGCGACGCAAGACGATGGTCACGCTGCTGGCGATTTCTGACAAGAACAGGGCTTCCTCACAGGCAGCATTGCCGCCGCCAATGACAAAAACCTGTTTGCCGCGGAAGAACATGCCGTCACATGTTGCGCAATATGAAACGCCACGACCGCGATAGGTATCCTCGCCAGCGAAACCTGCTGGACGTGGCGTGGCACCCATGCAAGCGATAACGCTCGAGGCAAGCGTATCGCCCATATCGTGATGCACCGTAAACAGCGCTGCATCGGCATCGTAATCGATACCCGTAACCATGCTCCATGTAACCTGCGCTCCCAGGCCCTCTGCATGCTGCTGAAAACGCTCGCCGAGTTCGGCGCCACTCAAGAGCGGAATGCCCGGATAGTTCTCGACTTCATTGGTCGTGGCGATCTGTCCGCCCGACATGCCCTGTTCAATCACGGTCGTCGTTAGGTTGGAGCGCGCCGCATAAATGGCCGCAGCATAGCCCGCAGGGCCGCCACCGATAATCGCAACATCGATCGGCTGATCGGTAGTCATGAAGAGACCTCCTGTCGAAAGATTGGCGTTCTTTGCGCTCATACCCAAATTTAGGCGAACGTGACACTCATGCACTACAATGATTCATTGCGAAACAAAGATGAAGGGGAGTTATCGATGGATCAAACGCAGACGAGCAACGACGCTCCCCTGCCAACGCAAAGCACTCCCCAACCGGAGCAAATGACCGTTTCACCTGCACAAAAACCCCTAGTAACCATTGTACACGCATCGGTTGGATCGGGCCACAAAGCCGCCGCCAACGCGATTGCACAAGCATTTGACCTTATCCGCGGCACCAAGGGAATCCCTGAGGATGTTGAGATCGAAGTCCTGGATATCCTCGATTTTGGACGCATTAGGTTCGATGGTAATAAAACAGCAGCGTCGTTTACCGGCGCCACGCGTCCCATATATGACCTAACCTGGCGATACACGTTTACGGGACATCTGCTCTGGGGCGGAGGCACGGCATGGTCACGTATTATGTTCCCTGCCTTCAACGAATATGTCCGCACCCGCAGGCCCATAGCCGTGGTCGCAACACACATCACGGCGGCCAACGTCGCTGTGGGTGCCCGCGTCATCACGGGTATCGATTATCCCGTCATCTGCGTACCAACAGACTATGAAGTCGAAGGCTTTTGGCCCCACAAGGACACCGATCTGTTCTGCGTAGCCAACGAATTTATGGCCGAGACACTTCGCCCCCGTAAAGTTCCCGAGACCAAAATCCGCATTACAGGCATCCCCATTCGCGCCGGGTTTGATACGGACTACAATCGCGAGGAAGAACTCGAGAAGTTCAATCTCCCCGCTGACAAGACCGTTGTGTTGGTGATGGCCGGTGCCAGTTTGCCTCAACCGTACGTTCGCTTTCGCGCGGAGATGGACCGCACACTCCCCTTCCTGCGCAGCTTCGAGGACATGCACTTTGTCTTTTTGCCGGGCAAGGATGAGGAATACGCCACCCGCCTCAAGACGCTCTTCGACGCCATGAAGCTCGAAAACGTCACGGTTCTGGACTACGTGGACGACATGGCGGCCCTCATGCACGGCTGCGACCTCGCAATCCTCAAATCGGGCGGACTCACCGTCACTGAGTGCCTGTGCGCGCATCTGCCGATGATTCTGCTGGGCAAATCATACGGTCAGGAAAAGGCCAACACAACGATGCTCACCGGCATGGGCGCCAGCATGCATGTCACCACAGCACGAGAACTCATCGTAACCCTGCGCCATCTGCACGATCATCCCGAATCACTCAAAGCCCTACTCATCAACGGCGAAGTACTACGACGCCCCCACGCAGCCGAAGATATAGCCATCGCAACCATGGAGCTAGTAGGCAAACCCCAAAAGCGCAAACGAGCCTTCTGCCGCTTCTACTGGGGCGGAAAACCTGCTCATATCAGGTAGACGAAAGTCCGCTGCTCAGCGGGAGCCGCCCATATATCATTCCATGCTCAAACATTCTCGCTGCGCTGCGAAACTGCGCGTGGAACGATATATGGGCGGCTCCCGCTGAGCAGCTACGTTTACGTGCTAGCAGTTACACCAGATTCCCTTCCAATAGAACCTGCAAAGGCGAAACCAGAAAACATAGATATAGAAAGGAGATGTCCCTTTATCGCATCGGCTTACTAGAAAAGTAAATATTGTTTCAAGCGAGTAGCCGCCCGCCCGGGGCTTACCTATATCGTTCCACGCGCAGTTTCGCAGCGAGCGAAGCGAAGCGAGAATGTTTGAGCATGGAATGATATGTGTGAGAGGCGGGCGGGCGGGATACGAGCGCCCCTAGGCGACGCCGGAGGAGCCGAAGCCTCCGTTGCCTCGGTCGGTTTCGTCTAGTTCTTCTACTTCTATGAGGTTGACCGTGGGGACTTCTTGGATGACGAGTTGGGCTATGCGGTCGCCTTTGTTGATTTGGATGTTGTTGGAGGGGTCTAGGTTGATGAGGATAACCTTGAGTTCTCCTCGGTAGTGGGCGTCAATGAGGCCCGGCGTGTTGACTATAGACAGGCCCTGCTTAATGGCCAAGCCGCTGCGGGGCTGGACGAAGCCGGCGTAGCCATCGGGCAGGGCGATGGCCAGCCCAGTAGAGACCAGACGGCGTTCGAAGGGCTTCAGGACGCAGTCCTCGTTGGAGCGCAGATCCAAGCCGGCATCGGTGGGATGGGCGTATTTGGGAAGCTCGACGGTGGGGTCGAGACGCTTTATGTTAACGGTAATGTTGGACATGGAATCACCTTAGCTTGTCGAGCTCTTGCAGAAACTCATCGACGTCTTTGAAATCGCGGTAGACCGAGGCAAAGCGGATGTACGCCACCTTGTCGATCTTGGCCAAGCGCTTGAGCACCATGTCACCCAACTCATGGGACGTGACGGCCGTCAGCGTGCGAGAGCGCAGCTCGACCTCGATGTCGTCGATAATCTCATTGAGCTTCTTAGTGTCGATATCGCGCTTGATGGTGGCGCGCATCAAGCCGACGAGCAGCTTATTGCGATCGAACCGCTGCTTGGTTCCGTCCGACTTAATGACCTCGATTGGGTCTTCGCATCGCTCAAACGTTGTAAAGCGATAGTTACACGAGCAACATTCGCGACGGCGCTTAATGGTGTTATTTGACTCCTGCATACGAGAATCAACGACGCGGGTATGTGCCTTGCCGCATTTGGGACAGCGCATGGTACCTCCTCTTAAACGATAACAAGGGTACCATGCGCAGCGCGATAAAGATTACGAACGAGCAGGAACCTTAAGATGCGCACCGGCGGCGAGCGAACCATGCTCCAGATGATTGACGTTACGGATCATGTCGGAAGTCTCTTGTGTGGAAAGGCCTTCGATTGGATATTCCTCGGCAAGCGACCAAAGAGAATCGCCAGGCTGAACGCGAATGATCTCGTAGGTAACGTTGGAAACGGACTCGGCATACGCGGCGTGACGAGCGCTAAAGACCGACGTAGCGAGGACAAAGAGGAGCGTAAGCGCAACGGCAACGGCGACAATCGTCGGAACCTTCAGGGCAACGCGGACCGGCGTGACTACAGCCTGCTGATTGCGAGCAGGCTTTACGGTCAAAGGCTGAAAGCCGGAGCGGCCACCCTGAACAACCGTAAAAGTGGGTTCTGCAGGCGTCTCGAGCTTAAGGGCGAGGTTTCCCTGGACCATATTCGTTGCGTTCATCATGTTCTCCTCTCGCGTGTTTTGCTGAGAACAGTTTTATCAAGCCGCGCGGACAAAAATGTCTAGCGCGAGAACGAATGTTCGGTTATTATTATCTTCGAACAGTTGTTCCTGTCAAGCAAAATTCGAACATTTGTTTGACATGGGTAGAGAGGATGCCCTGATGGCTCGCAAAATTACCAAGCGTCAGCAGCAAATTTACGACTTCATCAAGGAATATCAGCAGGAGAAGGGTTATCCGCCCAGCGTGCGCGAGATGGCTTCTGCCGTGGGCCTTTCCTCCCCCAGCACCGTGCACGCCCACTTATCTGCCTTGGAGGCGCGCGGGCTGCTCAAGCGCGATGCCACCAAACCGCGCGCCCTGGAACTCTTTAACGAGGACGGCTCCTCTGTCTCAATTTCTAAATCTGACGAGCCCACCGCACCTCGTGGAACGGTCTCGCTACCGCTCGTTGGTCGCGTCGCGGCTGGGATCCCCATTCTGGCCGAGCAGAATATCGAAGACACGTTTACTATCCCGACCGAAATCGCCACTGATCAGGGTTCCTTTATCCTTGAGGTGCATGGGAGCTCAATGATCAATGTCGGCATCTTCAATGGCGATTACATCATCGTCCGTGAACAAAAGAGTGCCATGAATGGCGAAATTGTCGTGGCCATGATTGATGGTTCAGCGACCGTCAAGACGTTCTACAAGGAGCAGGGACGCGTACGCCTGCAGCCTGAGAATGACACCATGGAGCCTATCTATGCAACGAATCCCGTTATCTTGGGCAAAGTCGTCGGCTTGATGCGCCGGCTCTCGTAATGCAAAAACGCATCACCATCTTTGATACCGTCCGCGGGTTTACGATGATTTCAATGGCAGGTTTTCACGCTTGCTATGATCTCGCCTACTTGTACGACTGGGATATGCCCTGGTTTACCCAGACCGTCTTTCAAGACATCTGGCGCGCCAGCATCAGCTGGGTATTTTTGTTTATCGCAGGTTGGATGTGCACGCTCTCACGCAACAATGCCAAACGAGCGGCCAAGTACGCTGACGCAGCTTTGGTCGTCTGGATCGCAACAACGCTCGTATCGGTCGAAGATTCAGTGAACTTTGGCATCATTTATTGCATGGCGGCGTGTACCGCTGTGGCAGCCGCAGCACGACCGATACTTAAGAAAGTGCCCAGCACGTGGGGCATTGCGATATGCCTCGCTCTCTTCGCGGCGACATGGGGCATCCCGAAATCGACCTATTCATTCCCCTATTTGGCGTGGCTAGGATTTCCCGGCCCCCGGTTTGTTTCAGGCGACTATTATCCAATCATCCCATTCATATTCATGTACCTCACAGGATACTTTGCTGCGCGCACTGCTCAAAGATGCGAACATCCCGCTCCAAGCTGGGCCTACGCCAACCCCCTGCCGGCGCTCGCCAGCCTTGGACGTCATGCACTCCCCTTTTATCTGCTACATCAGCCCATCATACTGGGCATTTTGGAGCTCGCCTACTCGGTGCGATAACGCTCAAGCCGAGGTGCAATACGAGCCGGCAGTTTCGCCACAATACGAACGCCATCCTCAAGATATTCCTCGTGCAAAAGGGTCCCCTGCTCATGCACGACTGTGATGAGTGCACCTTCACGATATGGAATGTCGGCGGAAAGCAGCACATCGGTGGCGGCCGCCTCGCGAGCAATGCGATCGACGAGATCGTCGAGCCCCTCGCCCGTTTGGGCCGAGAACAGAACAGCTTCCGGATAACGACGACGGAAACTCAATCGATCGACGCGATCGAGAAGATCGATTTTATTGAATACGGTCAGCGTTAGGCGCTCTCCGGCACCGATCTCATCAAGCACGCGGTCGACAGCCTCAAGCTGTCGCTCATAGTCCTCGTCAGACGCATCTACGACTTTGAGAATTAGATCGGCACCCAACACCTCGGACAGCGTCGATTTAAAGGCATCGACCAGACCATGCGGCAGCTTTTGAATAAAGCCGACGGTATCAGTAATCGTCATGCCGCGACCGCCGGGCAGGCGATACGAACGCGTCGTCGGGTCGAGCGTGGCAAACAGCTTGTCCTGAGAAAGTACCGTAGAGCCGGTCAGACGATTGAGCAACGTCGATTTACCGGCATTGGTATAACCGGCTAACGCGACGCGAAACGCCGGTGACTCAATGCGGCTCTTAGATTGAACATCGCGACGCTGTTCAACCTGCTTGAGCTCACGACGAAGCGCAGCGATCTTATTACGAATGAGGCGACGGTCGACCTCGAGCTGACTTTCGCCCTGACCAAAGCGTGAGCCGATGCCGCCGCGCGTCTGTTCCTTGGCGAGATGACTCCACATGCCACGCAGACGAGGCAACAAATATTGAAGCTGTGCCAGCTGTACCTGTAGGCGTCCCTCACGCGTCTGAGCATGAAGGCCAAAGATATCCAAGATCAGTGCCGTGCGATCGATAATCTTTACCGGCTCGCCCACGGCTTTCTCCAAATAGGATTGCTGCGAGGGCGTCAGGTCGTCGTCAAAAATAACGACATCGGCATCCATGCGATGTACCAGGCCGTACAGCTCTTCAACCTTACCGGAACCGATAAACGATTTAGGATACGGCTTTACCAAACGCTGAGACAAGCGAGCCACGCACTGGGCACCAGCCGTGTGGGCAAGGCGCTCCAGCTCATCGAGCGATCGATCGAGTGGCCATGCATTGTCGCGCCACTCAACACCAACCAAAATGGCACGCTCGGGCTCGGGTGCCGTGGGAACAAGGGGGAAACGAGCCATTAGGCAGCCTCAATACGATGCAGGATGTCCTCAAGGACCTCATCGATCGTAAACTCGTCCATATCGAACCACACGACGCGGTCATCGCGTTTAAACCACGAAAGCTGACGTTTGGCATAGCGACGCGAACGCATCTTAATGAGTTCGCGAGCCTCATCCATAGAAATCACGCCATTGAAAGCATCAATGATCTCTTTATAACCAATTGCCTGCATCGACGTCAGGGCATCTCCCAGCCCCTGGTCCATAAGACCGCGGACCTCATCGACAAGACCCTGCTCAAACATCAGATCGACACGCAGGTTAATGCGCTCGTAGAGAACCTCGCGATTACGCGTCAGACCAAACCATAGAGCATGATAATGCTCGCGCGGAACACTAAACTGCGACTTTTGCTGCGCGTAGGACACACCATCATCGTGCATTTCGAGCGCCCGAATCACGCGACGAACATTATGGGGGTGGATGACCGCAGCGGACTCGGGGTCACGCTCGGCAAGCAGCGCGTGCAGCGCTTCCTCGCCTATGCGCTCGGCAAGTTCCTGATACCCCGCGCGACGATCGTCCTCAAGCTCGCCCGAGGGAAAATCCATCTCATCCAGGGCGGCCTTGAGATATAGCCCCGTACCTCCGCAAAAAACCGGCAGACAACCCGAACCAATGAGACGTTCAACATGCGCGCGAGCGTCAGCCTGATAAAGCGCAGCAGAATATGCCACACCCGGCTCTACAATGTCGACGAGACGCAGCGGCGCCGTACACTCATCGGGCGTCATCTTTGCGGTACCGATGTCCATGCCGCGATAGATTTGCATCGCATCGCACGACAGCACTTCGGACGAAAGACGAGCGGCCAAACGGTCGGCAACATCACTCTTACCAACCGCCGTCGGACCGACGATCGCAACGGCGGAAAGACCTGCCCCGGAAGAAACCATTAGCGCGGCTCGCCCACAACGGAGCCGGACAAATACCAGGTCTTGGCAACGTCAACGTCAACATCAACGATCTTGCCAACAAGCTGATCGATGCTGTAACCCTCGGGGATAGGCGCATGCACGGTCTGATTCTTGGGACTCTTGCCCAGCAGGACCGCGTCGTTCTTTTTACTCGTTCCCTCAATGAGCGCCGGAACCACAGTATGAAGTTCACCCTGGTTATACTCATGTGCCGTGGTCTCGATAACCTTAACCAGGCGGTTGAAACGCCCGAGAATAACCTCATGCGGCGTAGGATCGTCAATCTCTGCGGCCGGGGTACCGGCGCGCTTGGAATAGATGAAGGTATAGGCCTGGGCATAGCGGACCGTCTCGGCAAGTGAAAGCGTCTGCTCAAAGTCTTCTTCAGTCTCGCCCGGGAAGCCAACGATAATGTCAGTCGAGAGCGCGATATCGGGCATGCGGTTGCGAATGCGATCGACCAGGCCCAGATAGTCCTCGCGTGTATAACGGCGATTCATCTCTTTGAGGATCCGCGTCGAACCTGACTGGACGGCCAGGTGCAGCTGCGGCATAACAGCAGGCGTCTCGGCCATGGCGTCGATGGTCTCGGGCAGCAGATCCTTGGGATGCGAAGACGTAAAGAAGATGCGCTCCACACCCGTATCGCCCACGGCACGCAGCAGATCGGCAAAACGCGGCTTGCCAAACAGATCGCGACCATATGAGTTAACGTTTTGGCCCAGCAGCGTAATCTCACGCACGCCCTGGCGCACCAAACCGGTCACCTCGTCGACAATCTCCTCGAAGGAGCGGCTCTTTTCGCGACCGCGCACGTACGGAACGATGCAATAGGTACAGAAATTATTGCAGCCCGTCATGATGGGCACCCAAGCGTGATACTGGGTCTCGCGATGCCACGGCATGCTCATGGCATCCGTATCCTCATGCTCATTGGTGCGGATATGACGCTTGCCATCAAGGAACGCCTCGGCAATGAGCTCTGCCACATGTGCGATGGAATGCGTACCAAAGATGACATTGACGTTATCGACGTTGGTGAGCAGGCCCTCGCCATCGCGCTGCGCGATGCAACCACCAACGGCAACCACACGCTTGCCC
This sequence comes from uncultured Collinsella sp., assembly GCA_959027945.1. GTDB lineage: Bacteria > Actinomycetota > Coriobacteriia > Coriobacteriales > Coriobacteriaceae > Collinsella. The sequence continues at coordinate 15,018 of CAUFRO010000021.1, forward strand.
GAAGGCGAAGGCGGCAGGCTTTTACAGGAATTGCACTGGCCGTACAGGCGAGTATCGGCGGCCTCGCGCACGCAGCATGTCATGAAGACAACAATATCGGCATGCTCGGGATCGAGCGCCATGAGGCAACCATACGAATCGAGCAGACCGCTCACACGCTCGGAGTCGTGCTGATTCATCTGACAGCCAAAGGTGCGGATAAAGTAGGTTTTACCGGCAAGAATATCGCGTACGGAACGCTGGTCCATGTGCATAAGTCCTAACGATGGGGAGCGAAACGAGGCAAGCAGAAGCTATGCCACAGGCTTAACATCATCCATGACGACGTTATCCATAGCAGCTCGATTGATCTGGTGAACGTAGATAGAAAGGCGGATGGCCGTGCGCGACTCCCCGTTAATGAGGATGTCGGAGAACACAGGCGCGCAGGAAATATCAAAACCGGTTGGAATCAAAAAACCGCGCGCGATAGCAACGGCCTTAATGGCCTGGTTGACAGCACCGGCACCGACACACTGGATGTTGACGGGTACACCATCCTTGACCATGCCGGCGATGGCGCCGGCAACGGACGCGGGCGATGATTTGCTTGATACCTTCAGGCAATCCATGAAGAAACTCCTGCGTTTAAAAGTACGTTTTAACTGCAATAACTTTATCGTACCGAGTGGACTCGGTAAAGGCACTATTCCTCTTTGGCAAGATCGAAGGTCACGGTGATACGATCACGCGAAACACGGATCTTTGGGTCGCCGCAAAGATTGAGATAGTACCGGGCGGCAAGGTCATTAAAGTCGCGCTCCACAGCACGCGAAAACTGTGCCATGTCATCCTTGGCAATACGCAGCCCACGACGATCCTTCGCGAGATCGACAGGAGCCGGCGCATGCGAGGATGAGTCACGCTCGCGCAGCAGACGCGCAGTCACACCGCGAACGGGCTTAATCTGCCCTGCCAAAATGCGATGGGCCGTGCGCTCGGACATTTCAAGACCCAAACCCGAACAAATACGAATAAAGTCCTCGGCATCAGAGGCAAGGCCTAAACGATCGACAACCGGAAGCTCGCTCTCATCATCAATAAACAGGAGACGAGACGTATCGAGCCGACTTGACGCCTGAGCATAAAGGGTCGCGGCAATCTCAGACGGAGAACCAAGATAGACATCGCAACCACGCAACTCCTCGAGCGCAAAATCACAGGCAGCGCGAATAATATTATGCGGACCGCGAGCACAGACATAACGTCCGTCCTCATCCTTGACGGCCTGAGGCCAGCTGGACTGATCGGCGCGCTCGCCAAGGCGGTCGGTAGCGACGCTCACTTTAAAAACCGAGCCAAGGTCAACATCCGACGCGACAACACGTGCCTCGTCGGTGTTCTGCTTAATCGAGAACAATGCCATGCCTCGACCATGTACGCCCCAACGGTCCATCTTCATGCTCTCGAGCTTAGACGTGACGCGAGCATCGAAGATGCGCTCCTGCATATCCTGCGGCACACCCGAGCCGTTATCCAGAAAGACGAGCGTACGGACGCCATCTTCCTTGGTCGTAGCGAGATAGACCTTGTCGGCGCCGGCATCACGAGCGTTGCGCAGCATTTCAATGACAATATCCTCGACATGCTGAATGTCGTGCTTTGCCTGGCGCCGTTCAGCCTCCGAAACGCGGAGACGGACATACCCCTCGCCAAGGTTCTCCTCGACGCGAAGGTTGCCCTCCCCCGACATCGACGCGATAAATGAGATGAGCTCGTTCGCGTCGTTCATGTTATTTAGCGATATCGACAGCGCGGCTCTCGCGAATCACGACGACGCGCACCTGACCGGGATACTCCATCTCTTCCTCGATCTGATGGGCGATGTCATGAGCCAAGACCGTGGACTGAGCATCGGAAATCTTGTCCGGCTGAACCATGACGTGGACCTCGCGACCAGCCTGCATGGCATAGGTACGCTCGACGCCTTCATGGGAGTTGGCAATCTCCTCGAGCTTCTCAAGACGCTTGATGTAGTTCTCGGCAGACTCGCGACGGGCACCGGGGCGAGAGGCGGAGACGGCATCGGCGGCCTGTACCAGGACATCGAGCACCGTGTTGGGGTCGACATCGGCATGGTGAGCCTCGATAGCGTGGACGATAACGGGCTTCTCACCATAACGGCGGGCAAGCTCGGCGCCGATGACGGCATGCGGGCCCTCGACGTCGTGGTCGATTGCCTTGCCAAGGTCGTGCAGCAGGCCGGCGCGCTTGGCGGTCACAACGTCCAGGCCAAGCTCGGAAGCCATCACGCCGCACAGGTCAGAGACTTCGAGGGAGTGCTGAAGCACGTTCTGACCAAACGAAGTACGGTAGCGCAGGGCACCAAGGGTCTTGACGATCTCGGGATGCAGGTCGTGAATGCCGGTATCGAAGGCAGCCTGCTCGCCAGCCTCGCGCACGCGCTGCTGAACCAGGTCGGCAGCCTTGTGATACATCTCCTCGATGCGAGCGGGGTGAATGCGGCCGTCGGCGATGAGGTTCTCGAGGGCAACACGAGCGGTCTCACGACGGACCGGGTCGAAGCTCGAAAGAACGACGGTCTCGGGCGTATCGTCGATCACGAGGTTGACACCGGAAACCTGCTCGAAGGTCCGGATGTTGCGACCCTCGCGACCGATGATACGGCCCTTGAGGTCATCAGAGGGAATGTGCACGGAGGTAACGGTGACCTCGGCGGTGTGGTCGGCAGCGCAGCGCTGAATCGCCAGGGACAGAATCTCCTGGGCGGTCTTGTGGCACTCGGCGCGAACCTGCTGCTCGGACTCGCGAATGATCGTGGCGGCCTCGTGGGTGACCTCGCCGCGAACCTTATCGAGGAGCTCCTTGTGGGCGTCCTCGCGGGTAAGGTCGGCAATACGCTCGAGCTCGGAGGTCTGCTTAGTGCAGAGCTCCTCAAGCTCGCGGGAGCGCTTCTCGACCTGACCGGCCTGGCTGGACAGCTGGTGCTCACGCTTGTCGAGAGCGTCGTTTCGGCGATCAAGGGACTCCTCGCGCTGCATCACGCGGTTCTCAAGCGTACGAATCTCGCTCTTACGCTGCTTGTCCTCGGCCTCGGCGGCCTGCTTGTTCTTGATGATCTCCTCTTTAGCCTCGAGCAGAGCCTCTTTTTTGAGGGTCTCGGCCTGACGCTTAGCATCACCGATCAGGGACTCAGCCTGTGCGTGTGCCGACCTGATCTTTTCGTCGGCCTCGTGAAGACTACCCTGCTTGGCGGTGCGCATGTAGGCGATGGCGGCGATGGCACCCAAAACGATGCCAACGAGCGCTGCGATGATAGGCATGCTCACTCCTTTTTATGGATTCGTTACACAACAAAGCGAACCGTCCTTACGAACGGCTCGCGACATTTGAGTAATATGGGCGCAGCTTATGCGGGTCGGATACAGATAAACATATAAACAAACTCATCACAGATGAGCACATATCACAAAGCAAATGACAGTGTTTATCGTACGTTGAACCACAACAACTGTCAAATAAATGGCCCCGGCACGGCGGCTAAAACGCGGTGAACGGCAGGGCCACAAAACGCATACGCCTAAACCGCACATTCCTCGCGTTCGGCATCGAGGCGTGCCTTAACGGCATCGGCGGCGATGTGATACGAGAAGCCCTTGCCCATCAAAAACCGAACCAGTTTTTCGAATCCGCGCGTCTCTGGAACACGCCGCTTGGCGAGTAGGGCTGACGCACGCGCCAAATCGTCTTCGACGGCAAAATAATCCTCGGGATAACCGGGAATGTCATCGAGCACGACATGACGGCGCTTGAGCTCGGTCTCGATTTTGCGCTGTCCCCAACCGCGCCGCTTGCGCTCCTCGATAAAGTACGAGCAAAAGCGGTTCTCGTCTAAAAAGTGATATTCGGTGGCGCGCTCGACGGCGAAATCGATCGCGGGCTGGTGAAAGCCGTAGCGAGCCAGCTTGTCACGGACCTCACCCGTCGCATGGTCGCGGCGCGATAACATCTCGGTCACCATGGTAAGCGCACATTTACGCTCGATGAGCTGCACCGCCTCACGAAAGTCGTCCCAATCACAGGGAAGATCGGGGCGGTTTTTGACATACAGCCGCGCGACCCGCACGGGAATCCAAATGGACCGCTCAAAACCGCCCTCAAGCTCACAATCGATATGTGCGCAAGGCTTTTTGGACGCATACCCGCTCGAGAACGAGGAGGCCGCCTTCTTGTCGGGAAAGACGACCGTGGCCTCGGTCACCGTATACGACATGAGCGTAACCGCTACTCGTCGTCATCATCGAGCATGGCGGAACCATCGATGGCGTAAAGCTCGTCAAACTCCTCAGGCGCAGGCTGATCGGTCAGCTCGACCTCGGACGGAGCATCGTCATCAAACTCAAGTCCGCAGGCAAGGCGGACCTTATGCTCAATCTCGTCGGCACAATCGGGGTGTTCGCGCAGGAACGCCTTGGCGGCCTCGCGACCGTTGCCGAGCTTGTCCTCGCCATAGGCAAACCAGGAGCCCATCTTCTTGCAGATGCCGCACTCGACAGCCATGTCCAGAATCGAGCCCTCCTTAGAGATGCCCGTACCGTACATGATGTCGAACTCAGCAGAACGGAACGGAGCCGCCACTTTGTTCTTAACGACCTTGGCGCGCACGCGGTTACCGATAACCTCGTCCTTAAGCTTAATGCTGTCGATGCGGCGAATGTCGATACGAACCGAAGAGAAGAACTTAAGGGCGCGGCCGCCCGTCGTAGTCTCGGGGTTGCCGAACATGACGCCGATCTTCTCACGCAGCTGGTTAATGAAGATGCACGTCGTGTTGGACTTGGACAGCGAGCCGGCGAGCTTGCGGAGCGCCTGGCTCATCAGGCGAGCCTGAAGACCGACCGTAGTGTCGCCGATTTCTCCCTCGATCTCGGCACGCGGGGTCAGCGCGGCGACGGAGTCGACGACGATGGCATCGATGGCACCAGAACGCACAAGCATGTCAACGATTTCGAGCGCCTGCTCACCCGTATCGGGCTGGGAAATGAGCACCTCGTCGATATCCACACCGATGCGCGCGGCATACGTGGGATCGAGCGCGTGCTCGGCATCGATAAATGCCACAACGCCACCCATTGCCTGGGCCTCGGCCAAGATCTCGAGCGAAAGCGTCGTCTTACCGGAGGACTCGGGACCGTAGATCTCGACGATTCGGCCGCGCGGCACACCGCCGATACCCAGAGCGGCATCGAGTGCCAGAGCGCCCGTAGGGATGGCCTCGACCTCGAGCTCGGGGCCACCGTCGCCGTACCTCATGATGGAACCCTGGCCGAATTTCTTCTCGATCTCGGCCTTGGTGGTGGCGATCATCTCATCGCGCTCTTTACCCGTCGTGCGAGCATGAACGGTACGTACGGGACCTGAATTCTTGGCCATGAATAGCCCTCCTCTTAACAACCTGCATCGATAATAAACGAACGGCTGTTCGTGGTCAACCGTTCAGATAAATCATATGCAGGCGGTCTTTCCAAAAACCAACCAAACGCCGACCAAACACTGACCAAATGCTTGACCACAAAGGACCAAATATGAACAAGGCAGGCAAAATTACATCTACAACCAGCACAAACGCCAAATGAGCCTAAGGTCCCTATCTCCACAATTAAGGGGCCCGGAGGCCCCTTAAAACACGTCTATTCCATAGAATCGAGCACGCAGACAATGCGACCCAGTGCCTCCGCGACCGCATGGGCACGAACACACGAACGATCGCCCTCATAGCGACAACGAATGGAGTCCACAACCGGCACGCCCCCATCGGCAGAACGATGCGCCCAGCCAATATAGAAAGTGCCCGCCGGATCGTCCTCAGTACCACCGCCGGGGCCGGCATAACCCGTTGCGCTCACTGCAATATCGCTCTGGTACAACTCCAGCGAACCCGACGCCATCTCGCGCGCAGTTTGGTGCGACACCGCGGTGTAGCGGTCGAGCGTCTCCTGCTCAACACCCAGCACGCGATGCTTAATCTCATCGCAGTACGTCACCGCACCACCGCGCAGCACCGCCGAGGCACCAGGGATATCGGCGATCGTCGAGGCGATCATGCCAGCTGTCAGAGATTCAGCCGTCGAAACCGTCACGCCACGTAAACTTGCACGCTCGACAATATCGCGCGCCAGCTCCTCGTTATGTGCGGAAATCTGCTCAAAAGAGTCCGTCATACCCACCAGGACCTAGACCGAAAAGACGATCTTGCGGCAGTTCCAGAAGTACTGGGCGCCCGAGATAACGGTCAAGACAACGGCAACGGCATACAGGAAGCGCGACACCGAGTAGATGCCGAGCGTCAGCGCCAACGGGCCAAGGTGCAAGCCGGCCATAGCAAAAACGCACAGGTAACCGCAGATGGAGACCATCGTGGTTGCCGTCTTGTACTTGCCGAGCTTATCGGCCGCAACGACCACACCGGCCGCACTCGCGACCATGCGAAGGGCGCTCACCAGCAGCTCACGAAACAGGATAATGAACACCGACCACACGGTCACCGCGCCAAAATCCAAGAACAGCAGCAGGGCCGAGAACACGAGCAGCTTATCGGCGATGGGGTCCAAGAATTTACCGAAGTCGGTGATCTCATTGCGCGAACGCGCCAGATAACCGTCGACCTTATCGGTACACGACAGGATTACATACAGAATGAAGGCAGCGGCGGCGAGCGGGCCGTCGAAATGGCTCCAATCCGTACCGGCAACACTCGTGTGAGAAAGCGCCGACACGATCATGAACACCGGGATAAAGACGATGCGAACGCACGTCACGATGTTGGCGGGCGTCCAGACACTCGTCAGTTCCTTATTGCTCTCGTTAGCCACGACGCTCTCCTACTCCACAACATGACCGATAAGCTCATAGCAGAAGCTATCGGTAAACTCGACGGTCAGAATATCGCCCACGGACGCCTCGCTGGCGTCCAGATGCACCGCGCCATCGGAATCGGGCGCCTGGAACCAGGCATGGCCGATCAGCTCGGCGCCATCCTCGGTCTTTTCGATACCGTCGACGATTACCTGGGCGCGCTCGCCCACATGTGCGGCGGTGGCGGCAAAACCGAGCGACTCGGCCAGGTCCATGGCCTCCTGGGCGCGCTCGAGCTTGACCTCTTCGTCGACCTGACCCTCCATCTTAGCGGCCAGGCTGCCTTCCTCACGCGAGTAGGCAAAGACACTCGTATAGTCAAAGCCGACGGTGTCCATAAAGTCGATAAGGTCGCGGAACTCGTCGTCGGTCTCGGTCGGGAAGCCGACCATGGCCGTGGAACGAATCACGATGCCGGGGATGCGCTCGCGAAGGTCGCGGAACAGATCCTCGAGCTCCTGGCGCGAACCGGAGCGACGCATGGCCTTGAGAATGCGCGCGTCGCAGTGCTGCACGGGGATATCGATATAGGGCAGCACCTCGGGCGTATCGCGAATCGTCTCGATGAGTTCGTCAGTCATGCCCTCGGGCTGCAGATAGAGCACGCGGACCCAGACGTTGTGCGGGCGCACGGCCTCGGCGACGGCACGCAGCAGCTGCGCCAGATTGCGCGGCGAACCATCGGCGACGTCCTCGTCGGCAAAGTCGATGCCCCAAATACCCGTGTCCTGGCCGATCAGCACGATCTCACGCACACCGCCGGCAACCAGGTCGCGCACCTCGGAGATGATGCTCTCGGCATTGCGCGAATGATAGCGGCCGCGGATGTAGGGAATCATGCAGAAGCTGCAGAAGCGGTTGCAGCCATCGGAAATCTTGACGTAGGCGACAGCACCCTCGACGGTACGTTTGACCTGCGGGATATAGGCTGCAATCTCACGCTCGACACCCAGCACGCCATCGATGTCCGCCACGATGCCGTCTTCCTCGTCGGCCTTCACAAAGGCAGCGACCTCGGGCAGCTCGTCAGGTAGGTCATCGCCATAGCGCGACGGCACGCAGCCGCACATGACGATGGGGCAAGAACGAACGCCGTCCTGAACCTCGTTGGCGAGCTCGAGCGTGGTCTCGATGCTCTCGGACGTTGCGGAGGCGAGGAACGAGCAAGTATTGACGATGGCGATATCGGCATCCTGCGGGTCGAATGCCTCCTCGTAGCCCGCGGCGGTCAAAAGAGAACGCATGCGGTCGGTGTCAACCTCGTTCTTAGCGCACCCGAGGGTGATGTAGAGCACGGAGCCCAACGGTGTATCCATGTTGGAGAGCAGTCCTTTCGATTGATATTAGCGGTAGTTGGTGAACTGCAGCGGCTGGCCGTAGTCCTGGTCGCGCAGGAACTGGATCACGGTCTGCAACGCGTCCTTCGAAGCAGAGGAAACACGCAGCTTGTCGGCCTCGATGGTCACCTTGACCTTGAGCTTTTGATCCTTGATGTCCTTGTTGATCTTCTTGGCGGTCGCCTGGTCGATACCCTCGACGATATGGCCGAGCACGCGCACGGTGCCGCCCGATGCCGCCTGCGGAGCATCCCACGAGACAGCCTTGAGGTCGATGCCGCGCTTGATGAGCTTGGAGCTCAGCACGTCGACAATCTGTTTGGAGACAAAGTCGGCCGGGGCGTTGATCGTAAAGAGCTTGTCGCCCTTCGAAAGCTCGATCGTGGCGCCGGAATCCTTAAGGTCATAGCGCTGGGAAATCTCGCGCGTGGTCTGCTGGAAGGCGTTGTCGACCTCTTGCATGTTGACCTCGGACACGACGTCGAAGCTGGAATCTTTAGCCATGATGTTTCCTTTCGCGTACGAGCGGCCTAGTAGCTATCGTACGAATTGTCGGTAGAATCGGTGGGTGTCTGACCGTCAGTTGCGGTATCGGCGCCATCCGTGGACTGGGCATCGGTACCGTCGGTGGTATCGGTACCATCGGTGGTGTCGGTACCATCAGAACTTTCACCATTCTCGGAATCAGACGTCTCCTTCTTGGGAACGGTGATCGTCACACGCGCCACGCCCGAGGTCTTGGTATCGTAACGAACCTTTTCACCGTTCTTGGTAACGGTGACATCGGAAGGCTTGGACGTGGTGATCTCGATCGAAGACTCGGGCGTGTACTCCTGCTCAAAGGGGCCAGTCGCCTGGGCGCCATAGACCGACTTGCCGTCAACCTTGACCTCAATCCACGCGGTCTTTCCCTTGGCAACGGAGACTTTGACCTTCGTGACCTCGTTCTCTTCCTTCTTGGCCGTCGTCTTGGTAGCGTCCGAATCAGTCGACTCATCCGTCGCCTCATCGGTGTCATCGTCCTCGTCGACCGTTTCGGTCTTCTTAGAAGACTTCTTGGTCGTCATCTTGGTAGCAGTGGGCGTCTCGGGCGTGTTCTCGGGCGCCGAAGATGCGCAGCCACGCAGAAGCACCACGATGAGCACAATCAACAGCAGCACAACGGCACCGATGCCGGCGTAGACGATACGCGGATCGAGCCCGTTGTTTTGAGGAGTACGTGATCCGCCGCGTCCACGACCGGAACTGCTGCGGCCGCCTCCCTGAGGCATACGACCGCGATTGCTATCGGAACGGCCGCGATAGCCGCCCTGGCCCTGAAGGCTGCGCTGACCCGAGCGGGGCGCAAGCTCACCGCGGCCTTGATAGCCACGCTGGCCCGAACGCGAAGCCGAAGAGCGCTGGCCATACGGCTGTGATTGAGAGCGAAGACGCGGCGTCACCTGCGTGGCATCGGCATCCGCATAGCCACCGCGAGAGCGTCCGGTGGAGACACCACGGTAACCGCGATCGGAATAGCCGCCGTCGCCGTAGCCGGCACGAGGGTCACGCGCCACGCCGCGAGCAGCGGGAAGTGCACGGTCCTCGGGCATCGGCGTACTGCGGAACCGGTCACGCTGTGAGCGAATCTCCTCGCCCGAACCCGTCTCGGTAATATAACCGGCCTGCTGAGGACGCTGTCCATAGCGGGTCGAACGACCGCCCTGAACCATCAGAAAGCGCCCGTTATCGACCGAGGAACGCGAATTAACGTAGCCGGCGGCGTCCTGAAAACGACCGCCCTGCTGCGACGTCTCGCGTTCGTATGCCATCAGGTCGTCAAAGTAGGCATTGACGACCTCGCGCGGATTGAGGCCCAAAAAGCGAGCATAGCTCGAAATCATGCCCTGCGCATAGCCGCGCGGCGGCATCGAAGCAAAGTTACCGGTTTCGAAAAACTCGATGATCTGCGGCCTGATTTTGATGGTGTTGGCGACCTGCTGAATGGAAAGACCCATTCGGCGACGCTGCTCGAGCAGCATGTCACCAAAGCGTGCAGCCATCAGAATCCTCCAAACTCACGATCTTCACGTGCCATCTCGGCGTCGACAGATTCCAGCGCGGCAAGACCCTCCTCGTCCAGCAGGACCTCGCGCGGCTTTGAACCGTCGGGCGGACCGACGACACCCTTTTCTTCCAGCATGTCCATAATACGCCCGGCACGCGCATAGCCAACCTTCAGACGACGTTGCAGGCCAGATGTGGAGCCAAGCTGCGATTCCACCACAATATGGGCGGCTTCCCAGATGAGCGGGTCATCGTCTTGCGGCTCGGCGACTCCGGTGCGGACTATACCGCCACCACCCGCCATGGACATCGAGGCAGGAGCCACGGCCGACAGAATCTCCTCGTGGTAGTCGGGCTCGCTTTGCGACTTGACGAACTCGACAATCTCGTTGATTTCGTCATCCGAGACAAAGCAGCCCTGGATACGGCGGGGCTTGCCCCAGTCGACCTTGGAGAACAGCATGTCGCCCAAACCGGTGAGCTTTTCGGCACCCATCTGGTCGATGATGACGCGCGAGTCGATGCCCGTGGCGACGTTAAAGGCGATGCGGTTGGTGATATTGGCCTTGATGAGGCCCGTCACCACGTTGGAGCTGGGGCGCTGCGTGGCCACGATAAGATGAATGCCGGCGGCACGGCCCAGCTGTGCAATACGCACGATCGAGGCCTCGACATCCTTACCGGCGACCATCATCAGGTCCGAGAGCTCGTCAATGATGATGACCAGGTAGGGCATCTTTTGCGGCGGGTTGTCGTAATGCTCAAACTCGCCGGCAGCCTGCTTTTCGTTGTAGGTCGAGATCTTACGCACGTTAAGACGCTCGAAGACCTTCAGGCGACGCTCCATCTCGGACACGGCCCATTGCAGAGCGCTCGCGGCCTGCTTGGGCTCGGTCACCACGGGCACATAGAGATGCGGCAAACCGTTATAGCCCGCAAGCTCGACGCGCTTGGGGTCGACCATGATCAGGCGAACGTCCTTGGGAAGCGCGCGCATGAGCAGGGTCGTGATGATGGAGTTGATCATCACCGACTTACCAGAACCGGTCGTGCCGGCGATCAGCAGGTGGGGCATCTTGGCAAGGTCGGCGACGACCGGCGTGCCCTCGGCATCGCGACCGATGGCCAGCTCGAGCGGACCGCCCTTCACATAGGGAAGCACGTCGCCCAGGTTGACGTTCTGGCGCTTGCGATTGGGGATCTCGATACCCACAAGCGAGGTACCGGGGATCGGGGCAAAGATGCGCACCGACTGAGCAGCGAGCGAAAGCGCGATATCGTCCTCGAGGCTCGAAATCTTGCTCACGCGCTCGCCCTCGCCAGGTTGCAGCTTAAAGGTCGTCACCGTGGGGCCGGCGATCCAGCCGACCACGCGGGCACTGCGGCCAAACTCAAGCAAGGTGGATTGCAGTGACTCGGCAGTCTGTTCCAGCTCCTTGTCAGATGACGCGGAGGACGCCGACTGCGGGTTGGCGTGCAGGATCTCGAGCGGCGGAAGCTTGAGGCCGTCCTCTTCTTCGCCCTCGTTATCTGCGGCGCCGCCGTCCGCTCCCCCATCGCTAGCCGCAGCCGATTCGACAGCACTCGAGGCAGGCGCATCGGCAACCTTGGGATGCTTCAAGAAGTCGGGGATCTGAGGTGCTGCCGAAACAGGATTCACGGCAAACGGCGGCTCGGACTCGTCGATCTTATCGGGGTCGTCTTCCATCGAAAGCTGACCGGTTACCTGGTCGCGCTTTGCATGGCGGCGCGGCAGCAAAGTTGTCTTTGCGGTCTCAATCGGAGCCTCGTCATCCTCGTCATCGCCCTCGGTGAGCTCAATCTCGCTATCGGACCAAGACGGGTCGGGCTCGCTTGTATTGAGCTTAGGCGCAGCCTTGCCCTTCTTGGCATGGCGGCGCGGCAGCAGCGTCGTCTTAGCGCGCTCAACCTCAACCGACTCGGACACGTCGACAAACGGATCCTCGTCCTCGTCGTCATCGTCCAAAACCGGGTCCACATCGTTGCCCATGACCGTGGTCACGGCAGCATCGGAGCCCTTTTGACGAAGAATGCTCAGGTGCGGACGGGCAACGCCGGGCACCGACAGGGCTTCGTCGTCACCCCACGGGCTGGCGTTGACATCGGCACGACGGCGCTCGGCAAAATCGGCCGCACGGTCGCGAGCAGAGCGCAAAACGCCACCCACCGAAAAGCCGATGATGACCAAGCCCACGACGACAAGGCCCAACAGGACTACCATCGCGATAGGCTTACCCAGGGCATTCTGCAGCGCACTCGCAATAAACGCACCAATGTAGCCACCCGAGGCGGACAAATTTTGCGGCGTGAACATAAGGTCACACGAGACACTCGTACCCGGCACCATCAGCGAAAGAATGGAGACGACGGCGATAAAGACCACGGCGCCGCCCGCAACAGAGCGCGCGTTGAGCGGCGAGTCCTCGCCTAAAAAGAGCGTGGCGGCAAACAGCAAAATGACGATCGGCAGCACGTAGGCGCCCAGACCAAAGCCCAAGTGGTAGAAACCGGCAACCGCAGCCGTAACGGGCGCAGTCGCCGGCGAAATCACGGCAATAAAGGACGCAATCGCCAAGACGGCAATGACCACGCCGGCGATATCGCGGTTGGCCGAGGGCTCGACCAAGGGCTCGAAATCATCGAACTCGGACTCGTGACCCTTATTGGCACGCAGATGGGAACCGGCACCCTTAGCAGATGCCGGTTGGTTGTTGGCCTTATTGCCTTTGGCGTTTTGTGCAGATCCGCGCGCCAAACTAAACCTCCATGACGACCGGGATGATCATCGGACGAGTGCGCGTACGGCTCCAGATAAAGTTGGAGAGCGAGTCGCGCACGGCCTTGCGAATGGCATCGGAACCGCTGCTGGTAAAGCTAAACTTACCCTTCTCGATCGTCTTCATAATAGACGCGGAGGCATCCTCGGAGAACTGGTCGTCGATGGCAAACGAGACGCCGCGGCCCGAGAACTCGATGGCCTCGATCTTCTTGTGCTTGAGCGAGACGATGGCAACAGCGGTAACCATACCGTCGTTGGCGAGCTTCTGGCGATCGCGCAAGACGATGGGGTCGGTATCGCCGATACGCAGGCCGTCGACGTAGACGACGCCGGACTCGACGGGCGTACCGCGCTTGACGATACCGCCGCGCATCTCGAGCGTGTCGCCGTTATCGAGGATAAAGATGTGATCATCCTTGATGCCCATCTTGCGGGCCAGCTGGGCATGGGCGCGCAGATGCACGGCCTCACCGTGAACCGGCATAAAGTACGTGGGCTTGGCCATGGCCATCAGGAGCTTGAGTTCCTCCTGGCTACCGTGACCGGAGACGTGAACGAGAGCGCGGTTCTTATCCCACACGTCGCAACCGAGCTTGGCCAGGCTGTTGACGACCTGCTGGACGGCTTTCTCATTGCCGGGAACAGGAGTTGCCGAGAGGATAACGGTATCGCCCTCGTGGATGGAGAGCGTCTTGTGCTCTCCGTTGGCCATGCGGGACAGGGCCGACAGCGGCTCGCCCTGCGAACCGGTGCACATGACGACGATCTTGTCGTCGGGCAGGTTATCGATATCGAAGGCATCGATGATATCGGCATCGTCGATGTTGAGGTAGCCCAGCTCACGCGCCACGCGGGTGTTCGTGAGCATGGAGCGACCGGTCACAACGACCTTACGGCCGCACTTGCGGGCGGCATCGCAGATCTGCTGCAAACGATGGATATGGCTCGAGAACGACGCGACGAACACGCGACCCGGGGCGTTCTTGATGGCGTGCAGCAGGTTGGGTCCAACCTCGGCCTCGGACTTGGTAAAGCCGGGAACCGTGGCATTGGTGGAGTCGGACAGCAGCAGGTCGATGCCCTGCTTGGCAAAGCGGCTGATAGCGGCATAGTCAGGCGTGACACCATCGATGGGCGTCTGGTCGAGCTTAAAGTCGCCGGTGTGCATAACGGTGCCCTGATTGGTGCGGATAAACACGCCCAGAGCGCCGGGGATGGAGTGCGTCATCGAGAAGAAGTCGAGCGAGATGCCGCCGAGGTTGACATGGCTGCCGCCCTTGACCTCGCGGAACTTGGGCGCGCGGATGCGGAACTCAGAAAGCTTGCCCTCGATAAAGCCAAGCGTCAGCTTGCTCGAAAAGATGGGCACCTTGTTGTTGAGGTCCTGCAGCAGGTACGGAAGCGAACCGGTGTGGTCCTCGTGGCCGTGGGTGACGACGATACCGCGGAGCTTCTCCTCGTTCTCCAGAACATAGGTGTAGTCGGGAAGAACCAGGTCGATACCGGGCTGGGAGTCATCCGGGAACATGAGACCGGCGTCGACGAGCACCATGTCGTCGCCGCACTCGAAGACCGTCATGTTCTTACCGATGCCGTCAAGGCCTCCGAGCGGAATGATCTTCAAGGGAGATGATTTTTTAGCTGCCATAGGTTAGTGTGGTTTCCTTTCTTCGAAACGGGTCTGGAACAACCAACGGGGCGCTTCTGGCAAACCGACCGTCGGGAACGTACAAACATGCATCACAGAGTCGATGCAATAACCACAGTATGATACCCATTTGCGCAACAACAGACCACCCATGCATCAAAGCCCCATCTGAACCTGTGTATCCCGCCGGTCAGGGCTCAGCGGCCCCGGCACGGGCTAAGTTTCCTGCTCTACAGTCCTGCTCACGACGGAGGCCACATTAAGTGGCCTCCTGTTCGTGCGGAACTCGCGATAAACTTAGCCCGTGCCGGGGCCGCTGAGCCCTGACCTGCCAATATGAGATAGGTTTATTTTGGTAGGTTTTATCAGGGGCAATACTGCTGTGTCTATCTACTGATCTGAAATCTGACTACTGAATAGACTGTCTAACTAAATAGCGAGCGGCACTAACCAGCCCTTTTGCTTGCGCCCGGGAGGGCCGCATATGAAGTTTATCGCGAGTTCCGCACGCAAAGGAAAGCACTTAATGTGCTTTCCGTCTTGCGCAGGACTGTAGAGCAGGAAACTTCATATGCGGCCCTCCCGGGCGCAAGCAAAAGGGCGACCCCTGTACGGAGTCGCCCTTGTTGATCTGCTTATGTTTAGCTGTTACTCGGCGTCGTGGTGACGGCGGGGCTTGCGGCCTCCGTTGTCACCGGGACGGCGCGGACGGTCGCTGCGCTCGGAGCGCTCGCGACGCGGACGCTCACGGCGCTGGAAGTGCTCGCCGTCGCCCTCAGAGGCACCCTCGGCACGAGCCGGGGCCTCGGGCTTGTCCAGACGATCGAGCGAAATCTTGCCACGATCGTCGACCTCGATGACGACGACCTTGACCTCGTCGCCCACGTTGAGGACGTCCTCGACCTTCTCCACGCGGCCCTTGGCGACGCGGGAGATGTGCAGCAGGCCGTCCTTACCGGGCAGCAGGTTGACGAAGGCGCCGAAGGGCTGGATGGAGACCACGCGACCGGTGTACTCCTCGCCCGGCTCGGGAACCTTGATAATGAGCTTGATACGCTCGACGGCCTGGTCGACAGACTCGCCGGTGCCGCCGACAAAGACGGTGCCGTCCTCCTGGATGTCGACCGAGGCGCCGGTCTCGTCCTGGATACCGCGGATGACCTTACCGCCGGAACCGATGACGTCGCGGATCTTGTCGGTCGGAACCTGGATGGAGACGATGCGCGGGGCGGTGCTGCGCGTGGTGTGGCGCGGCTCGGGGATCACATCGAGCATCTTCTGCAGGATGAAAGCGCGACCCTCCTTGGCCTGCTGCAGGGCGCGGGCCAGGATGTCGAAGGTGAGGCCGGTAGCCTTGTTGTCCATCTGCAGGGCGGTGATGCCCTCGGTGGTGCCGGTGACCTTAAAGTCCATGTCGCCCAGGAAGTCCTCGAGACCCTGGATGTCGGACAGGACCACGGTCTTGCCCTCCTCCTGGATCAGGCCCATGGCGATACCGGAGACCGGGCGCTTAATGGGCACGCCGCCGTCCATAAGGGCGAGCGTGGAGCCGCAGGTCGAAGCCATCGAAGAGGAGCCGTTGGACTCCATGACCTCGGAGACGACGCGGATGGCGTAGGGGAACTCGTTCTCGTCGGGGAGCACCGGAAGCAGAGCGCGCTCAGCAAGGTTGCCGTGGCCGATCTCGCGGCGCTTGGGGCTGCCCATGCGGCCAGTCTCGCCGGTGCAGAACGGCGGGAAGTTGTAGTGATGCATGTAGCGCTTGCCCTCGGTAGGCTCGATGGTATCCAGACGCTGGCCCTCGTTGAGCATGCCGAGCGAAAGAACCGAGAGCACCTGGGTCTGGCCACGCTGGAACAGGCCGGAGCCGTGAACGAGCGGCAGGTAGTTGTCCTTCACCATGATGGGGCGGATCTCATCGGCGGCACGGCCGTCGACACGCTCACCGGTCTCGACGACCATGGTGCGCATGGCCTTCTTCTCGAGCTTCTTGAGCGCCACGGGGATCTCGCGCTCCCAAGCGGCCTGCTCCTCCTCGGTGAACTCGGCGCGGATGGACTCCTTCAGAGCCTCGACCTTACCGATACGGGAGAGCTTGTCGGCGTCACGAAGGGCGGCTGCCATCTCGTCGTAGTGGGCGAAGATGCGCTCCTGGACCTCCTCGACGGGCTGGTCGAGCGGGTACTCCTTCTTGACGATGGGGCCGTTGACCTGCTCCCACTCGGCGACGAACTCGTCCTGAGCCTGGCAGAAAGCGGCAAGGGCCTCCTGGCCAAACTTCATGGCGGCGAGCATGTCGTCCTCGGAGATCTCCTCGGCGCCGGCCTCGACCATCGAGATGAAGTCGGCGGATCCGCCCAGCTCCAGGTCCAGATCCGAGTTCTCGCGCTCCTCGTAGGTGGGGTTGACGATAAACTCGCCTGTCTCCACGTTACGGCCGATGCGCACGCAGGCAAGCGGGCCCTCGAAGGGCACGCCGCCAAGCGTCATGGCCAGGGATGCACCCATGACGTTGATGACATCGAAGGGGTTGACCTGGTCGGCGACGAGCGAGGTGGCGACGATGTGCACCTCGTTGCGGAAGCCATCCGGGAAGCTCGGGCGAATCGGGCGATCGATCATGCGGGCCGTGAGCGTGGCCTTCTCGCTGGGACGGCCCTCACGCTTGAGGTAGCCACCCGGGATGCGGCCGGCTGCGTACATCTTCTCGTTGAAGTCGACGGTCAGCGGGAAGAAGTCGTAGTTCTTGCGCTCCTTGGAGACGACCACGGTGTCGAGCATCGTGGTGTCGCCCTGCTTGACCAGGCAGGCGCCGGTGGCCTGCTTGGCAAGCTCGCCCGACTCAAAGGTGTAGGTCTTGCCGTACAGCTCAAAGGTCTTGGATACGAGTGTCATTGTTCTCCTTAACCCCGCAGACCCCTTGTCTGCGGGCTTCTCATGTGACGCGGGCCCCCTGCCCCCGCCACGCTTCAGAGCGTGATTGTTCGCGCCCTTACACAAAAAGAGCGCCCCGCTGCGCAGGACGCTCTTAGCATGTACAAATCCTACTGGATGTTGTCGCGGATGCCCAGAGCCTTGATGAGCTCACGGTACTCGACGATGTCGTTCTTCTTGATGTAGGAGAGAAGACGACGACGACGGCCGACGAGCATGAGCAGGCCACGACGGGTGTGGAAGTCCTTCTGGTGGGACTTCATGTGCTCGGTCAGCTCCTTGATGCGCTCAGACAGGATGGCGACCTGAACCTTGGGGTTGCCGGTGTCGACCGGGGTGTTACCGAACTGGGCAGTCAGCTCCGCCTTGCGCTCTTTGGAAACAGTCATTGTTTCACCTTTCGTTTTACGTCGCCATCGGGCGACTCGATTCGCCTCGGACTGGGAAGCCGCCGGTGGAGCGAGCAGCCAAGGTCGAGGTACCAACAGGTCGGTATGTTACCACAAGCAGCCCGCGCCTGCGCATCATCACCGACCCAACATGAATTCCATCGCACGGAGGCGTTGATCGGTGTGCGTCGCAGCCCACACATGCGAAAGCCCGAGCAGGAATGCCGCCGTATGCGGGTCGATTCGCTCGGCCATGAGCGCATCGAAGGTCATGGACATGAGGGCGCGCAGCCATGCGGTCTCACCGGTCGACACCAGTTCGGCACCTGGAACGCTCGACGCGCACGACCCGCACATGAGACCGCCCGCCTGGGGTGAAAAATACGACAGCATGGGGTCTCCGCACAGCACGCAGGCCGAAAAATCGGGTCGATAGCCAACGTGCGACAGCAGCTTAAAGACATATGCCGCCACAAGTAGGTCCATATGCGCCGTGTCAAGCCCGCTGCCCACCAGGGCAAGCGCTCGCTGCGTGATGGCAAAGGTAAACGGGTCCTCGGCGTCCTCGAACGAGCACACGCGCGCAACCTCGGCGATCGCGCTTGCGGCGCAGGTCGTCTCGTAATCGGGCGCAGCGCCGAGCGGCGCCTCCATAAGCTCGGCCTGGGAAACCACGTCGAGTGACCGTCCATGTGCGAGCAGCATATCGACCGTACAGAACAGCTCGCAGCGCGCAGCCAGGCGTCCGCCGGGTTTGCGGGCGCCCTTTGCCACGGCACGAACCTGCCGCCCCCGCTCGTCAAGCATCGTCAAGATCAGGTCGGTCTCTTTGAGCTTCGTCTTGTCGAGGACGAGCACCTTGGTGCGATATGTCCGGGAGCCTGCCATGCGCGCCGCGCGTCCTTAGTCCTCGGCGTTGTAGCCAAAGCGGCGAATCTGGGCCTCGTCGTCACGCCAGCCGGCCTTGACCTTCACGTCCAGCTCCAAAAAGACCTGCGTGCCAAAAATGCGTTCAAGATCGCGTCGGGCGTCGATACCGATATGCTTGATCATCTCGCCGCCCTTGCCGATGATGATGCCCTTTTGGCCCTCGCGCTCGACGTAAATGGTGGCGTGCACGCGCAGCACCTTCTTGGTCTGCTCGAGCGCATCGCAGATCACGCCAACGGAGTGCGGAATCTCATCACGGGTGCGGCGCAAGACCTTCTCGCGCACAAACTCGGCAACGAGCGTCTCATCGGAAGCGTCAGTACCCATGTCCTCGGGGAACCAACGCGGACCCTCAGGCAAAAAGTGCGCAACGGTCTCTATAAAGGCATCGACGTTGAAGTTCTTAACCGACGACGTCACAATCTCGTCGTCATATTCCATAAGCTCGTGGGCAGCCTTAAGCTGCTCCATGACCTGTGCGGGGTCGGCCTCATCGGCCTTGGTGAGCACCAGGACCTTCTTGCAACGAGCACATCTGACACGCTCGGCAACCCAGGCGTCTCCCCTGCCGATGGGCTTGGTGGCATCAATCAAAAACGCGACGACGTCGACATCGTTCAACTCGAACAGTGCGCTCTTGTTGAGCTCGGACCCCAGGCCGTCCTTGGGCTTATGAATACCCGGGGTATCGACAAAGACCAGCTGGTAGCCGGGACGGTTGACGACGGCGCGCATGCGACGGCGGGTCGTCTGTGCCACCGGCGAGGTGATGGCGACCTTTTTGCCATAGCAGGCGTTGAGCAGCGTGGACTTGCCGGCGTTGGGGCGTCCGACCAGGGCTACGAAGCCGCTGCGAAAACCGGGTTCAACGTCGCCAAAGCCCGCGAGGCTATCGTCCTCGTCGCACAGGGCGTCGAGCTCCTCGTCGCTCATGCCCTCAAACGGATCGAATTCCTCGACTTCCTCGTATGCTTCGGCCGCTTCGGCATCCGCCGCATCCAGGACCTCGTCGTCCAAAATTTCATCGATAGGCTGCATAGTGTCGGACATGAAAATCCCTTTCTAGATAAAGCCGAGCGCGTGGGCAAATACCAGTAAGCCCACAATCGCGGCGGTGATGGAAAGAACGTATACGGAGGCGGCGGCGATATCCTTCGCGCGCTTTGCCAGCGGATGGAGCTCCTGGGTCGCCAGATCGACAATCGCCTCCATAGCGGTGTTGCACAGCTCGCCGTGAATCACCAGGCCACAACAGATGATAATCGTGGCCCACTCGGCAATGTCGAGCCCCACGATGCAGCCGGCAATGACGGTGCACACGCCCGCAACGAGCATGACCTTAATATTGCGCTCGGTCTTGACGGCGGTGACGAAGCCCTCCATGGCGTAGGAGAACGACTTTAAGAAGGACGGATGGTCCTTGTTCGATCCGGGAATCATAGACGGCTCCTAGTCGTGGGCGTGGTTGGTGATGGGGCCGACGTGGACCAGCTTGGGGTCCTCGCCGCGCTCGAGCGCCAGATCGCGCAGGATGGCGTCCTCGCGGGCCTCCATGACCTCGGCCTCGTCGTCCTCGATATGGTCATACCCCAGCAGGTGCAGCATGCCATGCACGAGCATCAGGCGGCACTCGTCGGCAGGGGCATTGCCAAAGCCGGGGGCCTGACGGGCAATGACTTGCGGGGCCAGGATGATATCGCCAAGCTCAAGCGTCTCGTCGGCGGGAATATCCTCGTCAAAGGCCGAGTCGCATTCAAACGAGAGGACATCGGTGGTGCGGTCGATACCGCGCCACTCGTGGTTGAGCTCGTGCATCTCGTCCTCGTCGACATACGAAAGGGAAATCTCGACTTCACGCTCAACGCCTTCGGCGGCAAGCACGACCTCGCAGATGTGTTCTACCTCCTGCGCGTCGAGCAGCGTATCGAGCTCGGCATCGTTGCTGATCAATACACTCAACGGGACTCCTTTCGGTCGCGCG
>CAUFRO010000022.1 GCA_959027945.1 uncultured Collinsella sp.
CCGAGTCACTCAAGGCGCTCTACGAGGACGGCACGGTCAAGGACCTCTGCGATAAGTATTCAAGCTATGGTCTTTCCTTCGACAACTGGGTGCTCAAATAGCGGCTTTCCCAGGCACCCGATTTTGCCGTTCAAACCGTCGCTTGCGTACATTTAGTACGCGGCGCTCCTCTTTCACGGCAAACTCGGGCACCTGGAAAACCCGCTTTAGCATTGGGTTCGCTGTTCTGTTGCTGTGAAAGAGAGCTTGGGTTGTCTATTCAGGTCATGATGCAGATGCTTGGCCAGGGATTCTTGGTCAGTTTGCAGCTGTTTGTGCTGACGTTGCTCGGATCGATTCCGCTGGGAATCCCCGTGGCGTTTATGCGCATGAGCAAGGTCGCGCCGCTGCGTTGGATTGCGCGCATCTATATTTCGGTGGTGCGCGGCACGCCGCTTATGCTGCAGATGTTTGCGATCTACTTTGCCCCGTACTACGTGTTTGGCATCTCGCTCACGCCCGATTCCAAATGGACGGCGTGCGTCGTGGCATTCATCATCAACTACGCCGGCTACTTTGCCGAGATCTATCGCTCGGGCCTGCAGTCCATTCCGCGTGGTCAATATGAGGCCGCCGAGGTGCTGGGCTACTCGCGTCTGCAGACGTTTCTGTATATCGTGATGCCGCAGGTCGCCAAGCGCATTTTGCCGGCGATGGGCAACGAGATCATCACACTGGTCAAGGACACGTCGCTGGCGTTTGCCATCGGCGTGGGTGAGATGTTCTCGACCGCCAAGGCGCTGGTCGCCTCGCAGGTGAGCATGGTGCCGTTTGCGATCGCGGCGCTGATTTACTGGGTCTTTAACTTTGTGGTCGAGATGCTGCTGGGCGCCGCCGAAAAGAAGCTGGACTATTATCATGACTAACTCAGTGATGAAAATCGAAAGCGCGCGTAAGGCGTTTGGCGGCAATGAGGTGCTCAAGGATATCTCACTCGAAGTCAAGCGCGGTGAGGTCGTGGCGATTATCGGACCTTCGGGCGGCGGTAAGTCTACGCTGCTGCGGTGTGCCACGCTGCTCGAGACACTCGACGGAGGCTCTCTCTCGTTTGGCGACCTTGTCGTTGCGACGGACGCGGGGCCGGGTGCGGTCTATGCGAAAGGCGACGTGCCCAAACAGGCGCGCTCGCGGTTTGGTCTGGTGTTCCAGAACTACAATCTGTTCCCGCACTATACGGTGATGAAAAACATCATCGACGCGCCGATCCGCGTGCTTAAGCGCCCGCGCGAGCAGGCGGAGGCGCGTGCGCGTGAGTTGATCGCGCAGATGGGGCTTACGGGCAACGAGAACAAGGTGCCGTGTGAGCTTTCGGGCGGTCAGCAGCAGCGCGTGAGTATTGCCCGCGCCCTGGCGCTCGATCCGGAAATCTTATTCTTTGACGAGCCGACCTCGGCACTCGATCCCGAGCTGACGGCCGAGGTGCTGCGTGTCATTAAGGACCTGGCGGCGCAGAATATGACGATGGTAATCGTGACCCACGCGATGCAATTTGCGCGCGATGTTGCCGACCACGTGGTCTTTATGGATGGCGGTTGCATTGTCGAGGAGGGATCTGCCGAGCAGGTTATCGACCATCCGCGCGAGCAGCGCACGCGTGAGTTCTTGAGCCGTATCGAGGGATAGGCTCAGGTATTTACTCAACTATTAATTGAGGCGAAGCCGCCACAGGTCTTACGGTCTGTGGCGGCTTTTTGTTTACATCGACGGGGTTCAATAATTGCCCCACAAGCTTGTCTCTTCCTCTCGCCGCCTGTATTCATACGTGTGCCGAAAGGTATGCATGGACAGCCGTCCGTGAGGGTAGGGTGGTGGCATAGGACATTTGGAGGGTGAGTCGGCTCGGCTGCCGACCATGCTGCTCCCGGGACGGCACCGACCGCGAACTCTCCCCGTTGGCGTCGCGCATTGCGCGCGGCCCTGCAAGGAGGTCATCATGGGTGCTCCCAAGACCGGTAACGTAAGGAACGTGGTGCTCGTAGGCCAAGGCGGGGTGGGCAAGACTTCACTCGCCGAGGCCATGCTCCACCTTTCCGGCAAGACCGCCCGCCTGGGCGGCCACGACGGCACCAAGCCCACGCTCGACTATGACCCCGAAGAGGTCAAGCGTGCGTTTTCCATCTCGACGACCATTGCGCCGATCGACTGGAAGGGCGCTCGTATCAACGTGCTCGATGCCCCGTGTTACCCCGATTTTATCGGCGACGCCTTTGCCGCGATGAGCGTCTGCGAGACGGCCCTGTTTGTGGTCGACGCCGAGGCCGGCCCGCAGCCTACGACGGTTAAGCTCTGGTATGCCGCCGAGGACCTGCGCTTGGCGCGTGCGGTGTTCGTAAACCGCCTGTCGCGCTCCGAGGCCAGCTTTGCGACCACGATGGACCTGCTGCAGGAGCGCTTTGGCACGCGCCTGGGCGCCGTGACCCTTCCCTGGGGCGAGGGCGAGGACTTTGACGGCATCATCGACCTGGTGCGCATGAAGGCGCGCCATTGCAACGGCACCGAAGCCGTTGAGTCGGAGATTCCCGAGGAGTATCGTGCCCAGGCCGAGGAAGCCCATGACCATCTGTGCGAGCTGGTGGCCGAGGCTGACGATGAGCTGATGATGAAGTACCTGGAAGGCGAGGAGACGCTGACGCAGGAGGAGCTTGAAGGCCTGCTGTCGAAGGCGATCGCCGAGCGCATCTTTGTGCCGGTCTTTGCGGGCGATTGCATTAAGGAGCAGGGCGTCAACTCGCTGATGGACGACATCGCCACATACTTCCCGGCGCCGACGGACTACGGTGAGATGCCACTCATCGACGGTGATTCGCTCAAGATCTCGAGTGACGATGACCGCCCGGTGGCGTTTGTGTTTAAGACGCTGGCCGATCCGCAGCAGGGTCGCATCAGCTTTATCAAGGTGCTGACGGGCACGCTTGAGCCGGGCCTTGAGCTGATCAATGCGCGCACACGCAAGGGTGAGCGTCTGGCTCACCTGTATGTGATGTGCGGCCGTGACATGACCGAGGTCGGCCACGCCTATGCCGGCGACATCATCGTGGCGCCCAAGCTGGCGGCAGAGACGGGTGACACGCTCTCGATTACCGGCAAGGTCGAGGCTGCGGCGTTTAAGTTCCCCAACTCGCAGTACCGCATTGCTATCGAGGCCGAGAACCGCGGCGACGAAGAGAAGCTCTACACGTTTATCGAGAAGGCCTGCAAGGCCGATCCGACTATGAGCATCGACCGCGACGAGGAGACCGGCCAGACCATCATTTCGGCGGTGGGCGAGGCGCAGGTTTCGGTCCTGCTCAATCGTCTTGAGGATCGCACCAAGGTCGCGGCCAAGAGCGTGCCGATCCGCATTCCGTATCGCGAGACCATCCGCCGCACGGCGAGCGCCCAGGGTCGCCACAAGAAGCAGACCGGCGGCGCCGGTCAGTACGGCGACTGCTGGCTGCGCGTGGAGCCGCTCATTGGGCCCGACGGCACGAGCGACGGCTATGAGTTCGTGGACGAGGTCGTGGGCGGCCGCATCCCGCGCTCGCTGATTCCCGCCGTGGACAAGGGCGTCCAGGAGACCATGAAGGACGGTATTATTGCCGGCTATCCGCTCACGGGCATTCGCGTGGCTGTGTACGACGGTTCGTATCACAGCGTCGACTCCAACGAGATGGCGTTCCGCGCGGCGGCTCGCATCGGTCTGCGCAAGGCATGCGCCGACGCCGACCCGGTGGTGCTGGAGCCCATCGAGGAAATCACGGTGACTATCCCCGAGAGCTACGCCGGCGCCGTGATGGGCGACATCTCGGCCTCGCGCGGTCGCGTGACGGGTATGGAGACCGATGAGCGCGGCGACACCGTAGTCATTGCCCAGGCGCCGCTCGCCGAGCTGACGGATTACTCGACGCGCCTGCGCTCTATCACGCGCGGCACGGGCGACTTTACCATGAAGCCCGCAGGCTATGAGCAGGTGCCTTATGACGTTCAAGCCAAGCTGGTCGAGCGCTATGAGGAGGGCCGCGCCAAGTAACGTGTGGCGTTGCCTGCAATGTAGGTGCTGACGAAAAGGCCGTCCTGGGTAACCGGGACGGCCTTATTTGATCCCTGGGGGACGGAGGAAAACGGATCATTTTTTGGGCTACGGGCAGCGCAGTCGGCACTAGTCTCCGGATGCCTGGTTGCGGCCGGTGGCGTAGTCGATCTGCACATGCGGCTGCAGGTTGTAGCAGTACGCGTGGAAGCAGAGGGTCTTACCGTGGTCCTCGACCGATTGCGCCTCAAGGCGCACGCCACGACAGACGAGTTCCTCTTCGTTGTACATGGGCGTGACGCGGTAGAGCACATGGTTGCCCGTGTCGCGGATGTAGTCGAGGATCTGCTCTTCAAACGGCAGCATGCCCGTCTCGTTGAGATAGCGCGTGCCGGTGAGGAGATTCTTGCGATTGGCGTTCTCGCCGCAGAGCGACCAGGCGATAAGGTGGCAGCGGTTGTAGAGGCTCTGGCCTGGAATAAAGTCGTAGCGCTGCTGGTGCCAACCGGCAGGATGGATACGCGAGATATCGCCGCGCTTTCCCTGTCCGAGCGACTCGGGGCCTACGCAGGCGAGCGCCTTGCGAGTGCGGCCCAGGCTGTCGAGTTTGGAGAATTTTTTAAAGCAGCCCTCTTCGGTGGCACGCTCATACTCGTCGAGCGTGAATGACGGTGTACCTAGCGGGTGCGTGCTGTCGGCGCGCAGGGCAACGTAGGGGTTGCCGGCGTAGTCGGGAATGCTGCTGAGATAAACACCGCGGGCGCGGTTGAGGTCGGGGTTTTCGACCTCGTCGATGGGGGTGGCGGCACTGCCCGCGGAAACGTCGTCATCGGTGTCGGTCGCGGCGGAATCGGAGCCATCGCCGGAGTCCTCGGAGCTCGCCGTTCCCGATTCGAGCCGAGCGACCAGGTCTGCCTCGTCGTCGGTGCGGCTGGGACTCTCGTTTTGCTTTTCGGCCAGAGCCGCCGCCTGCTCATCGCTTTGCGGCGACAACAGCTTGGGCGCTCCGTCGATCGATCCCGTAAACAGCGCAAACCCCAGCACCACGGCGGTGCCGATGGAAAGTACTTGCTTGTAGGTGGACTTGCGCGACATTGAGGCTCCTGGATGGACGGTTGGGAATCTACCAGTCTAGCAGGAGCCGCCGAAGGTCGTTCTATCGAACAAATACTCAAGATTTGGGATAGACGCTACTGATTAATTTGTCCCGCGGTCTAGATCGAGGTGGAGTCGAGCCAGTTGAGCTTGCACTCGAGAATGCGCTGCTCGCCGGGTTCGCTGCTGCCGTCAAGTAGGGCGAGCAGCATCTCGGCTGCTTCGCGACCTTCCTGGTCGACGGGCTCGATGATGGTGGAGACGGTCGGTGTGGTGAGGTTGGTCCAGTCTTCGCAGTTGAGTCCCAAAAGGCCGATTTGCTGCGGAAGCAGATGGGCCATGGGCTGAAGTGCCTTGTAGACGCGGGGGAGCGCCCATTGGTTTTGGACAAAGATGAGCGTACGCTTGGCGGGATTGAACTTGAATTTAAAGTACTCGGTAAGCTCGTTGATTGACGGCTTGTTGTGGTCGATGGGAATCGCTTTGTAGAGCTGTCCGTTCGCTGCCAGTGCCTCGGCATACCCCTGAAAACGCTCCATGCGGGTGCGCATCTCGGTCATGTTGGCGGCAATGGAAAAGAAATCTTCGTAGCCGGCGTCGAGGAGTGCCTGTGTGGCGTTGTACACGCCGTCGTAAAGGTTGGTTTTGATCCAGCTGGTACCTGGGCTATAGATGGCCGCATCGAAAAAGACGACCGGCTTGCCGGCGCGTCTAATGCGGTCGTGCACGGCTTTGAAGTTTGCCGTGGGCTGGATGATAAAGCCATCGACGCCCAGCGAGAGCATCTTGTCGACGTACATTAGCTCGGTCTCGGGGTTAAAGTTGCTCGTGCAAACGACCGTCTGGTAGCCCGCGGGGAGCATGACCTGCTCCATGCCATTGAGAACGAGCCCCGCCCATTTGTTGGTGTTATCCAAAATGATGATGGCGATGACGTGGGTTTGTTTGCCGGTGAGCGTTTGCGCCTGGGCATTGGGAACGTATCCGAGTTCCTTAATGACGCGCGCGATTTTGTTCTGCGTCTTTTCGCTAAGTTTTTCTCGTTTGTCGTTGAGGTAATACGAGACGCTTGCCGTCGAGGTTCCCGCCTCTCGAGCGACGTCTGCGATCGTAACGCGCTGTTTTGCCACAGCGACTCCTTCCGACAGATGAGCATTTTCCAACATGATGACTTTGAGTCTTGGTGAGGGATACGCTTCGGTGAGCGACCCTTTCCTTTCATATGAGTATGCAACAAATGAGGTATACGGGTGGGGTCGAAATTTGTGACCGGCATGCGCATCTGCCGTCTACCGAGAAAATCAAATACTTCTTGACTTTTGAAATCGAGGGTAAAATCGCAGGATTCATTTTTGGTTAAACGCATAACTAAATCGCATAACCAACGCTCTGACCTGCGCGTTTACCGAAATAAGCTGGCATTAAGAAAAACGAGCACCTATATTGGTCTTGTCGAAAAGACAGCAAGTCCAAACGGCAGGGGATGCTCCGGAGGCCTCCGCAAACGGTGTCTTGCGCACGCAACTCTATGAAAAGAGGGAAGCAATGAAGATCGTAGGCGTTGCCGCCTGTACCGTGGGTATCGCCCACACGTATATGGCCCAGAAGGCGATTCAGGATGAATGCGCCGCCCGTGGCATCGAGTGCAAAGTCGAGGCTCAGGGTGGTCTGGGTATCGAGAACGAGCTGACGCAGGAAGACGTGGATTCCGCCGACCTGGTGCTCGAGTCCGTCGACGTGGGTGTCGAGAACGAGGACCGTTTTGAGCAGAAGATGGCCGAGGGCAAGTTCCTGAAGGTCGGTACCTCGGATGTGATCGCCGATCCGGTAAAGATTATCGACCAGGCCGTTGAAATCATCAAGGCGACGGGCGGCGCCGTTGACGCGCCCAAGGCCGAGGCCAAGGCAGAGAAGAAGGCCGTCTCCGCTGCCCCGCAGGCCCCGACACCGGCGTCCAAGCAGTCCATCTTTGCCGATCCTGGTAAGACGCTGCTCAATGCATTCAATACCGGCGTTTCCTATTTTATCCCCATCGTCGTTATCGGCGGCGTGTTTCTCGCCTTCTCGCTGGCATCCGGTACCGCCGGCGCCAACGGCATGGAGGTTACGAACCCGCTGATGGTGAGCCTTAACACCATCGGCATGGCCGGCATCTCCATGATGATCCCGGTGCTTGCGGCATACATCTCCTACTCGATGGCCGGCAAGCCCGCGCTCGCCCCCGGTTTTGTCCTGGGCTACTTGGTCAACAACGCCGTCGTCACCCCGAGCGGCAACAGCGTTTCGACCGGCTTCTTGGGCGCCATGATCATGGCTGTCATCTGCGGTTACTTTGTCCGCTGGATGAAGACCTGGAAGGTCAACAACACCATCCAGACCATCATGCCGATCCTGATCATCCCGATTCTGACCTCGCTCGTCCTGGGCATGGCCTACATCTACATCCTGGCCACGCCGCTTGGCTTCGTGATGGATTGGCTCACCAGCGTGCTCGGTAGCCTGCAGGGTGGCTCCGCCGTCGTCCTGGGCCTGGTCATTGGTGTTATGACCGCCTTCGATATGGGCGGCCCCATCAACAAGACCGCTTCGACCTTTACTATGGCCATCATGGCCTCCGGCATCTACGGCCCCAACGGTATGTTCCGCGTCGCCGTCGCCATTCCCCCGATCGCCTGTGGCCTCGCTGCGCTCATCGCCAAGAATAAGTTCGATGACGCCGATCGCCAGATGGGTATCTCCGCACTGTTCATGGGCTGCATCGGTATTACCGAGGGCGCTATCCCCTTCGCGGTCAAGGACCTCGGTCACACCCTGCCCGGCATTTGCATCGGCTCTGCCGTGGGTGCGGCACTTGCCGCCTTCCAGGGCATCGACTGCTACGTCCCGCACGGTGGCTTTATCGTCGCCCTTGCCACCAACAACGTCGCGCTGTTCTGCCTGGACATCGTGATTGGCGCTGTGGTCGCCGCTGCAATCCTGATTGCCATGAAGCCCACGCTCGATAAGCAGGCCAAGTAAACCTTTAAGGACTCCGGTTGTGCGGAGGGATGGATTTGACTCCGCACAACCGCCCCTACACAACAAAATCCATCCGTACTGATAGGGCCCACATCTGGGTCCCAGGGAACTTTTGTCAAAAATCCTCTGGAGAAGGAGAACAAAATGTCCAACCTCACCATCCGTCAGGCCGTTCAGGGCATGCTCAAGCTGCAGGATAGCGGCGATCACGCAACCATGGTCGGCATTGGCCCCATGAGCCCCAACCTGATTCAGGCCGTGTTCGAGCTTGCCAAGGACGAGGATTTCCCGCCCATGTTTATCGCCAGCCGCAACCAGGTCGATATGGACGAGATGGGCGCCGGCTACGTCAACGGTTGGGACCAGACGCGCTTTGCCGCCGACATCAAGAAGGTTGCCGACGAGGTGGGTTACACCGGTCCGTACTACCTGTGCCGCGATCACGGCGGTCCGTGGCAGCGCGACGAGGAGCGTAACGCCCACCTGCCCGAGGACGAGGCCATGGAGCTCGCCCGCAAGTCCTTCGTCGCCGACATGGAGGCGGGCTTTGACCTGCTGATGGTCGACCCCACCAAGGACCCCTATCAGATCGGCAAGGTTATTCCGCTCGACGTGGTGCTTCGCCGCACGATCGATCTTATCGACTACCTTGAGCAGTACCGTCGCGAGCATAACCTGCCCGAGGTCGCCTATGAGGTCGGTACCGAGGAGACCAATGGCGGCTTGACCTCTACCGATAAGTACGAGGAGTTCATTTCTCAGCTGCAGCCCGAGCTCGAGAAGCGCGGCTGCCCCATGCCCACCTTTATCGTCGGCCAGACCGGTACGCTCACCCGTTGGACCGAGCAGGTCGGCCATTACAACTTCAAGAATGCCCGCGAGCTCGCCGACATGGCTAAGCGCTACGGCGTGGGCCTGAAGGAGCACAACGCCGACTACCTGGATGACGTGACGCTGCTCGAGCACATCCCGGCTCACGTGACCGCTTCCAATGTCGCCCCTCAGTACGGCACCGAGGAGACCCGCGCTTACCTCAAGCTCTGCGCTACCGAGCAGATCCTGGTCGACAACGGTCTGTGCGATGACCCCTCCGACCTGTATCACACCCTGCTGGTCAAGGCCATCAAGACCGAGCGCTGGCGCAAGTGGATGACTGGCGACGATGTCAACCTGCAGGTTGACGACATTCTGGCCGACGACGAGCTCAGCCTGAAGATTCTGGATGTCTCCGGCCACTACGCGTTCAACGATCCCGAGGTCAAGGAGCAGGTCGAGAAGCTCTACCGCAACCTCGCCGCTCAGGACATCGACGGCAAGCGCTTTGTGATCGAGCACATCAAGCGCCCGATCAAGCAGTACGTCGTCGGTCTTAACCTCAAGGGCGTCACGAGCCGCATCGAGAAGGCTCTCGAGGACTAGGTAGCTTTCCCTACACGACGCCGGGCCTGGGGCATGTCCCAGCTGCAGGCCCGGCACATAGGACAAAGGGACATCCCCTTTGTCCTATTTTTTGAGTTTTGGATTCCTTCGAAGGAGTTTGCACCATGAAGTTCTTTATCGATACCGCCAACCTTGACGAGATCGCCGAGGCCAAGAGCTGGGGCTGCCTTGCCGGCGTCACCACCAATCCGTCCCTGTACGCCAAGACCGGCGGTAAGCTTGCCGACTTTGAGCCCCATATGCTCAAGATCGCCGAGCTCTGCGAGGGCCTGCCCGTGTCCGCCGAGTCTACCGCCACCACGGCCGAGGGCATGATCGAGGAGGGCAAGCGCCTTGCCGCCCTCGCCCCCAACATCGTGGTCAAGCTCCCCGTCTGCGAGGCCGGCCTCGCCGCCTGCCGCGCGCTGGCCGATGCGGGCGTGCGTGTCAACATGACGCTCGTTTTCTCGCCGACGCAGGCCCTGATGGCCGCCAACGCCGGTGCCCGCTACATCAGCCCGTTTGTCGGCCGCTTTGACGACATCGCCGAGGACGGCATCTCGCAGCTCGACAATGTCGTGACCTGCATCAAGAACTATGACTGGACCGGCAAGAACGTCGACGACACTGTCGAGATCATCACCGCTTCGGTCCGCACACCCAACCACGTGACCCAGGCGGCTCTTCTTGGCGCCGACATCGCGACCGTGCCCATGGCCGCTCTCAAGAAGTGCCTGCATCACCCGCTGACCGACCAGGGCCTCGCCTCTTTTGAGGCTGACTGGCAGAAGGTCGTCGCTCAGGCTTAACGAGTGGATCGCCCCGGCATCGCGTCATCCGGTGTCGGGGTTGTTCTCAAGAGAGGAATTCGTATGACCAACCAGGAGCTGGCGAAGGTCGCCAATGAGGTCAGGAAGGGCGTCGTGACTGCGGTTCACGCGGCCAAGTCGGGACATCCGGGTGGATCGCTCGGTGCTGCCGACATCATGACGTATCTGTACTTTGAGGAAATGAATATCGATCCTGCCGACCCTCACAAGGCCGATCGCGATCGCTTTGTGCTCTCCAAGGGTCACGCGGCGCCGGGCCTGTATTCGGTGTTGGCAAATCGCGGCTATTTTCCCGTCGAAGAGCTCGAGACGCTCCGCCATATTGGCAGCCGACTGCAGGGCCATCCCAACATGAACGACACCCCGGGCATCGATATGTCCACCGGATCGCTCGGTCAGGGCATCTCTGCTGCAGTTGGAATGGCGCTTGCCGCTAAGCACTGGGGCGACGGCTACCGTGTTTACACGTTGCTGGGCGATGGCGAGTGCGAGGAGGGCCAGGTGTGGGAGGCGGCCATGTTTGCCGGCAACCATGCGCTCGACAATCTTGTTGCCGTCGTCGATCACAACGGCTTGCAGATTGACGGCACGATCGATGAGGTCAACTCGGCCATGCCGCTCGCTGACAAGTTCCGCGCCTTTAAGTGGCATGTGATAGAGCTAGCCGATGGCAACGACATGGCACAGATTGAGGCGGCTTTCGCCGAGGCTCGTGAGGTGACCGGCGTGCCCGTCGCTATCATCGCCGAGACGGTGAAGGGCAAAGGCGTCTCCTTTATGGAGAACCAGGTTGGCTGGCATGGCAAGGCGCCCAATGACGAGCAGTTTGAGCAGGCCATGGCCGAGCTCGCGGCAGCAGGAGAGGAGCTCTAATGGCAGAGGTCAAAAAAGTCGCCACGCGTGTAAGCTACGGCGAGGCGCTCGTCGAGCTGGGCAATGAGCACGATGACTTTGTAGTGCTCGATGCCGACCTGGCAGCCGCTACGCAGACGGGTAAGTTTAAGGCTGCTCATCCTGAGCGCTTTTACGATGCCGGCATCGCCGAGAGCAACTTGATGGGACTTGCCGCCGGCATCGCGACCACGGGCCGCGTTGCTTTTGCGAGCACCTTTGCGATGTTTGCCGCCGGTCGCGCCTACGAGCAGGTCCGCAATTCCATTGGCTACCCGCATCTCAACGTCAAGATTGGCGCTACCCATGCCGGCATTTCGGTGGGCGAGGACGGCGCCACGCACCAGTGCTGCGAGGATATCGCACTCATGCGCACGATTCCGGGTATGACGGTGATCGTTCCCGCCGATGACATCGAGGCTCGCGCTTGCGTGCGCGCCGCCTATGAGTTTGAGGGGCCAGTCTATATGCGCTTCGGCCGTCTGGCAACACCGGTCATCAACGACCACGAGGACTATGAGTTCAAGATTGGTCGCGGCGTGGTCGTGCGCGAGGGGTCCGATGTGACTATCGTCGCATGCGGCCTCATGGTCGCCGAGGCGCTTGAGGCTGCCGAGGCGCTCGCTGCCGATGGCATCGATGCCGAGGTCATCAACATGCACACGATCAAGCCGCTCGATGAGCGACTGGTGGTTGCCAGCGCCAAGAAGACTGGTCGCGTGGTCACCGCCGAGGAGCATTCGATTATCGGTGGTCTTGGCGAGGCCGTGGCCTCGGTGCTCGCGGAGCAGCATCCGGTGCCGATGCGACGCGTCGGCGTGCGCGATGTGTATGGTGAGTCCGGCCCTGCGGTCGATTTGCTGCACAAGTACGGTTTGGACGCCGACGGCATCGAAGCTGCGGTCAGGTCTGTGTTGTAAGGAAGGTTTCCATGGGATTTGTATCTGCCAACCAAGTGACGATCGGGTATACCGCCGCCTCGCGCGAGGACGCCCTGCATTATTTGTCCGAGCAGGCCATCGAGCTCGGCTTTGCCGATGACGCATCTGCCGTAGAGGCTGCCTTTATTGCTCGCGAGAACGAGGCCGAGACCGGGCTTGTCGCCGGTTTTGCCGTTCCGCATGCCAAGAGCGACGCGATCCATACGCCGGGTGTGGCCGTGCTCAAGCTGTCCGAGCCTGTTGAGTGGCCGAGCTTTGATGGCGTACCCGTCGATGTGGCGCTCGCGCTGTATGTTCCCGCGGGCGAAGCGGGAACCACGCACCTGCGTCTGCTCTCCAAGGCTGCCGTGATGCTGATGGATGCCGGCTTCCGTGACAAAGTACGTGCGAGCACTGATCCCGTTGAGATTGCGGAGCTCATCAATAGCGGACTCGAAGACTAGAACGGTCATCCCGTTCAATCAATTGATCCTTCTCCAAGGAAAAGGGCCGCGACGCCGTATGGGTGTCACGGCCCTATTTGCGTTTCCCCAGATAAATCCTGCCAAAATAAACCTGTCCCTTATTGACAGGTCAGTTAACGCAGTCCAGGTTGAGCATATGCGAGCGAGCGGGCTCCGGGTGCGGTAAGGTGACGTGAAACAAGCGGGCGCTGACCTTTTGGTCGCGCCCGTGAAGTTGAACGTCAGATTGTCGTGCCCGGGGCCTGCGCAGCGCCGAGCAGTTACGCCGTTTGTAAAACGGCATAACCTAAAGGTTCATGTTGCCGTGGATGTAGGGGGTGACCTCGGGGGAGATATGGTCGCAGCCCAGCTCGCGCAGCGCGGACTCGATAACGGCGGGCAGCGGGGTCTTGCCCTTGTCGTCGACGGCGGCACCGCCGAGGGTGGCAATCTTGGCAACATCTGCGGGTGCGGCCTCGATATGCATGCAGCCGCCGACCAGGCGTGCGCGTACCTGTGCCAGATCAAGATCGTGCAGGTAATCCTCGCAGGCGCGGATTAAATCGACCTTCTCACGCGTAAGCTCCTCGCCCGTGGGGACGCGCGTGGCGAGGCAGGCGCCGGCGGGCAGGTTCCAGACGGGGTAGCCCCATGAGCGCAGCAGCTCGCGCTCTTCGTCCTTGGTAAAGCCGACCTCCATAAGGGGTGAGCGTACACCGAGCTCTTCTGCCGCACGCATACCGGGGCGGTAGTCACCGCGATCGCTTGCATTGCTGCCATCGATGACGGTGGGAAAGCCTAGCGACTTGGCGTGGTTGACGATAGCGGTAAAGCCGGCGCGCTTGCAGTGGTAGCAGCGGTCGGCATCGTTGCAGGCTACCTGGGGGAGCTGCAGCTGATCGACCGAAAGATTGAGCACGGGGAGCATAAAATGCGGACCCTCATCGGTTTGTCCGTCAACGGACCGCTCAAACGAAGCCTGCTCGGGTGTGCCGATGAGCGGCGTGGTGAGATGGACGAGGAGGGTATTGGTAGGCATGATGCGGGCGCATACGGCGGCCAAAAAGCTGCTGTCAACGCCGCCGGAAAACCCGATAGCCACGCGCCCGTATGCCAAAAGCAGCTGTTCGAGCGCCGATAGCTTGTCTTGAAGCTCCTCTGCGGGTGCCGTGGTGTCTAAAATCATGAAACGATCCTTATCGTTGAGTACTCGATCGAAAACTATAATCCTACTGGGCTGCTTGTCATAAGACTTCTATCTATGTAACGAAAGTGCAATATGGTATATACGTTATATACAAGTTGCCAAATGCGGTAGAGTCGCGGCAATGCGACAGCGAGAGTCGATGGGGGACCGATATGATCAAGGCTGTTATTTTTGATATGGACGGAACGCTGGTCGACACCGAGCGTCTGGGCATCAAGGCATGGAAAGCGCCCGCCGCTGAGCTGGGTGTCGCGATTGATGACACGCTGATTCATCAATTTATCGGTCGCACGCTGCCCGATGTCATGGACATCCTTGAGGCGCATTACGGCAGCAGAGAAACCGCCGAGGCGCTCTATCATCGCCACAAGGAGATTCGCGACGAGATGGTCAAGACCGACCTGGAGCTTAAGGCCGGCGCCGCCGAGTGCATAGACGAGCTGCTGGCTGCGGGCTATCACGTGGGCCTTGCGACGTCATCGCGCCATGTCACGGCAGAACGCAACCTTAAGATGGTCGGCCTCTTTGACAAGTTTGAAACGGTGACCTGCGGCGAGGACGTCGTGCACGGCAAGCCCGACCCCGAGATGTATCTGCTTGCCTGCGAGCGCGCGGGCTTTGCTCCCGAGGAATGTGCCGTGGTCGAGGATTCACGCAACGGCTGCGTCTCGGGCATCACGGCTGGCTGCCACGTCTTTGCCGTTCCCGATATCGTGCCGCTGCCGCAGGACGTGGTGGATGGCTGCGAGGCCGTGCTCGATACGCTGTTCGATCTGACGGCGGCGGTCAAGGCCGTGCGCTAGCGTTTGCATCCGAGCCATTTCAATAACATTTTAAAGATGCGGTCAATTGCTCAGCGCGGGTGGCCTCATCTTTTTATTTGGGAGCTTTTTCAATCAAAAACTACCGTTTACCGTCTAATAACAACCGCTCACAGGAACGAGGTTGACTCATATTGAAATTGAAACGGTTCAAATAATAATGAAAACTGTAAATGAACCGCTTCAAAAGGGGAGAGCACATGGAGAGTCGCATCGAGTCCAGGCATTACGCAGCGGTCGATATCGGTGCCTCGAGCGGTCGCGTTCTTGCTGGCTGGGTCGAGGACGGCAAGATATCCTACCAGGAGGTCTACCGCTTCGATAACGAGCAGAAGCGCGTAGACGGTCACGACT
The DNA here is from genome assembly GCA_959027945.1 of uncultured Collinsella sp. Taxonomy (GTDB): domain Bacteria; phylum Actinomycetota; class Coriobacteriia; order Coriobacteriales; family Coriobacteriaceae; genus Collinsella. The sequence goes on from CAUFRO010000022.1 coordinate 15,068, forward strand.
GCTGGGACGTTGAGGCTCTGTTCGACCATGTTGTCTCAGGCCTGCGCGCCGTTAAGGATCAGACCGGACAGGCCCCGGTCACCATCGGTATCGATACCTGGGGCGTTGATTTTGTGCTGCTCGACGAGCACAACAAGATCGTCGGCGATACGGTTGCCTACCGCGATGCCCGCACTGACGGCATCTACGAAGTTGCCATCAAATTATGGATCCGGCGGAGGTCTATGCCCGTACCGGCATTCAGCGTCAGCCTTTCAACACGCTCTATCAGCTGCTCGCCCTCAAGAACGAGCATCCCGAGCAGCTCGAGGCAGCTCGCACCTTCCTGATGATCCCGGACTATCTCAACTGGCGTCTGACCGGCATCAAGGCCAACGAGTACACCAACGCGAGCACCACCGGCATGCTCGATGCCGAGAAGTGCACGTGGGACACCGAGATCCTTTCGCGCTTTGGTATTCCCCAGGGCATCTTCCTGGAGCCGACCATGCCCAGCGCCGTGCTCGGTGAGCTCACGGCCGACATCTCCGAGAAGATCGGCTACTCCGCGACCGTTGTGTTGCCCGCCACGCACGACACCGGCTCTGCCTTCCTGGCCGTACCCGCCAAGGACGACAATGCCGTCTATATCTCGAGCGGCACATGGAGCCTGCTGGGCGTTGAGAACCAGCACGCCATCACCAACGAGCTCGCTCGCAAGCAGAACTTTACCAACGAGGGCGGCTACCTCAAGCGTTACCGTTTCCTCAAGAACATCATGGGCTTGTGGATGAACCAATCCGTCCGCCGCGAGATCAACGGCGTCGACTATGTCGAGGGCAAGACCTCGCACAAGGCTCTCATGGATCATAAGGTTGGCTTTGACGAGCTCCGTACGCTCTGTCGCGAGGCCGAGCCCTTCGAGGCGTATGTCGATGTCGACGACGACCGTTTCCTGGCCCCCGATTCCATGATCCAGGAGATCAAGCAGGCCTGCGCCGAGGGCGGCGAGCCGATCCCGCACACCGTGGGCGAGATCATGCGCACCAACTACTGCAGCCTGTCGCGCTCGTATGCCAAGGCCATCGAGGGCCTGCGCGAGCTTTCGGGTCACGACTACACGAGCATCAACATCGTGGGCGGCGGCTGCCAGGATTACTACCTCAACCAGATGACGGCCGACACCTGCGGGCTTCCCGTGTTCGCCGGCCCCATCGAGGGCACCTGCATCGGCAACTTTATCGTGCAGATGATCGCCGGCGGCGATTTTGCCGACCTGGCCGATGCCCGCGCCTGCGTTGCTCGCTCCTTCGATGTCAAGCGCATCGATCCCAAGGCCGCCCAGGCCTAAACGAGCGCGGGGCCTGCCCCGATTCGCCCTTCACCTACCCCCAGCCCCGCGTGCGGCAAGCGACTCCTGCCGGGCATGAGCGGCTCTCTCCGATGACATACGGCGCGGAGACCCTACACGACACCATGCTCCGCGCCGCCGTCAATCGGCTTACCTAAGTTTTTCAATTGGACCTGTGGGTCCCGGAGAGGAGACAAACAATGGCAATGGAAGATCTGGCGTTTATCAAGGGCTTCTGCCGCTTGTGCGATGACGGCTTTAAGCAGGGCTGGCATGAGCGCAACGGCGGCAACCTCACCTACCGTATGACCGACGAGGAGGTCGCCGAGGCCAAGCCGTTCTTCGAGGAGCCTCGCGAGTGGGTCAAGATGGGCGTGCGCGGCGAGAATCTTGCCGGCCAGTACTTTGTGAGCACCGGCTCGGGCAAGTACATGCGCAATGTTCTTGAGGATCCGCACGCCAACATCGGCATCGTCGAGATCAACGAGACCGGCGACGCCTTCCGCATTGTGTGGGGCCTCGCCGACGGCGCCCGTCCGACCAGCGAGTTCGAGAGCCACTACATGAACCACTGCGTCGCCGCCGCCCGTACCGATGGTGCCGACCGCGTGATTTACCACGCTCACACCCCCGGCATCATCGAGATGTCCTTCGTGGTGCCGCTGGAGGACCGTGCCTTCACCCGAATCTTGTGGCAGATGATGACCGAGTGCGTCGTCGTCTTCCCGACCGGTGTGGGCGTTGTGCCCTGGATGGTCCCCGGTGGTCCGGCCATCGCCGAGGCAAGCTCCGAGCTCATGAAGACCTACGACACCATCGTCTGGGCTCATCACGGTCTGTTCGCCGCCGGTCCCGACTTTGACACGACCTTTGGCCTGGCTCACACCGTCGAGAAGGCCGCCGAGATCTACCTGGCCGCGCGTGCTGCCAACGGTGGTTCGGATGACTTCCTCAACAAGATTAGCGACAAGGGCCTCAAGGACACCTGCCGCGACTTCGGTATCAAGATCAACGAGGCATTTGTTGACTAGTAGGTAGGAAAAAACGGCGGTTCCGGTTGCTGGGGAGCTCGTGGAAACCGCCGTCTAATTGCTGCTGATCTGATAACCGCCGCGCCCGCTTGCTTGCAAACATCAACTTTTCCCATGGGAGGAAATCATGCTCGTTAACACCAAGGCCAAGGTTGGCGTCTTCTCTATCGCCCTCGGTGCCTATCTTCCGCAGTTCCCGCAGCTCGTTCCCAATTTTGAGCAGCAGTACGAGGACTTTAAGGCCACGCTGCCCACGACTGTCGAGCTTATCGACGGCGGTATGGTGACCACCAAGGAGCAGGCTCAGGTCGCTGGCGACAAGTTCCGCGCCGAGGACGTCGACCTGGTCATCCTGCAGATGCTCACCTATGCCACGAGCTACAACGTGCTGCCGGTCGTGCGCGACCTGGATGTGCCCGTCGTCGTGGTCAACGTGCAGAAGAAGGCTCAGCCCGACTACGCCAACACCGACATCCCCACGTGGCTGGGCGATCTGTACGCCTGCGGTGCCCCCGGCGAGGTCGTGGCCGACCTTAACCGCGCCGGCAAGCGTCATGCCGTCGTGACCGGTGTTGTCGAGGGCGGCGACCCGGCTGTGGCCGAGCAGCTCGAGCAGTGGTGCCGTGCCGCCCAGGTGCGTCGTCGCCTGCGTCGCACCAACATCGCCCAGATCGGCCGTCCGTACCCGGGCATGATGGACCTCTACATCGACGAGACCAACCTCTACAACCGTCTGGGCCTCTACACCAAGCAGTTTGACTGGGAGAAGATGTGGGCCATTGCCGACAACATCGACGACCAGACTGCCGTGGACGCCAAGGCTGCCGAGATTCTCGACACCTTCGACGTCGAGGGCGGCGCCAAGGTCACCGACGAGCCCATCCAGGAGATGGCCAAGTACGTCGTCGCCTTTGAGCAGTGGGTCAAGGACGAGGAGATCGGTCTGGTCGCCAGCCACTACGACGGCTATGCCAAGGGCCAGGCCGGCGTGCTCGACTCCATGCTCATCCCGGCGTTCTCCATGCTCATTAAGCAGGGCACGAGCTGCGCGGTCGAGGGCGATATGAAGGTCGCCATCGCCATGAGCATCCTCAAGACCATCTCTGGCACCGGCCAGCTTTCCGAGATGTACTCCATCGACTTCCCCGAGGACATTGTCATCATCGGCCACTCCGGCTCTGGCGATGCCGACATCTCGACCGCCAAGAAGCCGACGCTCAAGGTCGTCCCCGTGTTTCATGGCAAGACCGGCGGCGGCTACCTCACCCAGTTCTATCCCGGCCACGGCACCATCACCTTCCTGGGCATCACGCAGGACGGTAACGGCAACTTCAAGTTCGTGGTTGCCGAGGGCGAGAACGTCGACGGCCCGATCTTTACCTTCGGTGACACCAACATGCGCATGAAGTTCTCGATCGGCGCCCGTGAGTTCATGGACCGCTGGAACGAGACGGGCCCGACTCATCACATGGCCGCCTGCCTGGGCAGCCAGACCGACACGATCCTCAAGGTCGCCAAGATCCTGAACGTGCCCGTGGACGTTGTCTGCCGCTAGCTGTGTTCCGCCGTTCTAACTTCGGCTGAAACGATAGGGAAGAGCCCGACAAGTGTTTGCTTGTCGGGCTCTTTTTTGTTCGGCGATGGATTGGATTGTTGGGGAAAGATGCTACAGGTAAGCGCCCAGGTTGATGGCGGTGGCTTCGGCCTGGCTGTTTGCCTGAGTGCTGGCACGCTCGAGCAAGAACGGCCGCACGAGCTCTTGGCGGTTGATGTCCTCGATGGCCGTGACCGCGGTGACGGTGCGCGCGGCAGAGCCGATGCGGACGCGTTTGGTCTTGGCGGCGGGCTTGTTCTCGATCTGCTCCATCAGCAACTGAACGCCCTTGCGGCCAATCTCGTAGCCCGGAGGCGCTACTGTGGTCAGCGGGACCGACCCGCTCCAGGCGAGCGGATTGCCGTCGCAGCCTGCCACGCGGACCTGCTCGGGGACGGAGATGCCCTTGTCGATTAACGCCGAGATAACGCCCGACGCCAGTACGTCGGTCAGGCCGATGACAAAATCGGGGCGCTCGTCCGCGGGGCGCTCGGCGATTTGGGCACCGATGCCGTAGCCGTCGGCAGCGGTATTCCATTCGCCGGCGTCGATGACTTCGATCTTGATATCGGGGTGCAGGGCAAGGGCCTTGTGAATGCCAAGCACGCGTAGGGTGAGCTGCATAAATGCTGCTCTTCCCACGACGGTGATATGGCGCGCGCCACGGGCAACGGCGAGTTCGGCGATGATGCGACCTTGGGCTTCGTTATCGGCAGCCACGTAGTGGCCGGGCTCGGAACAGTGGATGTCCAGATGGACGATCGGCACGGGCATTTTAGTCATGGCCGGGTGCCAGTCGGGGGATGCCATGGGCTGAACCATGACGCCGGACATCTGAGTGCCCATAAAGTAGCGCAGGTAATGGTCTTCGAGAATGTCGTCGTTGTCGGCGTTGGCGATGAGCAAGTCATAGCCGTGCTTGCGTGCCTCGTTGTGGGCACCGCTGGCAATCTGGAGCGAAAAGCCGTGATCGAGACGGGGGAGGACCAGGCCAAAGGACTTGGTGGTGCCGCCGGCCAGCTGGCGAGCGCTTTGGTTGGGCAGGTAGCCCAAGCGATTGATGGTCTCGTTGATGAGTTTGAGGGTCTCGGGGCGCAGCTTTTCGGGGTGGTTGAGCGCGTTGGAAACCGTGCCCAGCGAAACCCCGGCCTCGCGCGCGACGTCGCTGATTTTTACCTTTGCCATAGCGGCCCCTTTGATGCGTTTCAAGTACAAGCCAGATTGTAGCATCCCAAACCTACCAAAAAGGGACAGGTTTATTTTGGCAGGTTTTATCTGGGGAAACGCCGTTGCCAGCGCGGCCACCACAAAGGTTCCTGTCCCCATTGTGGCGGTTTGGACCGGCTGGGCATGTGTGCATCGGGTGGTATCTAAGTTGAGATACCACTTCTGGTATATCAGCTTGCGGTTGCGTGAGTACAATACTCAAACGTTATACGTCTCAGCGCCCCCTGTGCGTGGACGTCTTGCAGTCACGCGAACGAAGGGATTTATCCTATGTGCGGAATCGTCGGCTACACCGGCTCTGATATTGCAAAGAACATCCTGGTCACAGGTCTTAAGCGCATGGAGTATCGCGGCTATGACTCCTCGGGCGTCGCGCTCGAGGTGGGCGAGGGCGCCGCAGCGCATCTCGACGTCATCCGTCGCGTGGGCAAGGTCGCGGGCCTGGAGAGCGAGCTCTCCAACATCGACAGCGATGCTACCTGCGGTATCGGTCACACCCGCTGGGCCACCCACGGCAAGCCCTCCGTCGTCAACGCTCACCCCCACACCAGCTGCGATGGCCGTATCGCCATCGTCCACAACGGCATCATCGAGAATTTTGCCGAGCTGCGTGAGGAGCTGGAGGGCCGCGGTCATCACTTTAAGAGCGAGACCGACACCGAGGTCTTCGCACACCTGATCGAAGAGGCCTATGCCGAGACGCACGACCTGATGGCCTCCGTGCGCGAGGCCTGCACCCACGTGGTGGGCGCCTATGGCCTGGCAGCTGTGTGCGCCGACGAGCCCGGCGTGATCGCCGTGGCCCGCAAGGATTCCCCGATCGTGGTCGGCGCGGGCGAGACCGGCGCCTATGTCGCCTCCGATGTCATCGCGCTCATCGACGCCACCCGCGATGTCGTGGTGCTCGAGGACGGTCAGTTTGCCAAGCTCACGCCCGCAGGCGTCGAGTACACCGACGAGGCCGGCAACGTTATCGAGCCCAAGGTCACCCACATCGACTGGGACCTGGACATGGCCGAAAAGGGCGGTTATCCCGACTTTATGCTCAAGGAAATCCACGAGCAGCCGCGCGTCGTGCGTGACACGCTGGTCGGTCGTATGACGCCGGCCGGCGAGCTCGACATCGACGAGCTGGGCCTTTCGCTCGAGGAACTCAACGACATCGACCGCGTCTACGTGATCGCTTGCGGAACCAGCTATCACGCTGGCCTCATTGCCAAGAATCTCATTGAGGGCTGGGCTCGCATCCCCACCGAGGTGGAGGCGGCCAGCGAGTTCCGTTATCGCAACCCCATCATCACGCCGACGACGCTCGTCGTGGCCGTGTCCCAGTCGGGCGAGACGGCCGATACCCTTGCCGCCATCCGCGATGCGCGCATCAAGGGCGCCAAGGTCTTCGGCATCACCAACGTGGTGGGCAGCCCCGTCGCGCGTGAGAGCGACGGCGTCATCTACACCAAGGCCAACAAGGAGATCGCGGTCGCCTCGACCAAGAGCTTCATCGGCCAGGTCGTGAGCCTCACACTGCTGGCTTTGCTGCTGGCGCAGGTCAAGTATCGCCTGACCACCAAGCAGACGCGCATGATGTTCCGCGAGCTTTCCGATACGGCCGAGCAGATTCAGTGGATTCTGGACACGCAGACCGAGGCCGTGCACGAGGCCGCCCTGCTGTGCAAGGACGCGCAGTCGGCGCTGTTCGTGGGTCGTGGCATGGGCGCCGCCATTTCCTACGAGGGCGCGCTCAAGCTCAAAGAGGTCAGCTACCTGCATGCCGAGGCCTACGCCGCCGGCGAGATGAAGCACGGCCCCATTGCCCTGATCGACCCGGGCTTCCCCGTCATTGCCGTGGCCACCAAGAGCGCCACCTACGACAAGACCGTGTCGAACCTTATGGAGTGCAAGGCGCGTGGCGCCAAGGTCATCGTCGTTGCCACCGAGGGCGACGAGGAGATCAACAAGATCGCCGACTGCATCATTCGCGTGCCGGCCGTCCGCGACGTGTTCAGCCCCATCACGGCGAGCGTCCCGCTGCAGCTGCTCGCCCGCGAGGTCGCCATCCTGCGCGGCTGCGATGTCGACCAGCCCCGCAACCTGGCGAAAAGCGTTACTGTCGAGTAGTTGGTTCCGCCGTTCTAACGACCAAGGCCCGGCTCCGCGTCATCAGACGGAGCCGGGCCTTTTTGTACGGAGAAACCACCACAAAGGTGACTGTCCCCTTTGTGGTGGTTTTGGCAGGTTAGCGGAGCTTGCTGGTCTCGAAGTACTCGGGGAACTGGTCCAGAACTTCGGTTTGGTTGCGGAACATCATGTGCAGGTGCTTGCTGACCAAAAAGCTCGCTTCGATGGGGTCGCGACCGGCGATAGCGCGGCGAATCTGCTTGTGCTCGTTCACGATGTCCTGATTGTCGAGAACCTGCGTGGCAGCGCGCAGCCAGCGGAAGCGCTCCAGGTCGGCATTGGTCTCTTCGAGCCACGACCACACGGTGCTGCGACATGCGATGCTAAAAATCATGTGATGCATGAGGTTGTCGCTCAAAAAGAAGCCGATGCGATCATCCTCGGCCATGGCCTTTTCCTGCAGCGCGATAGCGCGGTCGAGCTGCTCGATACCGGCCGACGTGGCGCGGGCACAGCACTCCACAATTACCTGCTTTTCCAAGTGCTCGCGAATGTAGCAGGCGCTTTCGGCAAGGGTGAGGTTGATGGGTGAGACATAGGTGCCGCTCTGGGGCACGGTGCGCACCAGGCCTTCCTGCGCCAAGCGCACCAGCGCCTCGCGCACGGGCGTGCGACCCATATCCAAGTCATCGCAAAGCTGTTTGACACCGAGCTTTTCGCCCGGCTTATAGTCCAGGTAGACGATCTTGCGTCGAATGGTGTGATAGGACTGGTCCTGAAGGCTCGTTTCCTGCTCGCCGATGTGCATCGAATCTTCCATAGCGCCTCACTGCTGTTGTACCACACTCATATGTCAGTTGTTTATTATGCCGCGAATCAGTCCATCACGGTGGGTAATTCAATTGTCGCGGGGAATCATTTGCAGCGCTGTGCCCCGTTCGTTGCCGTATCATGAACCGTCGCAAAAAACAGACCGAAAGAAGGAATCCCCTATGCAATTGGCTCATGCCGCACGCGAGCGCTGGAAAGGCGTCCTGTTCTGCCTGGTCATTGCCATTCCCGCAACATTGCTCGGCAAACAGATTGAGGTGGTCGGCGGGCCGGTATTTGCCATCCTCATCGGCATGGTTCTGGCGCTTGCCTTCCCCAAGGACCGCCGCGAGCCCCTTGCCGCCGGCGTCACCTATACATCTAAGAAGATCTTGCAGTACGCCGTCATCCTGCTCGGCTTTGGCATGAACCTCTCGCAGATCCTCTCCAAGGGCGCGCAGTCGCTGCCGATCATCGTGGCGACCATCTCGACCTCGCTCGTCATCGCCTTCGTGCTTTGCCGTGTCATGAAAGTCCCGAGCAAGATCGCGACGCTCGTGGGCGTGGGCTCGTCGATCTGCGGCGGTTCGGCTATTGCCGCGACCGCACCCGTCATCGATGCGGACGATCGCGAGATTGCTCAGGCCATCTCGGTCATTTTCCTGTTTAACGTTATCGCGGCGCTCGTGTTTCCGACGCTCGGCGGCATGCTCGGCCTGACCAACGAGGGCTTTGGCCTGTTTGCCGGTACCGCCATCAACGACACCTCGTCCGTCACGGCGGCGGCGAGCGCTTGGGATAGCATGCATCCCGGCGCCAATGTGCTTGAGAGCGCCACGGTGGTCAAGCTCACCAGGACGCTGGCCATCATCCCCATTACGCTGGTGCTCGCATTTTGGCAGATGCGTCAGGCGCGCAAGGCCGGCGGCGACGCCAAAAATACCTTCTCGTTTAAGCGGGCGTTCCCCATGTTCGTGCTGTTCTTTGTGCTGGCGAGCGTGGTCACCACGGTGTTTCAGCTTCCCGTGTCCATCACGGCGCCCATCAAGGAGCTGTCGAAGTTCTTTATCGTGATGGCCATGGCGGCTATTGGCTTTAATACCGATATCGTCGAGCTGGTCAAAAAGGGTGGAAAACCCATTGCGTTGGGCTTTTGCTGCTGGATTGGCATTGCGTGCATGAGCTTGGGAATGCAGCACGTGCTGGGAATCTGGTAGGCAAGGCAGCCGATTTGCGTGCCACATGCTGGCGGCCGCACGCCTGCGGTGGAGCGATAGGAGCTCTTGCGGGTATGGCTTGTCCGCAGGTTTATAAGTCCCGAAGAGCTCTTATCGCCCCGCCAGGATGGCGATGCGGGGCAACTCATATACTCGCAGGACGTCGCTTTCTGTCCTATAGTGTTTGGTGAGCGATATCGTTCAATTTTGAAACACGCAACCGTGCAGCCGTCGACGGTCGCACGGCACCGAGGGCAGGGGCGAAACATGGACAGCGATGCCAAGCTGAATATCTTGATCGACGCCCTGGCTGCTGCCGGGGCGTCGGCATTAGCAATCGATACGCGTGGGGACGTCGCGATCTCGACCATGGATGACGCAGCGCTTGAGCGGGATGTCGCGGCTTTTGTCGCCGAGCGCCTCGACCGTATAGGGGACGGCGCGCGTCTGGTTATGGGTCGTGCGGGTACACGCCTGAGCCTGACCGTTCGCCCTGCTGACAAAGAGAGCGTAAGCCTCTGGGTCGTCGTGGTCCGTGAAGCGCGCGGCGCCGCGGCGCATGCGGGCATCGAGTGGCTGAACGCCGACGAGGTGGAGGCCCGCTACGAATCGAGCGCCTACGGCATCGTCGAGGGTGCCGCTGCGGTAGCTGCGCCCGTCGCCGAGAGCTATGCGCGCGGCGTGCCCCTTATGCTCGAGGGCGAATTGGGCGCGGGCCAGGTCGAGATCGCCAAGCGCCTCTACTTGGACGGTCCTTTTGCCGATCAACCCTTTGTTTCCGTTGCGCTCGACGAGCTCACCGATCGCGGCTGGCGCCACGTGCTCAAAAGCTCCGAATCGCCGTTGTTCCAAACGGGGTTGACCCTTTGCATTGAGGGCTGGAATGCGGTTGGCCCCCAGCGCCTCCGCGAGCTTGTGTCCACCATGGGCGGCACGGCGCTTGCTGCGCGGTGCCACGTGGTGCTGACGGCAAATGATATGCCGGGCGGCGGCGAAAGCGATCAGGCGGCCTTTGTGACCGAACGCTTGGCCTGCGCGGTGAGCGTGGCGCCGGCGATTGCCGAGCAGGGCGGCGCGACGAAAAAAATCGCGCGCTATTTGGGGTATTTGGCCGATATGTTTGGAACGGCAGCCCCCATGCTGGCGCCCGCGGCGGTAAAGACGCTCGATGCCTACCGGTGGCCGCGAAATTATCTACAGCTTCGCGAGGTCTCGGAACGGCTGTATATATTGGTGGGGGCAGGCACGGTGGATCGCACCGTGGCAGAGGAAGTGCTCGCCCAAGAGGACGTGATTAAGACCGCAACCTTTGGCGTTCCGACGCTCGACAGCGATCTGTATATCCTGCGACCCCTGGCCGATACCGAGCGCGATATCGCGCGGCTGGTCGTAGACCATCTCCACGGCAACCGAACCCGTGCGGCGGAGGTGCTGGGTATAAGCCGTACAACGCTGTGGCGCTTGCTGAAGGGCGACGACCGTTGAGCGAGGCACCCGTGACCGCGCGCGATGCGTGTGCTACAGTCCAAAGCGTTATTGTTTCGATTTGGTTACGGCGTGCGAGGGCATATGGCTGAGACTACAAAACCGAGCCGCAGAAGGCGGAGTGCCGCGCCGGTCAACCGACGCACAACATCGGTGACGTGGGGCAAGCATGCCTCTGGCTTCGATGGCTCATTTAAGCGTACGAAATACGGCTATCCGTCGGCGAGCGCCCGTTTGGCCATGCAGGCCGAGTCGTCGCTGTGGGGTCGTAAGCGCGTGGTGGGTTCTAAGCTCAAGCACGACGGCACGCTCGGCTACATCAGCCGCGGGGCGGCCCGCCGCAGCGGGCTCAATCCGGCTGGTTGGCATCGTTATGTTCCGATTGCGGTCGTCGTTGCAGTGATCGTCATCGCGCTCGCAGCGCTCGGCTACGCCGGCGGCGGTGCCAACCTGGACGCAATGTTCAAGTCGCCCGAGCTCGCCCATGCAGGCACAGAAGTTGTCGAGGGCGCACAGACCCAGACGGGCGTCGCACCCCAACGCGGCATCGTTGCGGCAGCCTCCACCATCGCCGACGCTCAAAAGGACGAGGGTGAACAGAGTGACGGCGCCGAAACGACTCACACGAACGAAACGGCAACAACCCCATCGACAATATAAGTTGCGGTGGAATACGGACTAAATGGGCTCATATAGAGCCAAAACAGTCCGTATTTCACCGCAACTGAAGAGGGCCGGCAGAAGGGGACGTTCCTTTTCTGCTGGCAGTTGACTAGCTACTCTTGCTGGCGCTCCTGTGCTACTTGACGTACACCACGTTGTCGCGGCGGGGTTTGGGCTCGGGCAGCGTGTCATCGGCATAGCCTAGGATGCAATTGCCGACACCGCGCAGGCTGCCGTCCGACGGCAGGTCCCAGCTCGCCAGCAGCTCTAGACCCTCGGGCGAGTCGAAGACCTCGTGTGCGCGGTGAATCCAGCACGAATCAACGCCCAGTGCATAGGCGGCGTTGAGCAGATTGCCCATGGCGAGCGAGCCGTCTTCCAGGTGCGTGGGCACGCTGCGATCGACGAGCACCACCACAACGGTCTTGGCGCCGTAGAAGGGGTCGCCATCGCTGCCCATAACCTGGGCGTTGAGCTGCGAGAGGCGCTCGACGGTTGCAGGGTCGGTAACGGCGACAAAGGTCACCGGCTGGCGCCCCATGCCGCTCGGTGCGTACTGACCAGCCTCGATAATGCGTGCAAGCTTTTCGGCCTCGACGGGGCGATCGCTGTATTTGCGGCAGCTGCGGCGGTGGATGAGCGCTTCGATGGTCTCCATGGGTCCTCCTGACATTGGTTTAAGATGCTCCGTTCTTACCCGCCGAGCTAAAACTGTAATCGCGCGCGAAACCTCAAATAACGCTAGCTACCAATTGGAAAAGTAGGTTTGCATAAAATCGCAGGCAAAATGTGAGAAGCAAGTGAGATGGTCAAACGTTTTATCCCGTCTACCCTGCGGTTTTTAACCACTTGCCTAAATGATGCGCGCATAACATCTGATAAAGGTTTTACTAAAGGAGCACCAACGTTTATCAATGCGCCGTGGTGGCGCCGGGCCAGGAGGTAACTATCATGTTCCAGGCTGGAGATGTCGTCGAAACTGACTTCGAAGGATTTCTGAAGCTGCTGCGTTCCAAGACGCGCGCTTTTGTGACGATCGACAACCACGAGTACTACATCACGCACACCGATGGTTATTGGCGTGTTCAGGATTGCGAGGCCCTCAACGATAAGGGCCACTTTACTGACTGTTCCGAGCTGGTCAACACGGTGTGCGAGGTCGTCGAGCTGCCTTGGATCTGCGGCAAGAGCCTACACGACAGCTTCTCGGGCGCCACGGTCTACGAGGCCGTCGCTGCCTAACAGGCAATACAACTAGATTTTCTCGTGATCGCCGGCGCCGCCCCCGCGCCGGCGGTCTTTTTCTAGCTATAGGTCATGAAGCTGCGTCCATTTTCGGCACGCCTGTTGACGATAGTCAAAACTCGGACTAATCTAGAGACACGAATTGGTCAAAACTCGGACAATCGAATGGTGGGATAGATGAATAGTGCGGTTACGCTGGTCGACTTCGACCGGATGCTCAACGGACTCGACCATATCTATTCGGAGTTCTCGCGTACCTGCGGCCTTTCGGACTGCGCCTACTGGATGCTCGTCGATACCGGAACGGCGGGCGGCAGCATTGCCGTAAGCCGCCTGACGAGCGAATGGTTCTACAGCAAGCAGACCATTAATTCGGCAATTAAAACTTTGACGGCGCGGGGTTTCGCGACATTGGAGTTTGCCGAGGGCAGCCGCAAGAACAAGGTTGTACGCCTGACCGAGGAAGGCATGCGGTTTGCCGAGCAGTATGCGTTGCCGGCACAAGGGGCCGAGCAGCGTGCTTTCGAGACACTCGAGCCCTGGGAACAGCGCGAGATTATGCGCCTGATCGGCAAATTTTCCCAGGCGCTCGGTGACGAATGCGACGCATTCAAGCAGCAGGTGGCAGCCGCAGGCCAAGCCGAGGATCAACGTGAGGGGGAGTCGTGCGACTCTTAATGAGGTTTATGAAGCCGTACCGTAGGCTCGTTGCGGTGACGCTGCTGGTGTTGCTGGTAGACAACATCGGCACCCTGCTGGTGCCCACGATGCTGGCGAACATGGTCAACACCGGCATTACCACGGGCGATGTCGACTACATTTTGCGCAATGGCTTCTACATGCTTATTGCGACCGGCATGGCCAGCGGCGGCGCGGTGCTGGGCTGCTATCTTTCGGCCCGCCTGGCGGCAAACGTGGCCTGCGATATCCGCAACGCCGTGTACGATAAATCGCTCGAGCTGTCTGCCAGCGATTTTGAGCAGTTTGGCACGGGATCGATGATCACGCGCTCGCTTAACGATATCAACGTGATCCAGCAGGCGATTTTGCAGACGATTCAGCTGGTGCTGCCTGTGCCGTTCTTGGCCGTAGGCGGTATCGTCTTTGCATGGTGTATCGACCCGGCCATGGGCACGCTTTTGGGCGTAGTGGTCGCGATCGTGCTGGTGGCGGCGGTCTTTACGGTTGCCAATGCGGCGCCGATCTTTATGCGCCTGCAGAGCTTCATCGACCGCATGAACGTGGTGCTGCGCGAGAACATCGTGGGCGTGCGCGTCATTCGCGCGTTTAACAAGGAGCGTCACGAGGAACAGCGTCTGGACGAGGTGTTTAGCGATTACGCGACCAACGCCATCAAGGTTAACCATCTGTTTGTGGGACTCGACAGCTCGAGCTTCTTTTTGATGAACATCGCCGAAGTGGCAGTGCTGTGGGTGGGCGGTAACCGTGTGGGCGCCCATGCTATGCAGATCGCGAGTATCTCGGCGGTGCTTGAGTATGCGCTTCTGATTCTGTTCTTTGTGATGATGGCCCAGATGGTGGTGCTGACGCTGCCGCGCGCCGCCGCGTGTCTGAACCGTGCGCAGCAGGTGCTGGAGATTGAGCCGAGCATCATGGACGGCAAGCGCACGCTGGGTGAAGGTGTGCCCGGCTCCGAGGACGGCGCCGACGCGGTTGCCGTGTTCGACCATATGTCGTTCCGCTTTGACGATGCCGACGAGGACACGCTGTGCGACCTGAACTTTGCCTGCCGCCGCGGGCAGACCACGGCGATTGTGGGTTCGACCGGCTCCGGCAAGTCCACGGTGGCAAAGCTGCTGCTGCGCTTCCACGATGCCACGAAGGGTGCCATTCGCCTGGACGGCGTCGATCTGCGCGAGCTTTCGCAAGACGAGATTCGCGGGCGTATTGCCTACGTGCCGCAGAAGGCGTGGCTGTTCTCGGGCACCGTGGCGAGCAATCTGCGCTTTGGTAACGAGGATGCGACCGAAGCGGATATGCTGCACGCGCTCGAGGTTGCCCAGAGCACGTTTGTGCTTGAGCAGCCGCAGGGGCTCGATACGCCGGTGGCGCAGGGCGGCACGAACTTCTCGGGCGGTCAGCGCCAACGCCTGGCCATCGCCCGCGCGCTCATGAAGCGTGCCGATCTGTATATCTTTGACGACAGTTTTTCGGCCCTGGACTTTAAGACCGATGCGGCCCTGCGCCATGCGCTGCAGGACGAGACGCGCGACGCGGCGGTGCTCATCATCGCGCAGCGTATCTCGACGATTTTGCATGCTGATCAGATTGTGGTGCTCAAAGACGGCGAGGTCGTGGGTCTGGGCACACACGGCGAGCTGATGGAGACCTGCGAGGTGTACCGCGCCATCGCGGAGTCGCAGATGAAGGGAGGTGAGTAGCATGACCGAGGAGCTCAAGAAGCAGGGTGTCATTGATGACGCCGCTGTTGCAGGGGCAGTCGAGGAGACGGCGGCCGTGCCCAAGCTGGACGCCGCCGCCAAGGCCGCGGCCGAGCGCGAAGCCCGCCGTCAGGCGCTGTACGAGGAAAACGAACGTGCCGAGGACGAGCGCGCCCGCGCCGAGGCGGAGCGCATGCGCGACGTGGACGACGAGGACGAGGACGAGACGCCCCGCGATACCTGGGCGACGGTGCGACGCCTGTGGAGTGAGGCCGCCGGCGATCATTGGCGCTTCTATATCGTGTTCGCGAGCATCGTGTTCTACGTCATCTTTAACACCGCCGCGCCGGCGTACAGCGCTCTTGTCATCGACGAACTGTGGGAGCGCATACAGGTGGCGTTTGCCAACAACACCACCTTCAGCATTACTTGGGAGAACTGCGGTAGGACCATCTTCGTCTACTTTATGATCTGGACGGCCGCCGGCTCGTTCTATGCGCTGCAAAGCTTTTTGATGTCGAGTGTTGCCGAGCGCCTCAACCTGCGTCTGCGTAACCGCATCGCACAAAAGCTCAGCCGCCTGCCGCTCGCCTACTTTGATGCGCATCGTCCCGGCGAGGTGGTCAGCCGCGCGACCAACGACTTGGACAAGATGTCCGAGAGCATGCAGCGCGGGCTGCTGCAGCTGCTGGTGTCGATCGGTACCGTGTCGGGCGCCATAATCATGATGTTCGTGTATAGCGTTCAGCTCACACTGGTCTTTTTGGGCTTTACGGCGGTATCGCTGCTGGTGACTAAGGTGGTTTCGCGCCGTACGCATGATGTGACGGGCGAGCGTCAGGAGTGGGTGTCCAAAATCACGAGCGCGGTCGAGGAGGGCTATTCGGGTCGTTTGGTCATTCGTGCGTTCAACCGTGAGCGCCAGAGCTCTGCCGAGGTGCACGAGGCCTCGGGCGAGCTGGCGCGCGTGAGCACCAAGGCCGACTTTATGATCAATGCCGTTGGCCCCGCGGTTCGCTTTATCGGCCGCCTGGCGCAGATTGTGATCGCGCTTGTGGGCTGCAACATGCTGGTTGCCGGCCAGATGACCGTCGGCGTGTTCCAGGCGTTCTTCCAGTTTATCTACGGGGCGTCCGAACCCATGACGCAACTCTCGTTTACCTTCAACTCGCTGCAGAGTGCGCTGGCGAGCGCGGAGCGCGTGTTCGACCTGCTCGATGAGCCCGAGATGGAAGCCGATCCGCTGCCGGGCGAGGCCGCCAAGCTGCCGGGTCGCGTGGAGGGTCGCGTTAGTTTTGAGCATGTGCGCTTTGGCTATACGCCCGACAAGCCGCTTATGCACGACGTTTCGTTTACCGCCGAGCCGGGCCAGAAGATTGCCGTGGTGGGAACCACGGGCGCAGGCAAGACGACGCTCATCAACCTGCTCATGCGCTTCTACGAGATCGACGGCGGGCGTATTACGCTCGACGGCGTGGATACGAGCCGCATGGGTCGCGGCGAGTTACGTCAGCAGTTTGGCATGGTGCTGCAAGACGCCTGGCTGTTCGACGGCACGATTGCCGAGAATATCGCCTATGGCTGTCCCGAGGCGACGCGCGAGGAGATTGTGGCCGCCGCTCGTGCCGCGCAGGTCGACTTCTTCGTGCGCACCATGCCGCAGGGCTACGACACGCGCGTGGCCAACGATGCCGAAAGCATCAGCCAGGGCCAGCGTCAGCTGCTGACCATCGCACGCGTGCTGCTCAACAACCCGGCGATTCTCATCCTGGACGAGGCGACCTCAAGCGTGGATACGCGCACCGAGCTTGCCATCGGTCGTGCCATGGACGCGCTCATGCGCGGGCGCACGAGCTTTGTGATCGCGCATCGCCTGTCGACGATCGTCGATGCCGACCTGATCTTGGTCATGGACCACGGCAATATCATCGAGCAGGGCACGCATAAGGAGCTGCTCGCAGCCGAGGGCGCTTACGCCGACCTCTACCTGAGTCAGTTCGCATAAGGTGACAAAGGGGCAGCCCCTTTGTCACATCACAAATAAGGCGCGCCGGGGGTGAATCCTCTGGCGCGCCTTCTTGCGTTGATGCTGTTTTGAGCCGTCCGCAGCCCTATCGTTCGTCCACGAGCTTGGCGACGAGGGCCTTGAGCTCGGCCACCTCTCGCTCGAGTTCTTTGACGCGGCGGGCGTTCTCGGTGATGCCCTGACGGTTGAGGGCGCTCTGCTCGGCGGCATCGTCGGGCATGTACTCGCGATGCTGCTTGGCGTCGAAGCTCTCCTCGAACACGCGGCAGCCGTTGCGCTTGATGATGCGCCCGGGCACGCCCACGACGGTGCAGTTGTCGGGCACGTCCTTGACGACGACCGAGTTGCCGCCGATCTTGACGTTGTTGCCGATGCGGATGTTGCCAAGCACTTTGGCGCCCGTGCCTACGGTGACGTTGTTGCCCAAGGTAGGGTGGCGCTTGCCGGTCTCGTTACCGGTGCCGCCGAGCGTGACGCCCTGATAGAGCACGCAGTTGTCGCCCACAATGGTGGTCTCGCCAATGACGACGCCCATGGCGTGGTCGATAAAGAAATGCTTGCCGATCTGTGCGGCGGGGTGAATCTCAACACCGGTGATATGGCGGGTAATCTGCGAGAGCACGCGGGCGAGCGAGCGGTGACCGTGCTCCCAGAGCCAGTGCTCGGGCACATGGTTCCACTTGGCATGCAGGCCAGGGTAGGACAAGAAGATGACCAGGCCGTTTTGCGCGGCGGGGTCCTGCGCCTGGACGGTCTTGATGTCCTCGCGAATGGTATTGATAAAGCTCACCGGCCGCCCTCCCTTAGCGCCATGGCAATGCGATTCAATAAAGTATAGCGATTCGCTAGGGATTAGGAAGAACAATCTTGGCGGCATTGCGCGACAGGTGTCAGTTATGCAAACTTGCTGGTAATGGAGTCATGCTTTTGTGGGGTTGCGCACGAGGGAGCGCCGCAACCGTATACTGGTCAACTTGGACGTATCCGCGCCCACAACTGAGAGGTTTTACTTCATGGGTTTCATCAATTTTATCGCCGAGCTGCTCAAAGACCCGCGCACCGCGATTGCCAGCTGGATCGCCGCCGGCCCGCTTATGGCCTACGGCTGCGTGTTCCTGATTATCTTCATTGAGACAGGCGTGGTGTTCTTCCCGTTCCTTCCTGGCGATTCACTGCTGTTTGCTTCGGGCTTCTTTGCCCACAACGGTGGCTTTAACATCGTGGCACTGCTGGCCGTCGCATGGGCTGCTGCCATCCTGGGTGACCAGTGCAACTTTATGATCGGTCACTTCTTTGGCAAAAAGATTATCGCTTCGGGCAAGGTCAAGGCCATGACGCCCGAGCGCATCAAAAAGTCCGAGGATTTCTTGGACAAGTGGGGTCACCTGGCCATCTTCCTGGGTCGCTTCTTCCCGTTTATCCGCACCTTTGTGCCCTTTATCGCCGGCATGGGCGGCATGCACTGGCGCAACTTTGTCATCTACAACGTGCTGGGCGGCATTACCTGGTCGACGCTCTTTACACTGCTGGGCTACTTCTTTGGCGGCATCCCCTTTGTGCAGGAGCACTTTGAGCTGCTGATCGTCGGCATCGTCGCCGTGTCGATCATCCCGACCGTGGTCGGTCTGGTTAAGGCTAAGCTGGGCAAAAAGAACGCGTAGCTCGAGCCAGCGCGCAAACCGTGCAGTTGAGGCCCGTCACCGCTTACGGTGGCGGGCCTCTTTAGTTTCGGTCAAATGAAAATACTTTACTTAGTTAAAGAAAAGCGTTTTATCAGACGCGTACGGGGAGTACAATCTCGTGCATGCGAATCGACGTGCCATCGGCTTCGATGCCGTTCGCGTGTCCCGTCCGGCTCTACGCTCCGGGCGTGCGACGTTGCGACGCGGTCGGCCTCGGTCCTTGCGTGCGGGTTCGCGAGTATGCAACTGTGTATGTAAGGAGCGACATATGACTGTCGAGAAGAAGGATATCGATTGGGGTAGCCTCGGCTTTGGCTACATGAAGACCGATTACAGCTACGAGGCCCATTGGAAGGACGGCGAGTGGGACGAGGGCGGCCTGACCACCGACCACACCCTACATGTCTCCGAGTGCGGCGGCATCTTCCATTACTGCCAGGAGGTCTTTGAGGGCCTGAAGGCCTACACCGCCGAGGACGGCAGCATCGTCTGCTTCCGTCCCGACATGAACGCCGAGCGCATGTACAACTCTGCGCAGCGCCTCGAGATGCCCCCGTTCCCCAAGGACAAGTTCGTTAAGGCCGTCAAGCAGGTCGTCTCTGCCAACGCCGCCTGGGTTCCGCCCTTCGGTTCCGGCGCGACCCTGTACGTGCGTCCGTTTATGATCGGCTCCGGTGACGTGATCGGCGTGGCTCCCGCTCCTGAGTACACGTTCCGCATTCTCGTGACCCCGGTCGGTCCGTACTTTAAGGGTGGTCTCAAGCCCGTTAAGCTGCGCGTTTCCGAGTATGACCGCGCCGCACCGCACGGCACCGGCAATATCAAGGCCGGCCTGAACTACGCCATGTCCCTCAAGCCCACGATGGAGGCTCACCGCGAGGGCTATGCCGAGAACCTGTATCTCGACTCCGAGTCCCGCACCTATGTCGAGGAGACCGGTGGCGCTAACGTCCTGTTCGTGAAGGAGGACGGCACGCTCGTCGTTCCGCAGTCGCACACCGACTCCATCCTGCCCTCCATCACCCGTCGCTCGCTCGTTCAGGTCGCTCAGGACCTGGGTATGACCGTTGACCAGCGCCCCGTCGAGTGGGCAGAGGTCAAGGCCGGCACCTTTGTGGAGTGCGGCCTGTGCGGCACCGCTGCCGTCATCTCCCCGGTCGGCGAGATCGACAACAAGGTTTACGGTGCCGACGAGACCGTGACCTTCCCGGCTGGCTACACCGAGATCGGCCCCGTGATGAAGAAGCTCCGCGAGACCCTGACCGGCATCCAGTCTGGTGCTGTTGAAGATAAGCACAACTGGGTCTATACCGTTGCGTAAGCTGCCATAGCTGTCCGGCCCGGGGGCAACCTACCTTTCCGGCGCGTCCTCGGACATGAAAGAACCTCCGCTGCGCACTTCGTGCGGCGGAGGTTCTTTCGTCCTGCGGAGTGCGCCGGAAAGGTAGGTTGCCCCCGGGCCTGCGTTACCTCGGCGCTGCCGTTACGGGCAATATAGATCTGAATAAAGATGGTGCGCGGCCTTTTAGGCCGCGCTTTTGTTTTGTTCAAGACTTTAGTCTGCTGGCCGCGCAGCGGCCAGCTTTAAACCACCCG
>CAUFRO010000023.1 GCA_959027945.1 uncultured Collinsella sp.
CGCTGGAAAACGCTTCGCGTTTCCTCAGCTCCGCACCCTTGCGGGTTCAAATCCCTCTGCACTGGGCACAAAAACAAAAGGCCCCCATTTCTGGGAACCTATCAAATCAATGGTGGGCGATGAGGGATTCGAACCCCCAGCCTTGTGCGTGTAAAGCACCTGCGCTAACCGTTGCGCCAATCGCCCGCAGGGATTGAGTATAGCGGAAACCCCGTGCTGTTCACTGCTAATTCATAACGAAACTTACGCGGCGACTTCGGCGTCCGTGTCCTCGTCGATAAAGAAGCGCTTGTACCAGATGAGGAACGTCAACGTGGTATAGATCTTGCGCTGGTTGAGCGCGCGACCCTCAAAGTGATCGTCAAGCAGTTTCATGAGCGCATCGGTGTCAAAGAAATCGGCAGCCCACGGTGCGGTGAAGTATTCCTTTACGTAGTCGTAGTACTTTTGCTCGCGCAGCCAGAACTTGACCGGTACGGGGAAGCCCACCTTCTTGCGCGTTGCCCACTCGTCGGGCAGCGTACGGTTGGCAGCGTGACGCAGAACGAGCTTGCAGCCTTCTTCGTTAACACGGTAGTTGGCGGGAATGTGCTCGGCAAACTCCATGACCTTCTTGTCCAGGAACGGGACGCGAAGCTCCAGAGAATGCGCCATGCACATCTTGTCTGCTTTGAGCAGAATGTCGCCCGGCAGCCACATGTTCATATCCAGATACTGTTTCTTGGAAAGCTCGCAGCAATCGGGAACCTGCTTGTAGTACTCGGCGCACATCTCGGCGGCGTTCTTGCCGGTGTCATAAGCGGGCTTGAGCACCTCGTCGACCTCGGAGGGGTCGAACACCTTTGCCTGACCCACATACCAGCGCTCGGGAACCTCGGCGCATTTCGTCAGGAAGTTGTGGCCCTTAAAGTAGGGGAGATGCTGAACGAGCGAGCCCAGGGCGCGACGTACGCCGAGCGGCACGCGCTTCTTAAAGGAGCGCATCTCGGGGGTGTCCTCGTACCACTCGTAGCCGGCAAACAGCTCGTCGGCACCCTCGCCCGAAAGGACGACGGTGACCTCCTCGGAAGCCATCTGAGCCAGATAGTACAGCGGCACGCTGGACAGGTTCGATTGCGGCTCGTCCATGTGATACTGGATATCGGGCAGTGCATCGAAGAACTCGTCGGCGGTAATCATCTTGCGGACGTTCTTGATGCCCAGCTTGTCGGAAAGCTCGGCAGCGTAGTTGGTCTCGTTGAAGTTCTTGTAATCAAAGCCGACAGAATACGTGGTGTCGGGCATGAGACAGGCGGCAATGTAGCTGGAGTCCACGCCGCCAGAAAGGAACGAGCCCACCTTAACATCGGCGATTCGGTGTGCAGCGACGCTTTCGTGCACGACCTTGTCGCACTCGTCCACGTACTCCTCGAAGGTCTTGGAGTTGTCGTCGGTGAAGTCACAGCTCCAGTAACGCTTGATGTCCATGGTGTTGGTCGTCAGGTCATACGTAAAGCAATGCGCCGGGGCAAGCTTGAACACGCCCTTAAAGAAGGTCTCCTCCGTGGCGGGGAATTGCAGCGTCAGGTAGGGGCGCAGCGCGTCGTGGTTGACAGCCTTCTCAAACTTGGGATGGTCCAGGAAGCTCTTGATCTCGGAGCCAAACAGCAGCGAGCCATCGGATGCCTGGTAGTAATAGAACGGCTTGATACCGAAGATGTCGCGAGCGCCGAAGAGCTTGTTCTTGTTCTGGTCGTGAATCACGAACGCGTACATGCCGCGCAGGCGGTTGACCAGGTCCTCGCCCCACTCCTCGTAACCGTGTACCAGGACCTCGGTATCGGCGTTGCAGTGGAAGGCGTAGCCGGCTGCCTCCAGCTCGGCGCGAAGCTCCTGGAAGTTGTAGATCTCTCCGTTGAAGACAATCGTGACCTTGCCGTCGTCGCTCGACATGGGCTGAGCTCCAGCTTCGGAAAGATCAAGAATCGAAAGACGACGGAAGCCAAGGGCAACGTTGTCGACGATATGCTGGCCGCCCATATCGGGACCACGGTGGATGATGCGATTCATCATAGCCGTGAGAACCAGCTCACTCTGTTCATCTGTACCGGTAAAACCGACAAAACCGCACATGCAAGATCCTTTCTGCTGACGGCTCAGGTGTACTGCCGCAAGGATTGTGGCAGCTGATGTCAAATAATCTTTACTATCATGCCAATCTTTTGTTTCGTGATAGGGCATAAGCGCCGAGCGAACCGAAAAAACCACGGCCCGATCTTCAGACGAAGCGGCGGGCCGTGGTTGCGAATGCTATGTATGAGCGGTTAGCGCTTACTGCGCTCGGCGAGACGGTGCTCCACCTTGGTGACGATGTGGATGAGCGGAATCGTCACGACCAGATAGTAAAGTGCGGCGCAAATGTAGGGCGTAATGTTGCCCGTGGTGGCCGTGAGGTTTTTGGAGAACAGCATGAGCTCCATGACGCCAACGCTCGAAAGCAGTGACGTGTCCTTGTACAGCATAACGAACTCGCTGGTCATAGTCGGTATAACGCAACGAACGGCCTGCGGGATCACGATGCGCGACATAACTTGGGACCAAGTCATGCCAAGCGAGTAGGCGGCTTCCGCTTGACCATGCGGTACGCTCTCGATGCCGGCGCGGAAAATCTCGGCAAGATAGGCCGAGCAGTTGATGGCTAGGACGCCAACGCCGAGCGGCAGATTGGGCACGTTGAGACCGATCATAGGGAACCCAAAGAACGCAATGTAGATCTGCAGGAAGAGCGGGGTTCCGCGCAGGACGTTGATGTATGTTACGGCGATGCCGCGCAGCATACGACTATGACTGATTTTCATAAAGGCAAACAGCAAGCCGATGGGGATGGCGAGCGGAAAACCGATAGCGGTCACGGCAAGTGCTATGCCCCAGCCCTTAAAGAGCGAGACGATTGAGGTGACGATAATCTGCGGCTTGCAGAACATGCCCAAAAACGGGTTGGAGTTCCACGCGGCAACCCAAGGCTGGGCATCGAGCCAGGCGACGATTTCTTGCACCATGGTGCTCTCCGAGACGCTGATGGTGGGGCTCTCGGGAAGATCTCGCTTGTCGCCGTCGGCGACATAGCTGCCGGTGACGGCATAGGCACCCGCGTTGCTCGGGTATACGACGTCGGGGACGACAACGCGAATCTGTGAGCCGGCGGCGACGGGATCGGCGAACTTAATGACGAGCTTTGAGCCGTCCAGCGAGCACGATGCCTTGACACCCGTCTGGTTCAGCCCGTCGAGCAGCGTGACCTTAACATCGGTGCTTTCAAATGACCCGCCCTCGGGCAACTCAAGCTCAATTTGCGAAACGTCGCCCTCGTCGCTACCCGTTGTCGCTTCCCAGGTCAGGCGGGTTGCGATGCCGCCGAGCACGCCGTTGCCGCCGTCTTCGTTTGACTTGGCGGTCGCCGAGGTGACGGCGAGTGAAGTGCCCGTCGCGTCGTCTGAGCTCGAGGCATCCTCGTTATCGGACCCGCTCGTGGGTGCCATGCCAAACCACTTCTCGTACAGTTTGTCATAGGCGCCGGAGCTCTTGATCTTGGTGAGGGCATCGTTGATGGCCTGTGTCACCCCGGGGTTGTCTTTAGAGACGGCAATGCCAAACTGCTCGCCCGTCGGAACCTCTTTGATGATCTCCATACCGGTAAAGGAGTTCGAAACCATCCACTGCTCAACGGGCAGGTCGCATACGACCGCCTGGCACTGACCACTCATGACGGCGGTGAAGGCTGCCGTCCAGTCGTCAAAGTTGACGGTGGTTGCCTGCGGCAGGTTCTCGATTGCCCACTCCTCGGACGTGGTGCCCGACTGCACGGCAATTTTGACGCCCGGTGCGTTGAGGCTATCGACCGTGTCGTATCCAGTGTTCTTTGCAACTGCGACGCCCTGATTGGAGTCGATATAGGGGTCGGTGAAGTCGACCTCTTCCTTGCGCTCGTCGGTAATCGTGATGTTACATGCGCCGACATCGGTCTTTACACCCTGCTTGACCATGGGGATAATGCCGTCGAACTTTTGCGCCGGCAAGTAGTTGAGCTCCAGACCGAGCTCGTCTGCGATCATACCCATGAGTTCATAGGTAAAGCCCTGGTCTTCGCCGGAATCGTTGACGTATTCAAACGGGGGCGTGGCCAAGTCACTTGCGACGGTGAGCTTGCCATTCTCGACGAGTGTGTAGGTGCTCGAGGCGTTCTGGGAGGACGAACAGCCGCTCGCGCCGATGATGGTGGCAAGGGCCACAACGACCGTCGCGAAGGCGCAGACGATGTGCCGGGTCAACTGGACGCGTGCCGAGCGGCGGCGACGTTCGAAATGTCGTTTCATCTGGAATCCTTTGCTTGGGCATGATGGGTCGGCATTGTGAGTCAATGAGGCACATCAAGACATTTGGATAAAGAATAGCACCCAGATTTCCCTGTTTTTACGCGGGGTGAACACTGTTGCCATTTATTAACCCACGGCACAGTCCATGCAATTTTTTAGAAGGCTGCAGTGCGCGCAAGGTCAGGTGGCATATTAGGATGGTTGATAATACAGAATGTTTCATCGTTTCTGCCGCGGGACGTCTTTTGCCCTTTAAGGCTGAATTTAGCGAGAGAGGTCTTTGTATGTCGAGTCCGACACAAGAGAAGCTAACTCTGATGCGCTATATAGAGTTGCTCGAGGAAGATGACCTTGTTGTTTCCAGACCGAGCGCTTCGTGCGACCAGCGCATTGAGTTTGCGACTGACGACTCGCGCCAGGTGCGCCCGGGCACGTTGTTTGTCTGCAAGGGCCGCGCGTTTAAGCGCGAGTACCTGCTTTCGGCAATCGCCGATGGCGCCGTGGCCTACGTTTCCGAGGTCGATTACGATGTTGATCTTCCCGCGGTGATTGTGAGTGATATTCGTCGCACGCTCGCCGTGGTGGCAGATGCCTTTTATGGGCACCCGTCGGGTAGGGTGAAGGTCTGCGCCTTTACAGGTACCAAGGGCAAGTCGACCTGTAGCTTTTATCTGCGCGGCATTCTCGCCAACGAGGCCAAGCTTACGGGCTGTCATCGACCCGCTCTTAATACGGGCATTGAGTTCGACGACGGCATCGAGACGGGTCCTTCCAAGCTGACGACTCCCGAATCCTTTCTGCTGCAGTCTCGCATCGCACATGCTGCGGAGGCGGGTGCCCCGTGGCTGGTTATGGAGGCATCGAGCCAGGGCCTCAAATACGAGCGCACGGGCAAGATCGCCTTTGAAGTCGGCGCCTTTACCAATATCGGCGAGGATCACATTTCGCCGATTGAGCATCCGACGCTCGAGGATTACTTTGCCAGCAAGCTCATAATTTTCTCGCAGAGCCGTTTTGCCGTGGTCAATCTCGATATGGATAAGGTCGATCGCGTGCTCGAGGCGGCATCTCGTTGCGAACGTACGGTGACGTTCTCCCTGACCGACGAGCGTGCCGACGTGCTTGCGCTGGCGATTCGCAATGGTGACTGCGGCGTGGTGGCAACGGTGCGCACGCCCCGCTTTACGCGCGACATTGTGATTCCCACGCCGGTTAAGTTCAATGTGTCCAACGCGCTTGCCGCTATTGCCTGCGCCGAGGCCCTGGGCATTTCCGAAGAGGGTATCGTCCACGGCTTTGAGGGCGTCTTCGTTCCCGGCCGTATGGAGCTCTATTCGTCCGTATCGGGCAAAATCTTGGGTATCGTCGATTTTGCACATAACGGCATGAGCCTCGAGACGCTCCTGCGTGACTTGCGCGAGAACTATCCCGAGCGCGAGCTGGCGGTTGTATTTGGCGCTACGGGCGGTAAGGGTGTCGATCGACGCACCACAATGGGTATCGCCGCTGGCAAGTATGCCGACCGAATCGTGATTACCGAGGATGACCCCGGCCCCGAGGATGTCGAGGATATTTGCGCCGAGATCGCGCGCAACGTTCAGGCGCAGGGAAATGATAACTGGCAAATCGTGACTGATCGCGTTGCCGCTATCGAGACTGCCGTGCGCGAGACCGTCCGTCCTGCCGTGGTCATCGTGACCGGTAAGGGCGAGGAAGAGCGTATGCTGCGCAAGAACGGACCCGAGCCTTGTGAGCGCGACGGTTCGATTCTCAAGCGCACCCTTGCGGCGTACGACGCCTAAGACCAGAAGCCCCTTCTACGTAATGGAGTGACCATGTCCCACAATACCCTGCCGACCGTCGCTGAGCTTTCGGGCGAGATGCGCGAGCGTCTTGCCAAGGTTAAGTACGTCTTTACCGACCTGGACGCCACGATGCTCGCACCCGGCTCGTGCGTGCTGCGCGACAACGACGGCAACCCCTCGACCAAGCTCGTCGAGGCTGTCGTGGCGCTCGCTCGCGCTGGTATTCAGGTGGTCCCCACCTCGGGTCGCAACCGCACCATGATCCACGAGGACGCGCGCGTGCTCGGCCTCAACTCCTACATCGGCGAGATGGGCGGCCTGGTCATGTACGACCTCAAGGCCAACGATTGGGAGTACCTGACCGGCGATATGCCCTACGACCCCGCCTGCGGCCTCACGCCGCATCAGGTGATCGAGCAGACCGGCGTGTGCGAGAAGATTCTCGCCCGCTGGCCGCATAAGATCGAGTACCACAACGACATGTCGACTGGCTACAAGTACCGCGAGGTCACCGTCGGCATGCGCGGCGATGTGCCCGACGACGAGGTCCAGGCCATTCTTGACGAGGCCGGCTGCGGCCTGGTCTGGGCCTGCAACGGTCACCTGACCCATCTGTCCAAGCCGACGACGCTCGAGCTCGAACGCGTCGAGGATGGCCGCGCGTTTAACATCAATCCCGCCGGTCTCAACAAGGGCGTTGCCATCGCACGTTTCTGCGAGCACCTTGGTATCGAGCGCGAGGAGACGCTGGCGCTCGGCGATTCCGAGTCCGACTTCTACATGGCTGACCACGTGGGCACGTTCTGCCTGGTCGAGAACGGTTTGACCAGCGCCGGCGCGCCCGAGTTCCTGGATACCTGCGATAACGCCTACGTCACGCGCGGCAAGATTGTCGACGGCTGGGCGGCAACGGCAGAGCTGCTCGTCGCGGCTCGTTCGTAGCGCGGCCCTATAGTTCTGAGCCATATCTTTTCGAGAGAGAATCTGGTGAGGTAATGTCCGATATCGAGAATCTGGCTGGCGACACACGCCCCATTGGCGTATTCGACTCGGGTCTAGGCGGTCTGACGGTTGCGCGCGCCATCGCAACGGCGTTGCCGCACGAGTCCGTCTACTACTTTGGCGACACCAAGCGCTGCCCCTACGGCACCCGCACCGAGGACGAGGTGCGCTCGTTTGCACTGCAGGCGGGCCGTTGGCTGTCGAAGCACGACGTCAAGATCATGGTCATCGCCTGCAATACGGCGACCGCTGCGGCCTTGCGTTTGGCCCAGCAGGTGCTCGACGTCCCCGTCATCGGTGTGATCGCACCGGGCGCACGCGCGGCAATCAACAGCACCCGCACGCGCCGGGTGGGCGTGCTCGCCACCAACCTCACCATTCGCTCAGGCGCTTACACGCGTGCCATTCAGGACTTGGATGCCGGCGTCGACGTATACGGCTGCCCTGCCTCGAGCTTTGTCGAGGTCGTTGAGCACGAGCTCGCCTCGGGCGCGCATCTGCAAGAGCAGTGGCTCGAGAACGAGGACATCTTTGATACGCCTGCCGTACGCGCGCTGGTCGGCGCCACGGTTGAACCGCTGCGCGACCACGGCATCGATACCGTGGTGCTCGGCTGCACGCATTTTCCGCTGCTCGTGGGGCCTATTCGCCATGCGCTGGGTCCCGGAGTGCGCGTGGTGAGCTCCGCCGAGGAGACCACGCGTGAGTTGACCGATATTCTCACGCGCCGCGAGCAGCTGGCGGGCGACGCAGCCGAGCCGCAGCATCGTTTTGCAACGACGTCCGATAACATTGCCGAGTTTGCGGTGGCGGGCAGTTTTATCTTTGGCCAGCCGCTCAAGAGCATTGAGCATATCGATATCGACGAACTGAAATAGATACAAGGTCACCGACCAAAGGCTCACGTTCACCTTTTGCCGAAAGGATTTTTCCATGGAGTATATGCAGGTCAATCGCGCCAACGGCCGCGCCGCCGATGAGCTGCGCCCCATCAAGCTTACTCGCGGCGTCATGAAACACGCCCACGGTTCGTGCCTGGCCGAGTTTGGCGATACTCACGTGCTGTGCGCCGCCACCATCGAGGAGAGCGTGCCGGGCTGGCGCAAGGGCGCCAAGGCCGGTTGGGTAACGGCGGAGTACGCCATGCTGCCGGCATCGACCGGCAAGCGCTGCAAGCGCGAGCATGCCAACCGTAAGGGCCGCTCCATGGAGATCGAGCGCCTCATCGGTCGCAGCCTGCGTACCGTCGTCAACATGAAGGCACTCGGCGAGTACACCGTTACCGTCGACTGCGACGTGATTCAGGCAGACGGCGGCACACGAACGGCGAGCATTACCGGCGCCTGGGTGGCACTGCACGACGCCCTTGCCATGTGGGTCGAGGCGGGTAAGCTCGAGCGCATCCCGCTCACGGGCCAGGTCGCCGCGATTTCCATGGGCGTTGTCGACGGCAACACCCTGCTCGACCTGGATTATTCCGAGGACAGTCACGCCGAGGTCGACATGAACCTTGTCGCCACCGATACCGGTGAGATGATCGAGCTCCAGGGCACTGGCGAGCAGGCACCCTTCGACCGCAAGCGCCTCAATTCCCTGCTCGATTTGGGCGACAAGGGCATTGCCGAGCTCATCGAGCTCCAGCGCCAAGTCCTCGCCTAACCTGCCAAAAAGGGACAGGTTTATTTTGGCAGGTTTTATCTGCGGAAACGCCGATAGATAAGGTTGATGCCACATGAAAGGGGAGATGCCGACAGACCGGTCCCTTTTACGTGACTTTGCTATACGGACAAGGAGGCCACTCATGGCACTTGAGAAGATCGACATCGACACCCTCGACCCGGCGGCGACCATCGTCGTGGCAACGGGCAACGCCCATAAGCTCACCGAGATCGAGGCCATTTTGGGCAAGGTTATGCCCGAGGTTCGCTTTGTGGCGCTCGGCCAGCTGGGCGATTTTGAGGACCCCGAGGAAAACGGCACGACGTTTTTGGAGAACGCCATCATCAAGGCGCAGGCTGCCGTCGAAGAGACGGGGCTCATGGCCATTGCCGACGATTCGGGCCTGGTCGTCGACGCGCTGGACGGTGAGCCCGGTGTATATAGCGCGCGCTACGCGGGCGTTCACGGCGACGATGCCGCCAACAATGCCAAGCTCCTCGTTAACCTGGAAGGCGTGGCCGACGAGGACCGCACTGCGCGCTTTATGAGCGTCGTCGCGCTCATCGACACGGACGGTTTGGTCACCTATGGTGAGGGTGCCTGCGAGGGCGTTATCGCACACGAGGGCCGCGGCGATCACGGCTTTGGCTACGACCCGCTGTTCCTGCCGGTCGACACGCCGGGCAAGACCATGGCCGAGCTGACGGCGGACGAGAAGAACGCCATCAGCCATCGTTTCCACGCGCTCGAGCACCTATCCGCCAAACTGACGGGCGAGGAGTAGGCCGTGCGTGCGGTGGTGCAGCGCGTGCTCAACGCCGGCGTGACGGTCGACGGCGAGTGCGTGGGCAAAATTGGGCGCGGCTATCTGGTGCTACTGGGCGTTGGCCACGACGACACGTGCGCCGAGGCCGATAAGCTGTGGGGCAAGCTCCGGGGCTTGCGCATTAACGAGGACGAGAACGGCAAGACCAACCTGGCACTTGCCGATGTCGACGGCGAGGTTCTCGTGGTGTCGCAGTTCACGCTGTTCGCCGATTGCCGTCACGGCCGCCGCCCATCGTTTACGGATGCCGGCGCCCCCGATGTCGCCAACGAGCTCTACGAGTACTTCCTGACGCTTGTGCGCGAGGACGTCGAGCACGTAGCGCATGGCATCTTCGGCGCCGACATGAAGGTCGATCTCGTCAACGATGGCCCATTCACCATCGTCTTGGACACCGATAGTCTGTAAGTAGTCAATTTGGGACCGGGCTTTTTAAGCTACTTGCGTATGACGGCAGCAGGGTGCTATAGTATTAGAGTTTTGTCTATCTTAGGGGTATTATCCCCTTTTTGAATTGCACCTTCTGGAGGCCCTGTTCATGGAAGAGATGGAAGTCAATCACGTCGACGACATCCACGAGAAGCTGACCGATATGGTGGGCGATCGCGTTAAGGTGAAGGCCAACATGGGCCGCACCCGCGTCGTCGAGCGCATGGGCACCATCAAGAGCGTGCACCCCGCCGTCTTTATCGTCGAGGTTGACGAGCGTCGTGGCCGCAAGTCGCGTCAGTCCTACCAGTACATCGATGTCCTCACCGGTCAGGTCGAGCTGTTCGACCCCGAGAGCGGCGAGCACATTTTTACCCCGCTCGGCAATCAGCTCGAGGAGCACTAGCGGTGACCGATTGGTCCCTGACCCTTTCCGCGCCGGCAAAGATTAACCTCTACCTGGGGGTTCATACCGAGCGCGATGACCGCGGCTACCACAGGGTCGATTCCCTGATGGCAGCCGTCAGTCTTTCCGATACCGTGACGGTCACGCCGGCGCAGGCGCTGACTGTCCAGACGGTTCCAGCATCAGATTTTCCCATGCAAAAGAATACGGCGTATCGGGCTGCGATTGCTATGGCCGAGCATTATGGTCGCGAGGCAAACATCTGCGTGACGATTGAGAAGCGCATTCCATTGTGCGCCGGCTTGGGCGGCCCCTCGACGGATGCGGCCGCGGTCATTGTCGCCTTGGCAGAGCTCTGGGGCATTGATCGCACCGACCCAGCGCTCGACGATATTGCGCGGGGCATTGGTGCTGACGTCCCGTTCTTTTTGCACGCGAGTCCTGCGTTCTACGTAGGTGGGGGAGACGTGCTGGCAACTGAGTACCCCGCGCTGCCCGCGACGCCCGTCGTGCTGGTCAAGCCGCGCGAGGCAAGCGTTTCGACAATTGAAGCCTATCGACGTTTTGACGACGCCCCGGTGCCTGCGGACAAGCCCGGCGCGATAGCTTCTGCCTTGCGTGCTGGTGATGCCGAGACGGCATATGCACTCATCCATAACAACCTTGGTGTCATTTCCGCACAGATGGAGTCGCAGATTCAAACGGTCCTCGACTGGCTGCGTAAACAGGACGGAACCGTTGCTGTAGATGTGTGCGGATCGGGTGCCTGCTCGTTTGCCATTTGCGACACCGCTGCCACGGCCGAAAGGCTTGCCGATGCTGCCCAGCAAAATGGCTGGTGGGTCTGCGCGACTGAGCTTATTCCCAACACGGTTCAAATCGACGCGCCAAAGAAATAAAAATTTCTCTAGCACGCGGCGAAAATCTTTGTTACTATAGTTGAGCTAACGGGTTGTGGCTCAGTTTGGTAGAGCACTGCGTTCGGGACGCAGGGGTCGCTGGTTCAAATCCAGTCAACCCGACCAGAGCATGAGGAGGGACCGCTTCTTGCGGTCCCTTTTTTTAGCTAGTGTTGTGATACCGCGATACCCGCGGTATACTCATTCGAGCTTGTCTCGCTGTATTGTGGAGGTCTACATGTTTGGACTGAGGGCTCCTGAGCTCATCATTATTCTCGTCGTTGTCCTGATTATCTTCGGGCCCAAGAACCTGCCGAAGCTCGGCAAGTCCCTCGGCTCTACCGTCAAGAATATCCGTGAGGGTATGGAGGGCGACGATAAGGCCGAGACCAAGCAGGCCGAGGAGGTCGTGGTCGAGCAGTCCGAGGAGGACAAGGAGATCGCTGAGCTCGAGGCCAAGCTCGCTGCTGCCAAGAAGAAGCAGGCAGAGGACAGCGACGCGGACGCAGAGTAGTCCCATCCCTTTGGGGTGAGCACCTGACCGGCTTGCCCGCAGGCTAGCCGGTCTTTTTCGTTTTGTTGACAGTTGATTGTTTGATCAGAGTTGGGGAGATATCCGTATGGACGCAAGCCAGATCGTACTGACCGCTGAGGGCCGCCAGAAGCTCGTCGAGGAGCTCGCTTGGCGTGAGGGCGATTACGCCAAGGAGATCGTCGAGGACATCAAGGAAGCCCGCGCGTTCGGCGACCTTTCGGAGAACTCCGAGTACGACGCCGCTAAGGACAAGCAGGCCCAGAACGCCGCTCGTATTGCCGAGATCCAGGCCATCCTCGCCAACGCTCAGGTTGCTGCCACCACGGGCGACCTGACCGTCTCCATCGGTTCCACCGTTTCGCTGATTGATCCCAACGGCGAGGTCATGGAAGTCACGCTCGTCGGTACCACCGAGACCAACTCGCTCGAGCACAAGATTTCCAACGAGTCTCCGGTCGGTCACGCCATCATTGGTCACGGCGAGGGCGACTCCGTCGAGGTCGTTACGCCTTCCGGCAAGACTCGCGTCTACACCATCGCCAAGATCGCACGCTAGACCACGGTCCCGCGTAAAGGTATGTTTTCGCTCCCTGGGACCGAATCCTGGGGAGCGTTTTAGTTTGAGGAGCTAACTTATGGCAGAGAACCAGAACGTCGCCGATCAGGCATCGACGCTCAACGACGAGCGCGCCACCCGCCTGGCCAAGCGCGCCGCCCTGTTCGAGGCGGGCCAGAACCCCTATCCCGAGCACTCTGAGCTTGAGGACTACGTCGCCGATATCGAGGCTAAGTACGCCGAGCTTGCCGATGGCGAGGACACCGAGGACGTCGTGAAGATCGCCGGCCGTGTGGTCGCCAAGCGCGGTCAGGGCAAGATTATGTTCATCGTCGTGCGCGATGCGACTGCCGAGATTCAGCTGTTCTGCCGCATCAACGACATGGACGAGGCTGCCTGGAGTACGCTCAAGGCCCTCGACCTGGGCGACATCCTGGGCGTGACCGGCGTGGTCGTGCGTACCCAGCGCGGCCAGCTTTCCGTTGCCCCTAAGAGCGCGACCCTGCTTGCCAAGGCCGTTCGTCCGCTGCCCGAGAAGTTCCACGGTCTTTCCGATAAGGAGACCCGCTATCGCCAGCGCTATGTCGACCTGATCGCCAACGACGACGTTCGCGAGACCTTCCGTAAGCGTTCGCAGATTCTCTCCACCTTCCGTCGCTTTATGGAGTCCGACGGCTACATGGAGGTCGAGACCCCCATTCTGCAGACCATCCAGGGCGGCGCTACTGCCAAGCCGTTCATCACTCACTTCAACGCGCTCGATCAGGAGTGCTACCTGCGTATTGCCACCGAGCTGCACCTCAAGCGCTGCATCGTCGGTGGTTTTGAGCGCGTGTTCGAGATCGGCCGCATCTTCCGTAACGAGGGCATGGACCTCACCCACAACCCCGAGTTCACTACGATGGAGGCCTACCGTGCCTTCTCCGACCTCGAGGGCATGAAGGCGCTCGCCCAGGGCGTCATTAAGGCGGCCAACAAGGCCATCGGCAACCCCGAGGTCATCGAGTACCAGGGCCAGACCATCGACCTTTCTGGTGAGTGGGCCAGCCGCCCCATGACCGACATCGTCTCCGACGTGCTCGGCAAGCAGGTCACCATCGACACGCCGGTCGAGGAGCTTGCTGCCGCCGCGCGCGAGAAGGGCCTGGAGATCAAGCCCGAGTGGACTGCTGGCAAGATCATCGCCGAGATTTACGATGAGCTGGGCGAGGACACCATCGTCAACCCGACCTTCGTGTGCGATTACCCCATCGAGGTCAGCCCGCTTGCCAAGCGTTTTGAGGACGACCCGCGCCTGACGCACCGCTTTGAGCTGGTTATTGCCGGCCACGAGTACGCCAACGCGTTCTCCGAGCTCAACGACCCGGTCGACCAGGCCGAGCGCTTTGCCGCCCAGATGGCCGAGAAGGCCGGCGGCGACGATGAGGCCATGGAGTATGACGAGGACTACGTGCGCGCCC
The DNA here is from genome assembly GCA_959027945.1 of uncultured Collinsella sp. Lineage (GTDB taxonomy): Bacteria > Actinomycetota > Coriobacteriia > Coriobacteriales > Coriobacteriaceae > Collinsella. The sequence goes on from CAUFRO010000023.1 coordinate 13,930, forward strand.
TCGAGTACGGTATGCCTCCCGCGGGCGGCATCGGCATCGGTATCGACCGCGTGGTCATGCTGCTCACCAACCAGGCTTCTATCCGCGACGTGCTGCTGTTCCCGCACATGAAGCCCGAGAAGGGTTTCCAGTCCGGTGCCGCTGCCGCCAAGGCTGCCGAGGCCGGCAACGCCGCGAGCCCGTTCGTTAAGCCGCTTAAGCCCACGCTCGATTACTCCAAGATCGCCGTTGAGCCGCTGTTTGAGGAGTTCGTCGACTTTGATACCTTCTCCAAGAGCGACTTCCGCGCTGTGAAGGTCAAGGCATGCGAGGCCGTCAAGAAGTCCAAGAAGCTGCTGAACTTTACGCTCGACGACGGCACCGGCACCGACCGCACCATCCTCTCCGGTATTCACGAGTACTACGAGCCCGAGGACCTGGTCGGTAAGACCCTGCTCGCCATCACCAATCTGCCTCCGCGCAAGATGATGGGCATCCCCAGCTGCGGCATGCTGATCAGCGCTGTCCACGAGGAGGAGGGCGAGGAGCGCCTCAACCTGATCCAGCTCGATGCTTCCATCCCCGCCGGCGCAAAGATGTACTAACTAGTTACGCGGTTCTACGAACCGCGTAACGGCTCGACGCTGCGCCCTCAGGTTCCGCCGTTCTACCGAACGGCGGACCGGTCGACGCTGCGCGCCGCCCAGAGCGACAATTTGTCATTCAAAAGGCAAGGCATGACCAGAAGGTCTATGCCTTGCCTTTTTCATGCCAACTTGTTCGCTCTGGACGGCGCTCGCTGGCGTATGCTCAACCTGCGATGCGGCAGATGGGGAGTTCCTTTTGTGCCGGCACTTGGGGACACTCCTTGTAGTCATTGGGGACGTTCTTAAACGATTACCCAACGGCTATTGCGCACATGGTTCGCATGACAGCCGTCTCTTTTATGTTTCCTTTAGCCGCTGCTGCCTAGGATGGGGGTTAGTCGGCAAGAAGGGAGCATCTGTATGGACGACGCGAGCGAGCGCGCAATCGAAGAGGACATGCTCGATCAGTTCAACTACTTTGATGATGAGGACGAGGAGCTGATCGACCGTCGCGAGCCAGCGCCGCTTGATTCCTTTGATCTGGTCGATGAAGAGCCCGACGAGGACGAGGGCGAATCGGCGGAGCCCTCACAGCCTTCGCGCCTTAACTCGCTGCTTTCGAGAGCCCCCATGCACCACGGCGTTCGTGCCGGCGCGCTCCATATGAAAACTGACTGGCACCAGATCGTGACGGCAGGCGATGAGCTTGCCGTCGATGCGCCGCTCACCGATAAATCATCCATCATCTGCCGCACCGGCATGCTTATGCTGGCAAGCGGAACAGGTGCCTGGCGCGTGCGCGATACCATGAATCGTGTTGCTGCCGTACTCGGCGTCACGATTCACGTCGACCTGAGCCTTCTGTCGTTTGAGTGTACTTGCATCGAAGATGGCCACTGCTTTAACGAGGTTGTCAGCTTGCCCACAACGGGCGTCAATACCCATCGCATTTGGATGATGGAGAGTTTCCTCAAGGAAATCGAGACCTATGGTCGTCGCTTCACGGTGCACGAGTATCACGAGATGCTCAAGACCGTTGAGAGTTCAAAACCTGATTACGCGCCTTGGCAACAGGGCCTTGCGGCGGCCTGCGCCTGTGGCGCCTTCGTTTTTTTGCTCGGCGGCGGCCCTATCGAGATGGCCTGCGCATTCGTAGGCGCTGGTGTCGGTAACTTTGCTCGCTCCCATATTCTCAAGCAGGGTCTTGGCCAGTTTAGCGCGCTGACGACCGGCGTTGCGCTCGCTTGCGTTTCGTATCTGCTGGCATTGCTCGGCCTTGGCCAGGTCATACCGGGGGCAATGTCGCACCAAGAAGGCTATATCGGCGCCATGCTCTTTGTGATTCCCGGCTTTCCACTCATTACGGCAGGCCTCGACATCGCTAAGCTCGACATGCGAAGCGGTATCGAGCGCCTTTCATATGCCGTATCGATTATTGTGATGGCGACCCTCGTAGGTTGGATGGTTGCCGAGTGTGTTGGCCTGGCGCCGGACGACTTTGCCCCACTGGGCCTTTCGCCGCTTGCCCTTACGCTCCTGCGCGTGGTGATGAGCTTCGTTGGCGTATTCGGCTTCTCGGTGATGTTCAACAGCCCGGTAAAGATGGCCGCGGCAGCTGGGTTGATCGGCGCCGTGTCCAATACCCTGCGTCTGACCCTTGTCGATGCGCCGACGATGATTCCCTTCCTGGGCCTCAGCACGGGAATGCCTCCCGAGGCAGCAGCGTTTATCGGCGCGCTGGTATCGGGGCTGCTCGCAAGCTTGGCTGAAGTCAAGCTCACCTACCCGCGCATCGCCCTCACGGTGCCTTCGATTGTCATTATGGTGCCGGGCTTGTATCTGTATCGCTCGATGTATTACATGTGCACCTTCGACACGGTCAATATGCTCGGCTGGTTTGTGCGCGCAGTGCTCATCGTAGCGTTTCTGCCCGTTGGACTGGGTGTGGCGCGTACGCTCACCGACCCTCGCTGGCGCCACACCAGCTAATTGGTACAAGGGGGACAGGTTACTTTGCACCAAATGAGTTGCGGTGAAATAGGGACTGAATTGCTGCTTAAAGGGTCAAAACAGTCCGTATTCCACCGCAACTTATGGGGTCGGGGGGGGGATTATTGGTGCCCTGCATCTCCATAAACTCAACGCTTACGAAGCGCGCGCCGTTCGTGTTAGGGTAGTTCCACCACATAAGTAGTCGCAGACGCACGTACCACGGGCGGGCGAGATGAAGTCCCAACAGCTCCATCTTGCCCGCCCGTTTTTGTTGCGTGGTGCCGCGGCGTAACACAGAAAGGACAATGCCCTTTATGCCTATCAACAAACGAGAGAGCCTGCTGTTCACCTTTATCATGTGCTTTTGCATGGTGCTCTGGATGAGCATCTACAACGTTGCCCTGCAGCATGGGGCCATCAACGGCGAGGTTGTTGCCGCCGCGTGGCTCGGCTTCCCCGTTGCCTACATTTTTGCCATGTGCTGCGACTGGTTTGTTGCCAGCCCCCTTGCCAAGGGTTTCGCCTTTAAATTCCTGGTCACGCCGGGCAAGAGTTCGCTGCTTGCCATGACGCTTGCCGTCAGCTCCTGCATGGTCGTTCCCATGGTCATCATCATGTCGCTGTACGGTGCCTGTGAGGGTCTGACGCACATGCCCGGCGGCATCCTTGCGAACCTGTATTCCGTGCCCGCGATCTGGATGATCAACATCCCGCATAATTTTGTGATGGCGCTGCCGTGGAACCTTTTGGTAGCCGGTCCGATTTCCCGCTTCGTCTTCCGTCGCGCCTTCCCTGTGGGGACGGTTTTCGAGGAGGAGCATGCCGAGCTCTTGGAGCAGGCTATGGCTCCTGAGTGCGAGTAGCTCGCTTAGGGATCTGCTGAGCGCGGGCGACTTGCTTGGTTGGAGCCCTAAGCGTGGATAGCTCTCTCGGCGACATCGCGGGCGTGAGCGGTGCGCATGACCGGAGGGCCCGTGCTGCTCCGTTGCCCGACGTGCTAGCGCGCAGAACAATCTGTTGGTGCATTCGGCGGCTGCTGAAGCGTTTCGGCAGCCGCTTTTTATACGGAGTTTAAATACAACAGTCTGTTGTATTACGTAGAGTGGTATATCTCTAGCGGGAAAAATGCGAGAGACGGAGCATTATGGCGTTGCTAGTAGGACTGGACGTAGGGTCGACGACGACCAAAGTTTACGCGATGCACGAGGATATGACCGAGGCGTGGTGGGGATATCGCCGCCACGGGGCGTGTCAGACAGCGAGCGTGCGCGCCATGCTCGGCGAGCTCGCCGAGCGCTTTCCCCATGAGTCACTGCGCGTTGCGGTGACCGGCTCGGGTGCGCGCGATATCGCGACCGCGCTGGGCGCCTCGTACGTTCAGGAGGTGGTCGCCAACGCGCTCGCGATCAGCAGGTTCTATCCGCAGACGCGCTGCGCCATCGAGCTGGGCGGCCAAGACGCCAAGATGATCTTCTTCCGCACCAACGATAAGGGAGACATCGAGGTTGCCGACATGCGCATGAACGGCTCGTGCGCAGGCGGTACCGGTGCATTTATCGACGAGATGGCAAAGCTCATGGGGGTCGGCACCGAATCGGGCGAGTTCGAGCAGCTCGCAAGCCGGGGAACGACCGTCCACGAGGTCTCGGGCCGCTGCGGCGTGTACGCAAAGACCGATATCCAGCCGCTGCTCAACGAGGGCATTCCTACCACCGACCTGGCGCTTTCGGCGCTTCACGCGGTCGCCCGCCAAACGATCGGCGGTCTGGCCCAGGGTATCGACATCGAGCCGCCGGTAATCTTCGAGGGCGGTACGCTCGCCTACAACCCCACACTGGTCCGCGTGTTCCGGGAGCAACTGAATCTATCGGACGATCAGGTTATCGTCCCGCGCGATCCGCAGATCATGGTCGCGCGCGGTGCCGCCCTGTCGCTGACCGACATGTTCGCATCGTCCCAACCGATCGACCTTCCCGACGCTTTTGTCCGACTGGATAAGCTCGAGACGGTCGCGCCCGCAAGCGGGGAGGGACGTCTTGCCCAGCCCTTTTTTGCCACACCTGCCGAGCAGGCGGATTTTACGGCACGCCATGGCAAAGAGACGCCGGCAAAGGGTCCGGATGCGTATGCGCCCGGAGAGACGGTGCGTGTGGCGCTCGGTATCGATTCGGGGAGCACGACGACCAAGTTCGCCCTGGTCGATGAGGCGGGTGAGCTTGTCGATTCGTTCTACGCGTCTAATAACGGCAGACCGCTCGACGTCGCCCAACAGGGTCTTGTCAGCTTGAAGAACCGCTGGGAGACAGCGGGAGTCACGCTTGCGATCGATGCCGTGGGCACCACGGGATACGGCGAGGAGCTTTTCGCGCGCGCGTTCCACGCCGACTACCATACGGTCGAGACGGTCGCGCACGCCCGCGCCGCGTGCGCATGCGTTCCCGATGCGACCTTCGTGCTCGACATCGGCGGACAGGATATGAAGGCCATCTGGCTCAACCACGGCGTGCTGACCGATATCGTCGTCAACGAGGCGTGCTCTGCGGGCTGCGGCTCGTTCCTCGAGGGTTTTGCCAAAAACCTCGGAATAGCCGTTGAGGATATCGCGACCGAGGCATTTTCGTCCAAAGCCCCCGCCGTTCTCGGCAGCCGCTGCACGGTGTTCATGAACAGCAGCGTCGTTTCCGAGCAGCGGCGCGGTAAGGGTCCGGGCGACATCATGGCCGGTCTCTGCCGTTCGATTATCGAGAACGTGTTCACCAAGGTCATTCGCGTTTCAAATCTCAACCGTCTGGGCGACAAAGTCGTCGTCCAGGGCGGCACGTTCCGAAACGACGCGGTGCTGCGCGCATTCGAGCAGTATCTGGGCAAACCCGTCACGCGTGCGCCCCACCCGGGGCTGATGGGCGCTATCGGTATCGCCCTGCTCGCGCGCGAGGAATGCCGCAAGGGCGACGCCGGCACGTCGTTTATCGGGCTCGATGCCGTGGAGCGCTTCGAGCATCGCGAGTTCGGCGGCGTTACCTGCCGTCGGTGCAACAACCGCTGCCAGCGCGCGGTCGTGGCATTTGGCGACGGCTCGCTTTACGTCACGGGCAATCGCTGCCCGCGCGGCGGCGCCATCTCATGGGATGAGCTCGTGCGCGAGGTTCCCGCGGCGGAGGAGCTGCGTCCGCAGGGTGCTTGCGAGGCACAGGCACCCGGCACGGGGCGCGACCGGACCGCGGCTGCCCCCAATCTCTTTGTCGACCGCGAGAAGCTGCTGTTCGAGTCGTACCCCACGGTTCCCGTCAGCGGGGGGCGCGATGTCACGATCGGCATTCCCCGTGTGCTCGAGTTCTGGGACACCATGCCGTTCTGGTCGACGTTCTTCAGCACGCTCGGCTTTAAGGTGCGCGTCTCGGGACGCAGCACCAAGGCGATGTACGAGCGCGGTCTGGCGCACGTCACATCCGACACCGTGTGCTTCCCGGCCAAGCTCGTCCACGGGCACATCCGCAATCTCGTCGACGCCGGCGTCGACCGCATCTTCATGCCCGTCATCACGACGGTGCCCACCGAAAACACCGCCTCTACCAGCGAGTGGATGTGCGCCGTCGTAAAGGGATACCCCTACGTGATGCGCAATTCCGATAACCCGGAGGAGCGTTTCGGCGTTCCGTTCGATACGCCGCTGTTCCACTGGTACGACGAGGGCGACCGAAACCGCCAGCTCAAGGCGTGGTGCAAGGAGACCTTCGATATCGATGCCGACCTGGTTGCCAAGGCGACCGAGCAGGCGGACCGCGCGCAGGAGACGTTTGAGAACCAGCTGCAGCTGCGCGGCAGGCAGGTGCTCGAGAACGTGCACGAGGACGGCGGCTACGCGGTGGTGATCGCTTCGCGCCCGTACCACAACGACCCGCTGGTCAACCACGGGCTGCCCAAGCTCTTCTCTGAGCGCAGCATCCCCGTGCTGACGCCCGATGCGGTGCCGGGGGTCTGCAACGTCGATCTTTCCAACAGCCGCATCGACATCGTGAACAACTACCATGCGCGCATGCTGTCGTGCGCGGTCATCGTCGCATCGACGCCCGAGCTCGAGCTCGTGCAGATGGGCAGCTTCGGCTGCGGCCACGATGCGTATCTCACCGACGAGATCGCGCGCATGATGGGCGAGATGGGCTCCAAGGTTCCGATGATGATCAAGCTCGATGAGAGCGACGTCGCCGGTCCCATGGGCATTCGCGTGCGTTCGTTTATCGAGTCGGTCAACCGTCGTCGCGCGGAGGAGCGTGCCGAGGGCGCCCGGGTGCACGCGGTCCATCCGCTCGACGACCCGTATAAGGTCAAGTACACCAAGCGCGACCGGCACGACAAGATCGCGCTGGTCCCCAACACCTCCCATGCGTTCTGCAGGCTCATGACCGCGGCGATGCGCAATCAGGGCGTGCGCGCCGAGGCCCTTGATATCGGGCGCGAGGATGCCATCCGCCTGGGCAAACGCTATGTGCACAACGACATCTGCTTCCCCGCGCAAATCGTGATCGGCGAGGCGCTCGCGGCACTCGAGAGCGGTAAGTACGACCCGCACGACGTCGCCGTGGTGACTGGCAAGTATATCGGCGACTGCCGCCTGACGCACTACATGCCCCTGCTGCGCCGCGCGCTCGACGACGCGGGATACGACTATGTCCCGGTGCTCACCAACGACGACGTCGATGCCCACAATGCGCATCCGGGCTTCAAGCTCGGCCTTGGCCCGAGCATCCAGATCGCCTACGGTCTTCCCATGATCGATGCCCTCGAGGCCATGCTTAGGCGCATCCGTCCCTACGAGCTCGAGAAGGGCGCGGCGGACGCTGCGTTCGACCGCGCGCTCGATGAGGTTATCGAGGGCATGGAGCGCTCCGGGCTGAGAGGCCAGGCGACGGGCTTCAAACGCGCGCTTGCGATCATGGACGCCGTTCCGTACGACCGCTCGAACCCGCATCCGACCGTTCTCATCGTGGGCGAGTACCTGCTCAATTTCCATCTCGGCGCCAACCACGAGATCGAGCGCTACCTCGAGGACAACGGGCTCGAGGTCATCGAGGCGCGCATGACCGACGTGATCCGCAAGACCTATTTCTACAAGCATGCGCAGTCGCGCGAGTTCCACGTCGACCTGTCGCTGCCCGAAAAGGCCTGGTACGCCACGGCGGACAACCTGTTCGAGCTCGCGCACGACCGTTGCGACCGCCTGGGCGCGGCGAGCCCGCTCTACGAGCCGCCGACGCGCATGCCCGAGCTCGTGCGCGCGAGCGATAAGATCCTGCACCATACGTTCGATGCGGGCGAGGGCGTGCTGATTCCGGCGGAGATTCTCGAGCACGCCAAGCGCGGCTGCCGCAACTTCGTGATCCTGCAGCCGTTCGGGTGTCTGCCCAACCATGTCGTGGGGCGCGGGCTCATCCATGCGCTCAAGGAGCAGTATCCCACGGCGCAGTTCCTGCCGCTCGACTACGATCCCGACGTGAGCTTCGCCAACGTGGAGAACCGTCTTCAGATGCTCATCATGAACGCCAAGGCGCAGGGGTGCGGTGAGGCGCATGGCGAGACCGCGTAAGGACGCCGATGCGCCCGATGCACGCACCCGTATCATCGAGGCGTTTTGGGAGCTCATCGAGAACAACAGCATCTTCGAGCTGTCGGTTGGCGAGGTGACCCGCGCCGCCCAGTGCAATCGCGGAACGTTTTACTACTATTTTCACGATTTCGATGAACTCGTCGCCATCGCCATAGCCCAGCTGCTGCAGGATAACGAGCTCATCACCGATGCCCTCTGGCATTTTTCGAGCGAGGGCGACCTTTCGGCGTTCGACCGGCGCGACGTCCGCTGCCTGCTGCGGCGCATCGTCATCACCATGAGGGCGGGTGCCGCCGAGCAGGTCGTGCAGGGCATCCATACGATCATCATCGACCGCGTGAGAGAGATCGTCCACCCCGACGGAGAAGAGCTCAAGGCAGATTCGAGCTTTGCGGTGGGCTTTCTGGTCTCGGGCATCATGGGCTTTGTGATGGCGGTCGGCTTTGCCCGGGAGGGCGGCGAGGAGATAGACCTCGAGCAGCCGGGGGACAGCGCGTGCGCGTACCTGAGGGCGGTCGCCATGCAGACGGTGGAAACGGTCGCGCAAGTCGAGGGCGTCGATACATCCGAGCTGCTCGAACGCGTCTCCAAGGAGGCCGATGCCTATCGCGCATCGCGTGCGACGAGTCCCGACGTGGTGAAAGACGCCTAGGGTTTCTCTTGCGGGGCGCCTGTCGCGCATCGCGCGGTGAGTCCCGCGATGCGGTCATAACCTGCATTCATGTGAGCCGGGTTTATAGATATTCCTCCAGCTGTTAACATAGACAACCTGTGGGTAAAGAGACAAAAGCGCCGCCGACGGGCGGGCGTTTTGATTTCGATGAACTCATGTAAGGAAACGAGCATGTTAGATAGATTTACCGATCGAGCGCGCAAGGTCATGTCGATGGCCAAACAGGAGGCGCTCGATCTTCATTCAAATAAGGTGGGCACCGAGCACCTGCTGCTCGCACTCGCCAAGGAGGACGAGGGCATCGCTGCCGAGGCGCTGCGCTCGCTTGATATCTCCTACGACGACATCATGGACACCCTCAAGGAGGTCCAGACCACGGTTCCCGAGCCCAGTGAGGAGACCGAGGCGGCCAAGCTCGCCTTTACGCCGCTCGTCATTAGCGTGATGGAGCGTTCATTCCGCGTGGCGCGTGAGAACAACCAGACCTACGTGTCGACCGAGCACCTGCTCATCGGTATCGTCGAAGAGGGCAACGGCATGGCCATGGACATCCTCATGCGCCTGGGTGTGTCGTCCGCCTCCATCAAAAAGGCTATCGAGAAACTCACCGCCAAGGACCAGGACAAGAAGCGTCCGCTCGCCGGCGCCGGTGCTGGTCGTCCCGGTGCGGGCCTGCCGTTCTTTAGCGGCTCGGATGCCTCTCAGCAAAAGGGGAGCGGCACCGACACGCTCAAGCAGTTCGCCACCAACCTCACTCAAAAGGCGCGCGACGGCGAGCTCGATCCCGTGATTGGCCGCGAAAAGGAAGTCCAGCGCATGATGGAGATCCTTTCGCGCCGCACCAAGAACAACCCGCTTATCCTGGGCGACCCCGGCGTGGGCAAGACGGCCATCGTCGAGGGCCTGGCGCAGCAGATCGCTGCCGGCAACGTGCCCGAGAATCTCATGAACCAGAACATCTGGACGCTCGACCTGCCGGGCCTCGTTGCGGGCGCCAAGTATCGCGGTGAGTTTGAGGAGCGCCTCAAGAACGTGATCCAGGAGGCCACCGAAGCTGACGACGTCATCCTGTTTATTGACGAGATGCACACCATCATCGGTGCCGGCTCTGCCGAGGGCTCCATCGACGCGAGCTCCATGCTCAAGCCCGTGCTCGCGCGCGGTGCCTTCCAGATTATCGGCGCCACCACGGCCGAGGAATTCCGCAAGTACCTCACCAAGGACCCGGCCTTCGAGCGTCGCTTCCAGACCATCGATGTCGAGGAGCCGAGCGTCGAGGACACGGTCAAGATCCTGACCGCGCTCAAGCCGCGCTACGAGGAGCACCACCATGTGCGCTATACGCAGGGTGCTATCGAGGCCGCCGCGAACCTCTCCGACCGCTACATCCAGGATCGCTTCCTGCCCGATAAGGCCATCGACCTCATTGACGAGGCCGGCGCCCGCGCCCGCATCGCCGCCAACCGCGCGCCCGAGCCGGTGCGCGAGGCCGAGCATCGCGTGGAGGAGCTTAAGGCCGCCGCGCAGGAGGCCACCGAGAGCGACGACATGAACAAGGCCGCCGAGATCACCGAGCAGCAAAAGGCTGCCGAGATTGAGCTCGCCGAGGCCAAGGCTGCCTGGACGACCGAGCTCGACGCCAGCCCGCTCACCATCGATGTCTCCCAGATTGCCGACATCGTGTCCGTGACCTCGGGCGTGCCGGTTTCCTCGCTCACCGAGAGCGAGAGCCGGCGCCTGCTGCAGACCGAAAGCGTGCTCAAGACGCGCATCATCGGCCAGGATGAGGCAGTCGAGGCCGTCGCCAAGGCCGTGCGCCGCAGCCGCTCGCCGCTCAAGGACCCGCGTCGTCCCGGTGGCAGCTTTATCTTCCTTGGTCCCACCGGCACAGGCAAGACCGAGCTCGCCAAGACGCTCGCCGAGTATCTCTTTGGCAGCAAGGACGCGCTCATCAGCTTCGATATGTCGGAGTTTGGCAGTGAGTTCGAGGTCTCCAAGCTCATCGGTAGCCCCCCGGGCTATGTGGGCCACGACGAGGGCGGCCAGCTCACCAAGGCTGTTCGCCGTCACCCGTACTCGGTCGTGCTGTTCGACGAGATCGAGAAGGCGCACCCCGACATCTTCAATATCCTGCTGCAGGTGTTGGAGGAGGGCCGTCTGACCGATAGCCAGGGCAAGACGGTCGACTTCCGCAATACGGTGATCATCATGACGTCAAACGTGGGCGCCCGCGAGATCGCGCAGGATGCGAGCGTTGGCTTTGGCACCACCGGCGAGCAGGGCCTCACCTCGAGTGAGATCCGCGGCCGCGCGATGGGCGAGCTCAAGCGCCTGTTCCGCCCCGAGCTGCTCAACCGTATCGACGACATCGTGGTGTTCCAGAAGCTCTCGGGCGAGAACCTGACCAAGATTGCGCACCTGCTGGTGGACGATCTGCGCCAGCGTTTGATTGCCAACGGCATGAACATCAAGCTTACCGATGCGGCCTACGACAAGATTGTGGCGGAGGGTACCGACCTCACCAACGGCGCGCGTCCGCTGCGTCGTGCCATCCAAAAGCTCATCGAGGATCCGCTGTCCGAGGAACTGCTGGCTGGCGAGTGGGGCGAGGGCGATACCGTCCTGTGCGACGTGGCCGATGGCAAGTTTGTCTTTAGCCGCGGCACGGGCGAGATCCCGGCACCGCGTCCGGCGGGCACGCTTGGTGGCGATACCGCCCCGGCGGTACCGCACACCGGCAACGCCGCGCCCGTGAGCGGCGGCGTGACCTCGGGCCCCGGCGGCATGATGCAAGCCGGTTCCGGCGCGCTGTAGGGCGTGGCGACAATTTGATACGCGCAATCGAGGCGCTCCGGAAAGGGCGCCTCGATTTGTAGAGCTGCGGAAGTTGTGACCGTTACGCTATACGGTCCACCGTTAGCCGATGATGCGAGGGCGCTCGGCGTTTTCGACTGGTTTATGCACGCAAAGTCTGGGAATATACAAGTCGCATGTCTTACTGTCTAACCAGTTGCGCCAAGGAGGCACCATGGACTACAAGATTACCGGCTACGAGCCCGCCCAGCTGTTCCATTTCTTTGAGGAGGTCAGCGCGATCCCCCGTGGGTCTGGCAACGAGAAGGGCATCAGCGATTTCCTGGTTGCGTTTGCCAAGGAGCGCGGTCTCGATGTGTACCAGGACGAGGTCTACAACGTCATCATTCGCAAGCCCGCATCTGCCGGTGCCGAGAATGCCCCGACCGTGATGCTGCAGGGCCACATCGATATGGTGTGCGACAAGTTGGGCTCCGTTGAGCACGACTTTACGACCGATGGTATCGACCTGGTCGTCAAGGATGGTGTCCTTACCGCCAACGGCACCACCCTGGGTGCCGACAACGGCATTGCCGTCGCGCTTATGCTTACCGTGCTCAACGATGATTCGATTGTCCATCCCGCCCTCGAGTGCGTATTCACCACCGACGAGGAGACTGGCCTGGTCGGCGCCGAGACGCTCGACAAGTCCCAGATTAGCGCCCGCACCATGATTAACCTTGACTCCGAGGAAGAGGGCGTTGCCACCGTCAGCTGCGCCGGCGGCGTCGTCGTTACCTACACGTGCCCGATCGCGCGCGAGCACAAGACCGGTAGCACCCTCACGCTCGACATCTCCGGCCTGCTGGGCGGTCACTCCGGCTCCGACATCAACCTGGAGCGCGGCAACGGCAACCTCATCATGGCCCGCATCATCGACCGCCTGATGGTCGCCGGCGAGCCCGCCATCGTCAGCTTTAACGGCGGCACTAAGGACAACACCATCAACCGTGAGTGCAAGGCCGAGCTGGTTTACGCCGACCACGCTGCCGCCGAGGCCGCGGCCCAGATCGCAAGGGGCATCATCGCCGACGTCACCGCCGAGCTTGAGGTCTTCGACCCCGGCTTTACCTGCACCGTCGAGATTGCCGACGACGCCGAGGTCGAGGCCATGGACCAGAAGTCCGCGCTTGCCCTCATCCGCGCCCTGCGTCTTGCCCCCAACGGTGTGATTCGCCGCAACGTCGCCACCGACGGCTCCGTGGAGGTTTCCTCCAACATCGGTGTGGTTGCCACTTCTGACGACGAGGTCAAGATCATGTTGTCCCCGCGCTCCTCGATCACCTCGCTGCAGAACGAGTTCAAGGACCGCCTGCAGACGCTGGCCGATGTCCTGGGCTTCGACGCCAAGTTTGAGTTCGAGTATCCCGGCTGGAGCTATGCCGAGCATTCGCCGGTCCGCGACGTCTTTGTCGAGAGCTATCGCGAGCTCTTTGGCTCCGAGCTGCGCATCGAGTCCATTCACGCCGGCCTTGAGTGCGGCCTGTTTGCCGAGGCCCTGCACGGCCTGGACGCCATCGCCGTGGGCCCGACGCTCTCCGATGTCCACACCCCGGACGAGAGCATGGAGCTCGCTTCTGCCGAGCGCTTCTACGAGCTGCTCATCGACGTCCTCAAGCGCCTCGCTGCGTAAAGGTTGCGCTAGTAGCAGTCCGAGTCACGTGCTAGCGGATTGCAAATGACATTACGAGAGGGGCATCCGAGCTTTTGCGACGGGTGCCCCCCTCTTTTGTTTGATAATTGCGAAATTACGGCCACCTAGTCCATTTCTGCCCTGATGAGGTCGAGGGTGCGCTGGCAGTTTTCGCGGACGGGGCCGAGCATATGCTTGCGCAGGTCCGCCATGCCGGGCAGGTCGGCGTATTCGTCCATGACCTCTTCCATGCAAATGGGCACCTCGTAGGCGAGGTCCATCATGGTCGCAAAGCAAAACTTCTCGGATAGCCCGGCATCGGTGAGCGTCGCCTCCAGCGCGGGATCTCCCATACCGTGGTATCGGCGGATAGCGCCTGGACCGATGCGCCCCACACGATTTTCGCCGCCAACGCTCATGGCAAGGCGCGCCCGGCGGCGCATGCGCTCGTATGCCAGCCCCGATGCGACATCGTACATTCGAGCCATCATGGCTGCGCCGTCGTTTCCAAGGAGCAGGGAATAGTTTTTCGCATGCGCATCCGGTGCGCCGATAATGGCGTTGAAGAACAGTATCTGCGTAAACAGATACAGGTTAAGTTGATGGTGGCTCGTATTTACGAGGAGCTCTTGAATGTCGCGTGTGGTCGGGCCGCCGTCTGCCGTGTACTTTTGGGCGGGCATCACCCCAAGTGCCTGACAGAGGTCTTCTTGATGTAGGCGCCTGATCGTTCCGTCTTTGACTTTCACGCGGTCATAGCGCTCAACAATGAGGGCGGGTTCGTCCTCAAACATACGATATTCGACGTTTGCCGTTGCGATACCGGCGCGCTGGGCGCTTTTCATGCAGACAAACTCATTGAGAGCCTCGAGTTTAAATCCGATAACGCCATTTTTGAAAATATGCGTCGTGGGCGAGGACCCCATGCATTCGCACCAGCGGCCGTTTGTGAACGCGAGCGCGAACTTGCCCTGGTTGCCTCCAAGTGACCAACTTTCATCTAGACCCATCCACGATGCATCGCGGTCATCTCTGATCGACTTGAGACGAAGCGCAATTTCGTGGTCGTCTATAGGGCGGTATTCGCCGGAGCGATGCAGGACGGCGTCGACGTCTTCTTCGGCACAAAACTGCACTCCGCCCGGACAGTCGAGTCCGATATGGCTGAGCAACGCAACGGGATTGTTGGGCCTGGTGTCGAATTCGACGGCGATCGCTTTTCGCTGGTCCTCGCTGTCGGGTAGAAGGCCAAACAAGTACGGATTCATGACCTGTTGGCCGTATATGCGATTTGATACGGGTATGTTTGTCGATAGGGCTGGCCCGTCATAGTCATGATCGTAGGCAAAGTTGACAAGACCGTTCTCATCTTGCGTGAGCGTTCCCGCAGGTACGCCGCAAATAATGGTCCGAAGCGTTTTGCTGGCCATTGGCTACCTCCCTTTGGGCCTTGTTTGGGCAGATGGGTTTGTGGCAATCGAGACTCCGAGATTGGACATGGCGAAATCGGCGAAGGCCTTGTCGTAGAGCTCGGACGTAAAGGGGACATCTGCGAGAGCCGGAATGGCTGCGCTGCGACGGTTGCGATGGTGAAAACGTTGAGCGTGATGGCGCCTGGGGGTGCTACGAGGTTGCAAATCAGCATGCGGGGCGTCGACTGGTTGCTCGTTTTTCGATTCGTCGATATCCCCTTGAGCGGCGAGCGCCAGTCCAAGAGCACCGAAAACCGCCAACAGCTTGTCGAGCCGAATGCCCGTGGCATCTCCCAGCTCGAGCGATGCGAGCAGGCGTTCCGAAACACCGGCCTTTTTAGCGAGGGCGGCACGGGTGAGACCCTGAGTCTCGCGTGCCTGGCGCACGTAGATGCCAGCTTGGCGCGGTGTGGTGATGGGAAGGGTATCCACGGTGATCTCCTAACGTGCAGACTTTTGCATATCAGTATGACATGCAAAAGTCTGCACGAAAAGGCCTCATACAAAACTCTGCATGAGGCCTTGTGCTGGCGTTGAGTTTTGAGCGATTGTGTTTGGCACTACAGCGCCAAAATCCCCAGATGCTCCAGCAAAATCTTGAGGCCGATGAGGACGAGCACGACGCCACCCACGATGGTGGCGGGCTTTTCGTAGCGCGCGCCAAAGGTGTGGCCGATCGCTACGCCGGCAACGGAGAAGACAAAGGTCGTGATGCCAATGAGCGACACGGCGGGAACGATATCGACCGAGAGCGCGGCAAACGAGATGCCCACGGCAAGCGCGTCAATCGAGGTGGCGATTGCGAGGATCAGGTACTCGCCCAGGTCAATCTTTTCGGCATCCTTGCCGTCGCCTTCATCCTCGTCTTCGGTAAAGGCCTCCCACAACATTTTGCCGCCGATAAAGGCGAGCAGGATAAAGGCGATCCAATGGTCGATGGGTCCGATGATGCCCATGAATTGACTGCCGAGCGCCCATCCGATTACGGGCATGCCGGCCTGAAAGCCGCCAAAGAACAGGCCGAGCACCACGGCAACTTTAAGGTTGATCTTCTTCATGCCAAGGCCCTTGCAGATGGAAACGGCAAAGGCGTCCATCGAAAGGCCAACGGCGAGCAACACAAGCTCTGCGAGTCCCATAGTCTGGCTCCCTCTCTGCGGGCGGGCCCGCGTGTACCTCTTGGGGGAGTAACAAAAAAGACCCGTGGCGTACGCGTTGCGCGCACAGCCACGAGTCTCGTTCATTAAGGCAAGCCAGGCCGCATCGGCCAGTGTGTTGACTTGCCGCGCCACCGGAGGCGAACCCGATCACGCGACTACTCCCTCATTTATGCGAATCCCGATGCTACCACATGAACAGCTGATTTGGGTTGGGCTCTCAGCTGTGTTCGCTCATTCTGTAAGCATCGGATTTCGCAAGCGCCGCAGGGACAAACCGTGAGAAACTATTTAGCGTTTATGGAGCGTATACGATGGGAGCGATGCCTTGGATAAGAACGAGCTGCAAAAGCGTATGGAACAGGCCATTCGCCTGACTGCCCCCGGCCAGCCGATCCGCACCGCCCTCGACATGATCATTGCTGGTCACCTGGGCGCCCTTATCTGCGTCGGCGACACCGAAAACGTGCTCGCTGCCGGTAACGACGGCTTCCCGCTCAACATTTCGTTTACTTCGAACCGTCTGTTCGAGCTTTCCAAGATGGACGGTGCCATCGTCATCGATGGCGACCTCACCCAGATCCTGCGCGCCAACTTCCACCTCAATCCCGATCCCTCGCTCGCCACGAGTGAGACGGGCATGCGTCACCGTACTGCCGCTCGCATGTCGGTGCTCACCGATGCCATCGTGATCTCGGTTTCGGCTCGTCGCGCCGTCGTTAACGTGTACGTTCACGGCAAGAGCTACGAGATCCAGCCCGTCACCACCATCATGAGCTCGGTCAACCAGCTCGTCGCCACGCTTCAGACTACCCGTCAGTCGCTCGATCGCTCCTTGCTGCGCCTGACGGCCCTTGAGCTCGACGACTACGTCACGCTCGCCGACATCACCGGCATCTTCTCGAGCTTCGAGATCATGCAGCAGGCAAAGACCGAGCTTAAGGATTGCATTGTCAAGCTGGGTAACCAGGGCAAGCTCGTGCAGATGCAGCTCGAGCAGCTCGCGGGCTCCAGCATGGATACCGAATACGACCTGATGATCCGCGACTACGCAAGCGATTCCTCTGAGGCCAACGCCGAGAAGATTCGCGCCGAGCTCGCTCGCATGACGCCCAAGGACCTGTCCGACCCGCAGCATGTGGCGGCGGTTCTGGGTTACGACGACCTGGACGAGGACTCCGTCATGACACCGCTGGGCCTGCGCACGCTTTCGCGCGTGTCCGTCGTGCGCGACGGCGTGGCCGAGAAGATCGTCGACGAGTACGGCTCGCTGCAGGAGCTCATGGATGACATTAGCGAGGATCCGGAGCGCCTGGGCGACTTTGGCGTCAACAACCCTGCCATTCTTGCGGACTCGCTGTACCGCATGAAGGGCACCAAACAGGGGAACGCATAATGGCGCCCGTATGCGCCGTGGTCGTTGCCGGTGGCAGCGGCCAGCGCTTTGGTAACCCCGGCGGCAAGCAGCTCGTTAACGTGGCAGGCCGTCCGCTCATGAGCTGGTCCATCCGCGCGTTCGATCGTAGCGACAAGGTCGGCCACATCGTCGTGGTTTGCCCTGCCGAGCGCCGTGCCGAGATGCGCCGCCTGGCCATCGACCCGTTTGACTATGACACGCCCATCAGCTTTGCCGATGCCGGCGATACCCGTCAGGATTCCACCCGTGCCGGCGTGCATGCGGTTCCGGCGGGCTTTGAATACGTCGCCATTCACGATGGCGCTCGTCCGCTCATTACGACCGAGGCCATCGACCACGCTATCGACGTGCTCGTGAGCGACCGTGCTCTCGACGGTGTCGTGTGCGGCCAGCCCGCGATCGACACGCTCAAGATCGTCGATGGCGACAATATCGTCGAGACGCCGCCGCGTGAGCTCTATTGGGCCGCGCAGACGCCGCAGATCTTTAGCGTCGATGCTATGAAGCGCGCCCACGCTGCAGCCATTGCCGAGGGCTTTACCGGCACCGATGATTCGTCGCTGGTCGAGCGCATGGGTGGGCGCGTCCGCTGCGTCCAGAGCCCGCGCGATAACCTTAAGGTTACGGTGCCCGAGGACCTGCGTCCCGTAACCGCGATTCTGCTTGGCCGTATGGCCGAGGGAGAGGATCTTCCCCATGTTCAGTAACCTGCGCATTGGCCACGGCTACGACGTCCACCGTTTGGTGGAGGGGCGTCGATGTATCATCGGCGGGGTCGACATTCCCTACGAGCGCGGCCTGCTGGGCCACTCGGATGCCGATGTGCTCGCGCACGCCTTGGCCGACGCCATTCTGGGTGCCTGCCGCGGGGGAGACATCGGCAAGCTATTCCCCGACACCGATCCTGCCTATGAGGGCGCCGACTCGATGGTGCTGCTTGCCCGCGTGATGGACTATGCACGCGAGCTGGGCTTTGAGTTTGTCGATGCCGATTGCACCATTGCCTGTCAGCAGCCTAAGATCACCCCGCACCGCGATGCCATGCGCGCTAACCTTGCCCATGCCCTGGGCGTTGACGTCGAAAACGTGGGCGTCGCCGCTACCACGACCGAAAAGCTCGGTTGGGAAGGCCAGGGCGAGGGAATCGGCGCCTGGGCCGTCTGCCTGCTACAGAAAACCGTTAAGGAGTAACGAATGCGTATCTACAACAGCGCTACCCATAAAAAGGAAGAGTTCCAGCCCATCGAGTCCGGCAAGGTCCGCATGTACGTGTGCGGCCCCACGGTCTACGACAACATCCACATCGGCAATGCCCGCACGTTCATCAGCTTCGATGTGATTCGTCGTTGGCTCATCGCGAGCGGCTACGAGGTCACGTTTGCCCAGAACCTCACCGATGTCGATGACAAGATCATCAAGCGCGCCAACGAGCAGGGCCGCACGGCCGCCGAGGTCGCGACGGAGTTCTCGGACAAGTTCATCGGCGTCATGCGCGCCGCCAACGTGCTCGATCCCGACGTGCGTCCCCGCGCTACCAAAGAGATCGGCCCCATGATCGCCATGATCAAGACGCTTATCGAGCAGGGCCACGCTTACGCCGCCGATAACGGCGACGTGTATTTTGCCGTGCGCAGCGATCCCAACTATGGTCAGGTCTCGGGCCGCAACATCGACGACCTTATGGTTGGCGCGCGCATCGAGGAGAACGAGGACAAGAACGACCCGCTCGACTTTGCCCTGTGGAAGGCCGCCAAGCCCGGCGAGCCCAGCTGGCCGAGCCCCTGGGGCGAGGGCCGTCCCGGTTGGCACACCGAGTGCGCCGCCATGGTACACCGCTATCTGGGCACTCCGATTGACATTCATGGCGGCGGCTCCGACCTTGCCTTTCCGCATCACGAGAACGAGTGCGCCCAGGCCACCTGCGCCTGGCACCAGGGTTTCTCCAACACCTGGATGCACACGGGCATGCTGCTGGTCGACGGCGAGAAGATGTCCAAGTCGCTCGGCAACTTCTTTACGCTGGCCGAGGT
>CAUFRO010000024.1 GCA_959027945.1 uncultured Collinsella sp.
CTCGAGGTGCTCAGCCGTGCCATCACCGCAATCTGCGATATCGAGTGGCCGACGCGCGTGACCGACTTGCTTGCCGCTCAACTCGTCGAGTTGGGGCTCTACACGGCCGATGAAATTGCCGCCAACGGGGATGCCATTGTCCGCGATTGCCTCGCCAGCAAAAAGCTCTATCCGCTGGTGACGACCACCTGCGCGCCCACGCAGATCGAGGGTGGCAGCACCGGCGCCAACGTAATGCCGCAGGATATGTGGGCCAATATCAACTTCCGCATGCTCGAGGGTACGAGCGTGGCCGATGTCGTGGCCTGCTGCCGCGAGGCCGTTGCCACCGCTGGGCTCGCCGGCCGAGTCGAGGTCGAGCTGGGCCCCGGCAGCTCCGAGCCCTCGCCGTCCCCGCGCATCGGTGGACCGGGGCTCGAGGCCGTCCGCGCCATCGCCGCCCGCTATTTCCGTGATCCCAAGCCGACGGAGGAAAACGGATCGTCTGCGGTGGGCCAAGAGCCGATGAGCATCGTGCCCTCGACCGTGATTGGCGCAACCGATGCCGCCAACTACCAGCGCATTTGCCGCGAGTGCATCCGCTTCTCCGCCTTTGTGGTCGACGATGACGAATGTGACCGCGGTGTCCACGGCACCAACGAGCGCATCACCCGTCGCGCCTACCTCCAAGGCATCCGCTTCCTCATCGCCCTGCTCCACACGCTCTAGAATGTGACAAAGGGACTGAGCCGATTTCATCGGTAATGAGACAAAAACTGTCATAGAAAAAGACTAAGATATCTTAAGAGACATATGCCGGGCTTGGTATTCCTTGAACGACTGCGGGCATGTGCCAGACTGCCTCGGCCCCCCGGGGAGTGCCCGGGCAGGTCGCCGTGTGACTGGGGAGGAAATTATGCAGGAGCTCAGAGAGATGACGTCTCGACTCGTGAATATTGCTACCGGGGGGGGGGTGTCTAAGCAGGGAACTTCCTGGTGAACATCGGCCGCGCGAGCGGTGGTCCGTCATGTCTTATGGCCGCCGTCGTGGGCTGCGCCCGGTTTCGCCATATGCGATTGTTCTGGCCCTCGCCGTCGCGCTGACGGCGAGTTTCTTCCTGCCGCTTCGTGCCGAGGCGGCGATCTCCGACCACACGGTTCCGACGACCTCGCCCTCGGGGACGACGATCAACCTGTTTGATTACTGGGTGAATCCCGATGACCATCTGTCGGTTTCCGGCAGCGGCGGCGTCAACGCAGGCCACAAGTTCCAGTTTAACGACGGCAAGGGTGATGGGCCGCTCAACCAATGGACGGGCGGCACGAGCCCGCGGCCCGGCATCGTCAACAACACGCTTTCAGACGGCTACCCGCAGCTTTCCGAAGCCTTGGGCGACGAGTCCCTCCGCTACCTGTTCGATTCCTCTGCCCAGACCGGCAAGACGTCCCATTTTGGCGTGACGGGCCTCCTCAAGGTTCAGGGCGGCTACTACGTCTATGACAGCTCCGAAAACTACGCAGCCTACAACGCTGACAAGAATGCCTTCGACATCTATGGCACCTGGGGCATTGACAAAGTGGGCGATTCGTCCCACCAGGGTCAGTTCTTCCCGTTCGACGCGGCAGACAAGGTGTTCAAAGAGGAAAACGGCCAGCTCGTCCAAACCGGCATCAAGGCAGACAACACCGGTGATTCGCGCTACAACGGCGGCAAACCCGTCAACCACCACTTCGGTCTCTCAATGTCCACGCGATTCGTGCAGCCCAAGGGCGGCCTGACGAACAATAATAATGACATGACCTTCGAGTTCGCCGGCGATGATGACGTCTGGGTGTTCATCGATGATGTCCTCGTGGGTGATATCGGCGGTATTCACAACCGCGCGAGTCTGAGCATCAACTTTCATACGGGCGACATTAAGGTAAACGACAATTACAACGGCACGCTGAAGAGCAAGTACCAGGAGGCGGGCAAGGCCGGCGACACGAGCTGGGAAGGCAACACCTTCGCCGACGACACCAACCACACCCTCAAGTTCTTCTACCTGGAGCGCGGCGCCACCGACTCCAACATGGAGCTCAAGTTCAACCTCGTGACGGTGCCCGAGTCCGACATCATAAAGTTCGACCAGGACGGCAAGTTCGTACAGAGCGCCGAGTTCGCGCTGTACAAAACAGACGAGAACTTTACAGATACGACCAATGACAAGAACGCGCTCCTCGGCTCCGGCACCACGGACGAGGCCGGCCACCTAACGCTCACGAACGACGATGACAACGGCGTCATCAACTTCGACGATCTCTACAACAAGAATCACGGTAACAAGTACTACCTCCTGAAGGAGACGCGCGTGCCGGAGGGATACCGCTCGAGTCTCACGGCGACAGGTGGCAGCATGCAGCTCGAGTACGTGCCCGCGAGCGCTGAGAACGGCGCGGGCGGCGTCATCATCAACCGCGGCGGTATGGATGCGGACAGCGTCGTGTGGAAGACTGGTGCGTTTGCCGGCGCGAAGGAGACCATCACCGCACCGGTGAACGTGTACAAGGCGGATGATGACCTGACGAAGTCCGACGAGACCGTCAACCTGAAGTCTGGCATACTGTTCGCTGTGGTGCTCAAGCGCGATAAAAGCGCAAACGCAGATATCAAAAATCAGAACAATTGGTACGCCGTGTCGGGCGACCCATCGACGGGAATGGGGTACACCCTCGCCGAGAAGCCGAGCAAGGCCGGCGCTATCGAGGCGGCGAAGAAGGACCTGCACGCCTTCACGCTCAACACGAGCGGCCAGTACCAGGTAGAGATTCAAAATCTGCCCGGTGACATCTCCAAGTACTACTACCTGCTGAGCGGTGATGCCCGCAAGGATGCCGAGTACACGGTGGCCATCTACCACACAACGGAGAGCTCCATCGCCAACGCGAAGCCCGAGAACACCGTCCACGTGTACAGCGACGGCATCGCAGACGGCACGAACTTCAAGCGGCAGTTCGCCACGCGCCTGCTCGTCACGAACATCCAGAACCGCCTGTTCGTGCAGAAGACCGATACCGAGGGTAAGCCCGTTGACGGGGCGAAGTTCGCCCTGTACACCTCCAGACAGGTGACAACAGACGCGAACGGCAAGGTCGTGCTCAAGGGCGAGCAGACCCCCTACGACACCCTGACGACGGGGTCGGTCGGCAACCCGGTCCCGCTCGAAGGTGCGGGCATATTCCCGAATACAAGCGCCGGTAACAGGCCGCTCGTGAATGGAACTTACTTCCTAAAGGAGGTCTCGGCTCCCAAGGGCTTCCTGCTTAACGATACGCTCACCAAGGTGATTGTGGACGATTACGGCGTCCATGCCGATGCTGGTACGGACGATGACGGCGTTTCGACGTTCGTGGGCCCGGGCGCGCTCATGAAGAGTCTGGGCCAGTTTGGCGCAGAGGGCGACATCGACAACACGCTCACGTGGATCAAGGGCCAGCGCCAGACGTCCGACGGGACGCTCGACGGCAACGACAACCTTTCCTGGAACAATGACGCCAAGGGCGGCGAGGATGAGGTGCACCTCAAGTACGGCGCCAACGGACGTGTCTACCAGTATGGGCCCACCGAGGAAGGCAAACCTTATCGCTTGGAGACCGAGACGGGCTGGATACGTATGGGCATCACGCAGGACGTGCCTGGTGACACTAATGCGAAGGGCGCCCGTGCCAATCTGGACGACATGAATTTGAACGCCCTGTTCACAGGTGCCACCTGCGTGCGCGTGGCGAACGAACGCGAGGCGAGCCTCGAGGTGACGAAGAAGGTTGCCCTGCCCGATGGCCTGACGGGCAATAAGGACGCGGAGTTCACCTTCAAGTTCACCGTGCCCACGACGGCGGGGAAGACGTACAAGGCCGCGGTGTTTGAGAACGCGGGGACCGCAAGCGAGAAGCAGGTCGGCAAAATGTTCGACCTCGAGAACGGCCGCGAGCAGACCATCACGGCCGACCAGACGATCCGCGTGTACGGTCTCGCCGAGGGTGACCAGTACGCGGTGCAGGAGCTGACCGATACGGACAAGATGCCGGCCGGCTTCACGCTGACCAAGCGCGAGCAGGGCGGCAACGCCCTGAGCGGCGAGGACGACAGCATCTCCGGCACGATTGCGAAGCAGAACGCCAACGGCACGTTGGCCGAAGCCAACAAGCTGGTATTCACGAATACCTACAGCGTAAAGCCGCCGGTGACGCTCACCAATGCGTTCTGGGCGCAGAAGGTGCTCCGGGGCCGTGACTGGAAGGATGGCGATAGCTTCAAGATTTACCTGCGCGCGGACAAGGGAACGCCGATGCCCGCCAGTGCCAAGGATGCGCCCGTGAGTGGTATGAAGCAGGTTGTGAAGACCGTCAAGAACGGGGACAAGTTCGACTTCGGCAATATTGAGTACGCCAAGCCCGGCACCTACACCTATCTCATTGCCGAGGCCACGCCGTCTCAAAACGACGCTAGCTGGCTGCCCGGGTTCGGGTATTCAAGCGCTTCCTACCGCGTCACGGTGACGGTGAAGGATAGCGGCGACGGCACGCTGTCGCAGCCGGCAGTCAAGATGGAGCAGACCTACACCGACGACGGCGTGAGCCATGAGGACAGCCCGATCGAGGTCGCTGACAAAATCGCCAAGATCACGAACGCCTATAACACCGATGAGGAGACCATCTCCTTCAACGTGCAGAAGACGTATGCCGACCAGTCCGGTGCAAATCCGCTTGTGAAGGATAAGTTCACGTTCCAGCTCGAGGCACTCGGCGGGATGAAGAATGATGCCGTGCCGAGTGGAGCCATCGATTTCGGCAAGCTCGCCACCTCCTACAGCGTCGGTGCCAGCAAGGTCCCCATGCCTAAGGGGTGCACGTCCACCACGACCACGGCGAAGAACGATGACGACGGTATCGCTGCGTTCCCGCAGATCACCTATACGATGGAGAGCGAGAACCTCACCTACGTGTACAAGGTGACCGAGGTCAAGGATTCCGATACATCGACGTCCAGTGGCATAGGCTACGACGATACGGTGTACTACGTGCTGGTGAAGAACCAGCAGGTTGATAACGAGTCTGGGACGGGTAAGTGCCTGTCCTCCACGGCCACGTATTGGAAGGCCGACGGCACGCAGCTGACGGACACGGGTGGATATATCCCGTTCAAGAACACCTACACGGTGACGCAGACGACGTCGGCACCGGTTACTGTGCAGAAGACGCTGGCTGGGCGTGCGTGGGAGACGAGCGATGCGTTCGACTTCACCCTGACGCCAGCGGATGATGCGACGAGGGATGCGGTTAAAAACAAGGTCGTTACCCAGAGGAAGGCTACCGACTCCGATGAGACCGGCGATCTGACGACTAAGGTTGAGATCGCAGGCGCCGGTGACGCGACGCGTTCTGCAACCTTCGGTGTGGGCGACCTGGTGTTCACCAAGTCGGGCACGTATACGTTCAATGTGAACGAGACGAAGCCGACCGACGCGGATAAGACTGGTATTGCGTATGACGGCCATACGTCCACGGTGACGTACACAGTGACCGATATCGAGAACGGCAAGCACACCGGTAAGCTGACCGCGTCGGTTGCGTACGACAACAAGCAGGCGACGACGGATGCCGACCGGCAGGTGACGGACGCCGCCGCGTTCACCAACATCTATGCGGCCTCTGGTACCTACGCGGGCATCGATGTGACCAAGACTCTGGTTGGTACCCCGCTGAAGAATGGCATGTTCCCGTTCACCATCGAGGCGATGACGTATAACGGTACGACGGCCCCGGAGCCGGCTGATACCGATAAGTCGTTCAAGAACACCGTGGGCAAGGATGACGGTGACGATACGCAGACCGCCACGATGTCCGGCAAGCTGAAGATGAACTTCACGCAGCTGAGCTACAACAAGGTGTATGTGTACAAGGTGTCTGAGGCGCATGGCGCCAACGCTGGTGGATACACGTATGACACCGAGTACCCCGGTGACGCCTACGTGCTCATTGCGGTGAAGCCGAATCCGGACAACAAAGGCCAGCTCTACACCGAGACGACCATCGCGAAGGGCCCGGGCGTGACGGCGCTTGTTGGCGGGGGCGGCAACGTTGATGCGCTGACGGCCGAGGCGATTAAGGGCCTCGATACCACGACCAACTACGTGAAGACGGTCTCGAGTCGCAATGCGAAGCCCGCTACGCCTACCGTCCCGTTCAAGAACAGTTACAAGTCAGACGCCAGCGACGAGCTGACCCCGCAGGTGACGAAGAAGATCTCCGGTGTTGAGAGCACGGAGAAGGCGTTCTCGTTCACGCTGACCGCCACGGAAGAGACACAGCAGAAGATCGCCGCCGGCGACTTGGGTGTGTCGGACGACCTGGCGGGCGACGCGCACGCGGAGTCCAAGGCCACGAAGGACAAGATTATCAAGGACAAGGGCCAGACGGTCGACTTCTCGAATATGACGTTCAACAAGGCGGGCGAGTACACGTTCACGCTCACCGAGGTGCACAACGCTGATGATGATCCCGCAGCGGACGGCGTGCAGAACGCCGGCTGGACGATGGACGCCTCCGCTTACACCGCCACGGTGACGGTGGAGGACGTGGACGCCAAGCTGACCGTCACGGGCGTGACGGTGAAGAAGGATGGTGACGCTGAGGCCAAGCCCATCAAGGCTGAGGTCAAGGACGGCAAGGTGAACCTCGCCACCTTTACCAACAGCTATGCTGCGAAGGGTTCCGTGACCCTGGCGGCGAAGAAACGCTTTACGGGCGGTGCGCTCGCGGGGAACGACTTCTCGTTCGCTCTGTACAAGGGTGACAAGGCGGAAGGCACGCCCATTGAGACCGTCACGAACGACGAGAAGGGCAACATTACCTTCCAGCCCATCAACTACACCGAGGCAGGTGACTACGAGTACACCATCAAGGAAGTTACCGGTAACGACCAGACCATCGTCTACGACGGTCAGAAAGTGAAGGTCAAGGTCAGCGTTACCGATAACAAGAACGGCACGCTGGACGCGACCGTCACCTACGGCGGCGATAAGGCCGTGCCGACCTTCACCAACGTGAAGCCGACGACGGACGTTACCGTCGAGGCCACGAAAGTTCTCGCGGGCAAGGCGCTGACGGACGGCGCGTTCGCCTTCGGCCTGTACCAAGGCGACACGTCCACGGGTAATCCCGTCAAGATCGTCCAGAACGACAAGGAGGGCAAGATCAATCTTGCCCTCACCGGTCTGACCATCGGCGAGTACGACTACAAACTCAAGGAGGAGAACGTCGGTGCCGATCCGACTATCACCTACGACACCAAGGCGGTGAAGGTTCACGTCTCGGTGAAGGCGGAGGGCGACAAGGCGAAGGCGACCGTCACCTATGACGGCAAGAACGATGCCCCGACCTTCACTAACAAGTACCAGCCCGCCGAGACCTCGGTGGCGCTCACGGCGAAGAAGGCCTATGTGAAGCCCGACAACACGCCGGCCACGCTCAAGGGCGGCGAGTTCACCTTCGACCTGTACGAGGGCGACCTGACGGCTGAGCAGCTGAAGGGCAAGCAACCCATCCGGAGCGCCAAGAACAGCGAGGACGGCACCGTCACCTTCCCGGCCATCGACTACACCAAGGCCGGCGAGTACAAATACACCGTCGCGGAACAGGAGGGCGACCTGTCCCACGTGACCTACGACGCTACGGTGCACCATGCCGTGGTGAAGGTCATGGACAATGCCGGCAAGCTGGACGCCGCTGTTACCTACGATGGTGACAAGGCCAATGCCCCCACCTTCACGAACACCTACACCGCAAAGGGATCCGTGGAGCTGACGGCGACCAAGATCGTTGCGGTCGCGCCGGGCTTCACGCACGACACCAAGCTGAAGGGCGGCGAATACACGTTCGAGCTGAAGGACGCCGACGGCAAGGTG
Source organism: uncultured Collinsella sp. (assembly GCA_959027945.1). GTDB lineage: Bacteria > Actinomycetota > Coriobacteriia > Coriobacteriales > Coriobacteriaceae > Collinsella. Next base: position 7,926 of record CAUFRO010000024.1, read on the forward strand.
CTCGGCACCACGACGAACAAGGCCGATGGCACGGTGAAGTTCACGCGCAAGTTCACGCTCTCCAACCTGGGCGGCGCTGCGAGCAAGGACTTCACCTACACCATCGCGGAGAAGCCGGGCACGGAGCCGGGCATGGTCTACGACACCCATGCGCTCATCTACAAGGTGACGGTCGCGGACGATGGCACCGGCTCGCTGACGGCCACACCGCAGGTAACGAGTGGAGACAAGACCTTCACGAACACGTACCACCCGAAGGAGACCTCGGTAACGCTCAAGGCGACGAAGCGCTTCACGGGTGGCGAGCTCGCAGGGGGCGACTTCACGTTCCAGCTGCTCGACAAGGATGGCAACGTGATCCAGACCGTCCAGAATGACAAGGACGGCAAGGTCGCCTTCCAGGCAATCAGCTACGACACGCCGGGCGATCACGACTACACCATCAAGGAGGTTGCCGGCAACGACCCGACCGTCGTGTACGACACGAAGGACGTGAAGGTCCACATCAAGGTCTCCGATGAGAAGGGCGAGCTAAAGGCGACCGCCACCTACGACGGCGAGGCCGACGTTCCGACCTTCACCAACTCGAAGCCGACGACAGACGTTACCGTCGAGGCGACGAAGATCCTCACGGGCAAGGACCTGACGGCCGACGCGTTCACCTTCGGCCTGTACGACCAGGCCGGCAACGAGGTCGCCAAGGGCACCAACGACCGGGGCGGCAAGGTCGAGCTGGCCGTCAAGAACCTGAACCTGGGCGAGTACGACTACACGCTCAAGGAGGAGAAAGCCGGCCAGACCGTCGACGGCGTGGCCTACGACGCCAAGAAAGTCAAGGTCCACGTCAAGGTAGAGCAGAACCAGGGCGACAACAACAAGACGAAGGTGACCGTCACCTATGACGGTGCCGCTACGGCTCCCACCTTCAACAACACCTACGACGCAAAGGGTTCCGTAATCCTGACGGCGACCAAGACCATCAAGGTTGCGGACGGCTTCGACCACACGACGAAGCCCGCGGACGGCGAGTTCACCTTCGACCTGAAGGACGCTGCCGGCAACGTGCTCGACACCGCGAAGAACGATGCAAACGGCAAGGTCAGCTTCACGCGCGAGTTCCAGCTCTCCGACTTGGACGGCGCCGCGAGCAAGGACTTCACCTACACCATCGTGGAGCAGCCGGGCGCGGAGCCGGGCATGGTCTATGACAGCCATCCCCTCACCTATACGGTGACGGTCACGGACGGCGGGAACGGAGCACTGAATGCGAAGGCGATCGTGACGAGCGCATCCGGCTCGGATACCTTCACCAACACCTACCAGCCGGCCGCGACCGGCCTGGCCCTCGGTGCGCAGAAGAGCTATGTGAAGAAGGACGACAACACGCCGATCGTCCCCAAGTGCGGCGAGTTCACCTTCGATGTGTACGAGGGCAACCTGACGGCTGAGCAGCTTGCCGGGGCCAAGCCCGTCCGGACCGCGACCAACGGCGCGGACGGAAGTGTTAACTTCGACGCCTTCTCCTACGCGAAGCCGGGCACGCACGAGTACACCATCGTGGAGCGGAAGGGTGATCTGGCCTACGTGACCTACGACGCCGCGGTGCACCATGCCGTGGTGACGGTTGCTGACAATGCCGGCACGCTGCAGGCGAGCGTCGCCTACGACGGCACGAATGTCACGAAGCCCAGCTTCACCAACACCTACGAGGCACAGGCGACGGACTCCGGCGCGATCGCCCTCACCAAGAGCGTTGACGTGCACGACGGCAGCTATCAGCTAAAGGCGGGAGACTTCGCCTTCGAGCTGGTGGGGTCTGACGGCTCGGTGATCCAGACCCAGAAGAACGATGCGCACGGCAAGGTTGCCTTCGACAAGCTGACCTTCGACCATGCGGGCACCTTTACCTACACGGTCCGCGAGGTGCAGCCGACGGGGGACGCGCCGGGCGTGCCGGGCGTGACCTACACCGGCAAGACGTACACCCTGACCTACGTGGTGAAGGACAACAACGACGGCAAGCTGGCGGTAGAGAGCTCCACGGCGAAGCCGAGCAAGGGCACCGAGAACGGCGTCACCCCCAACACCATGACGTTTGCGAACAGCTACCAGCCGGGCGCGACCTCCTACCAGATCTCCGGCATCAAGGTGCTTGAGAATACCGATTCGGCCACCATGCGGACGCCCGCCGATGGCGAGTTCACGTTCGCGCTGATTGACGCGGCCACCGGGCAGGAGATTGACCGGACCACGAACGCGGGTATCGCGTTTACCTTCAAGGCCATCTCGTACACTGCGACTGGTTCGCATACGTACCAGGTGAAGGAGGTTGCGGGCCAAGATGGCACCATCACTTACAGCGATGCGGTGTTGGATGTGACGGTGAGCGTGACCGACGACGGCAGCGGCCAGCTGACCGCGACGGCGAACAAGACGGCCGCGGATCTGACCTTCACCAACATCTACACGCCGACGGCAACGACGGCGACGATTACCGGAACGAAGGCTCTGACCGGCCGCGACTTGGCCGAGGGTGAGTTCTCCTTCGACCTGAAGGACGCCGACGGTAACGTGGTGCAGACGGTGCAGAACGGCGCCGACGGCACGTTTGGCTTCGCGCCGCTGCAGCTGGACAAGGTGGGGACGTACGTCTACACCGTGTCCGAGCGGGCAGGGGCGACGGCGAACGGCGTCACCTACGACACGACGGTCTTTACCGCGACGGTGACGGTGACGGAGAATGCGGAGACGCACGCGCTGGAGGCGCAGGTTGCCTACAGCAAGGGCGGCAAGGCTGCGGATGCGGTGGCATTCAGCAACAGCTACGCGCCGGCCGCGACTGAGGTGAAGCTGGGGGCCTCCAAGGTGCTGAGCGGCGAAGACCTTAAGGAAGGGCAGTTCTCCTTCCAGCTGAAGGATGCCGACGGCAAGGTGCTGCAGACCGCCAAGAACGCGGCGGACGGCACGGTGGGCTTCGAGGCGATCTCGTACGACAAGCCCGGGACGTACGCCTACAGCATCTCCGAGGTGGACGACGGTCAGAAGAACGTGACGTACGACGCGGCCGAGCACCGGGTAACGGTGACGGTGACGGACGACGGTGCGGGCCATCTGGTGGCGACGGTAACCTATGACGGTGACGTGGCGCCGGTGTTCAAGAACACGTACACGCCGCCGACCACCCCGCCGGTCAACCCGCCGACGGAGCCGCCCACCAACCCACCGGTGTCGAAGGAGGAGAAGCCGGGTCTGCCGAACATGGGCGATACCAGCTTGTCGCCGATGGCCCTGGGTGGCATCGCGGGCGGCGCGGTGGTGCTGATCGCCGCAGGCGTGATTCTGCGGCGCCGGAACCGGTAACTGCGGCGGCCGAGAAGGGCTTTGATTGAGGGCGGGTGGTCGCAGGGCGCGGCCACCCGCCCTTTTCGGTGAAAGGCTATGTTAGCCCGCCGTTTGCACGTCCGGCTCCGGATGGAACTCGTACTCCGGCTCCATCATCTTCTTCCAGGTCTTCCTGTAGCGCCCGTCCTCGAGCTGCTCGCGCATGAGCGGCGTCCTGTTCCCGTCGCGCCTACCTCCAAGGCATCCGCTTCCTCATCGCCCTGCTCCACACGCTCTAGAAGCCCGGAAAAGCTGCACGAAGCAGCCATCTGGACCCGGAAAAGCTGCAAATCTAGGCCAAATACACCCGGAAAAGCTGCAAACCGCAGGTGAAGGAGTTACATTCCGTGCGGGTTATATGCAGGTATGCCTGCGCACGCTATCATGTATGGGTTAGACCGCAACTATGTACCCCATACGCGAAGGGATGCGCATGTATCTGAAGATCGACATGTTCTAGCTGGGCTTACCCCCGCAGTGGCGCCGCGCGCCCCATCAACTCTGCCGATTTTCACCTTCACGCACATAAAGGAGTCCCGCCATGCGCGACAAGCTCGAAAAGATTATTAAGGCCTACGAGGAGCTCGAGAAGAAGCTCTCCGACCCGGCCGTCGCCTCCGACATCAAGGAGTTCACGCGTCTCAACAAGGAGTACGCACACCAGTCCGACCTCATCGCCGCCTCGCGCGAGTACATCGGCGCGCTCGATGACATCGAGGCCGCCAAGGAGATGCTCCGCGACACCAGCGATGCGGACGAGAAGGAGATGCTCCAGATGGACATCTCCGAGAACGAGGAAAAGCTCCCACAGCTCGAGGAAGACATCAAGTACATGCTCATCCCGAGCGACCCCAACGACGACAAGAACACCATCGTCGAGATCCGCTCCGCCGCCGGTGGCGACGAGGCCGCCATCTTTGCCGGCGATCTGTACAAGATGTACCAGCGCTTCTGCGAGTCGCGTGGTTGGAAGACCACGGTGCTCGATTCCAGCCCCAGCGAGGCTGGCGGCTTTAAGTCCATCGAGTTCAAGGTCGAGGGCGACCGCGTCTACTCCGTCATGAAGTACGAGTCCGGCGTGCACCGCGTCCAGCGTGTCCCCAAGACCGAGTCCCAGGGCCGTATCCAGACTTCCACGGCTACCGTCGCCGTGCTTCCCGAGGCCGAGGAGATCGACGTCCAGATTAACCAGTCCGATCTGCGCATCGACACCTACTGTGCTTCCGGCCCTGGCGGTCAGTGCGTTAACACTACCTACTCCGCCGTGCGCATTACCCACCTGCCCACCAACACCGTGGTGCAGTCGCAGGAGCAGCGCTCCCAGATTCAGAACCGCGAGGTCTGCATGCAGATGCTGCGCGCCCGTCTGTACGAGATGGAGCTCGAGAAGCAGCAGGCCGAGCTCGGTGCCGAGCGTCAGAGCCAGATCGGCCACGGCAACCGTTCCGAGAAGATCCGTACCTACAACCAGCCCCAGGACCGTGTGACCGATCACCGCATCGGCTTCAACTCCACCTACAACGGCGTGCTTCTGGGCGACCAGCTCGGCACCGTCATCGAGGCCCTCGCCGCCGCCGAGCGAGCCGAGAAGCTGGCACAGGCTGTGTAGGTTCCGCCGTTCTACCGAACGGCGGACCAGCCGACGCTGCGCGGGCCGCATTTGGACAATCTGACGTTCAACTTCAAGGGCGCGACCAGAAGGTCAGCGCCCTTTCGTTTCACGTCACCTTGTCTCAAATGCGACCCGCTCGCTGTCCGTCCTCTACCTGCGGCGCTGCCTTGCTCCGGATGCGGTATGCTCAACCTGCGGCGCCTTAGAGGTAGTCATTGGGGACGTTCTTAAATGACTAGGTTGGGCACATTGCTTTGAGATGTTATTCAATCGGCTTTGATGGCCATGAAGTCGGCTACCTGCTCAAAGAAATTAGCGGCATTCATCTGCTATTGAAAATAATGCTCGAAAAATCGTTCAAGAAGTCGCGGGGCGATTTTTGATGCGTCGCGCGTCAAGTGATTTGGCAAGTTCTTGGTTAGATATTGGTTAGTTTTGGGGCAACCTTGCCAAAAGCTTGACGAATGCAAATCTAGACGTCGGCGAATGAACACTTTGAGCGAGCTCGGTGCAAAAATCTGGGCTGATTCTCGATAATCGCCTTCAATCGTCCCTTGCCAAGCGCTGGCCTCGCGTACAATCTGCTCCGACATTCGCGCGCCGTCCGGCGCTTAAGAGGGGAGGGCCCCATGGCAAACGAGATTTGGACCATCAAGCGTTGTCTCGAGTGGACCAAGGAGTACCTGGCCGAGCGCGGCGAGGAGCACCCCCGTCTTTCTGCCGAGTGGCTGCTGTGCGCCGCCACGGGCCTGGCGCGCATTGACCTATATATGCGCATGGACGAGACGCTTAACGCGGCTCAGCTCGAGACCATGCACGCGGCCGTTGTTCGTCGCGCTAAAGGTGAACCGCTGCAGTACATCACCGGCAGCACGCAGTTTCGCATGATCGACGTCACGTGCGCCCCCGGCGTGCTCATTCCGCGTCCCGAGACCGAGATGCTCGTCGAGGAAGTCCTCAATTATCTGGATGCCGAGGTGCTGAGCCCCGAGGCTGCCGCCCGTCAGCGCGTTGAGCTGCCCTGGAACGATGAGGTTGAGGAGGCACGCAAGGCCGAGGCCGCGCTGGCAGACGAACGCGCGACCGCCGAGCGCCGTGCCGCTAACCTGACGGCCGCCGACGAGGCGGCGCTGGGCGGCGATGTGCTGGGCAGCCGTGCCTATGCCGAGGAGCTGGCCGACCGCGAGGCCGAGGAAGCCGCCGCGCAGGCAGCAGAAGCCGAAGCCGCGGAAGCCGCCGAGCCCGAGCTCGACGAATACGGCATCGCCATCGAGGGTGCCGACCAGGAGACGGCTTCAGCTCAGGATGCCGCTTCGCCTGCCCCAGCCGAGCCCCGCATCGCCCGCGTTCTCGAGGTCGGCTGCGGCACGGGCTGCATTTCGCTCTCCCTTGCCTGGGAGCGCCGCGGCCACATTACCTGCACCGCCACCGATATCGAGCCGCGCGCTATCGATTTGGCCACCAAAAACCGCGATGCGCTTGGCCTCACGTCCGACGAGGTCGCCTTTAGTCTCACCAACCTGGTGAGTTCTATTCCCCGCGAAGAGTGGGGCACCTTCGACGTGCTTGTCTCCAACCCACCTTACATCCCGACCGGCGTCATGCGCTCGCTGCCGCACGAGGTCAAGGATTTTGAGCCCGACCTGGCGCTCGAGGGCGGCGCCGACGGCCTCGATATCTTCCGCCGCCTGCTCAATGCGGCGCCTTACATGCTGCGCGCCGGCGGCCTGTTTGCCTGCGAGCTCTACGAGGGTGCCCTCGATGCCGCGGCCGAGCTCTGTCGCCAGGCAGGCCTTTCGGACGTGCGTACCGTCCATGACCTCACCGATCGCCCCCGCATCGTCCGAGCCATCGTCACCGAGCCCAAACAGCGCCAGTAATATTTATTAACTGGTTAGCAAAAATTATAAAGTAGTTTATAATTAGGACGGCTGAAAGAGGTCGGCCCATGCAACCTCCTACCTTTCGGGAAATCATTGCCCTACTCAAGCACGATGGATTCGTGAAGGTCGCGCAAGTCGGTAGTCATGCTAAGTATGTTTCTGGTGACCGTGTTGTCACCGTGAACGGCTCTGGTGGTGATCGACCAAAGAAGGGCACGTGGGCAAGTATTCGTCGCCAAGCTGAATGGTAGTTGGAGGCAAAATGAGGCAGCGATTTACCTATGACTGCGTTCTCATAAAAGAAGACGACGGTTACTGCGCCAGTTTCCCGCAGATTCCCGGCGCCTTTGCCGATGGCGATACGCGCGAAGAAGCGATTGCCCATGCCACCGAGGCACTGATGGCGTTTTTGGCCGACGACCTCAACAACGGTTTGACTCCGGCAGGGTACGAACGCTCGGCCGAGGTCGTGGCCCTTTCAGTCGAAATCGACCACGAGGACGCTCGGGAAGCGGCGTGCCGAACATTTAAAGACGCAGCGCTGGACCTCAAAGTCTCCGCTCCGCGGATTACCGCGCTGGTCAAAGCCGGAAAGCTCGATGTTGAACTTGTCGACGGCCGTCGGATGATAACGATAGACAGCATCGAGCGCTACGCCGCCCAAGAACGCCACGCCGGCAGGCCAAAGAAGTTCGTCGCAGTCCAATAACCCCCTCACTTTCACCGACTACTAGAGCCGCTCACCAAACCAACATGCGCTCTGGGCAAATAGGTTGAACGTTTCGTGCGAGAATGCCCCACAGTAAACAAACTTGCACCAGAGCGTAAGGGGCTGGCATACACATGCAGACGGTCTATCGGGTATACGAGGGAGCGCGCGAGCCGCATCGGCTTGCAGTCGAGCGCACGGCCGAGCTACTCGGTCGCGGCGGCCTGGCGCTTATTCCAACCGAGACGGTCTACGGTGTCGCCGTGGCGGTCAACGCCTTCTCGGATGCCGTTCCACAAGATACAAGTGAACCTCTGCCGTGGCCGCGCGATCCGCAGGCCACCGTCAACGGCGCCGCGGTCCCCGCACTCGGCACCGGCTATCGTCGTATCTTTACCCTCAAGCAGCGCGAGCTCACCCAAACGGTTGCCTGGCTGGTCGATGATGCCGAGGCACTCGACCGCTATGGCGTGGATATCCCTAACGAGGCCCGCGTGCTCGCCCGACGATGCTGGCCGGGCGCCCTGACTATCGTGGTTAAGGCGGCCCCCTGCGTGCCGACCTTTATGCGCGCCGCCGACGACACGGTGGCACTTCGCGCTTCGGCCTCGCCCGTGGTGCAGGCGCTCATCCGCGCCTGCGGCAGCCCTCTTGCCTGCACCAGCGCCAACACGCATGGCGCGCCCGCGCCGGCAAGTTTTGTCACGGTGGAGGAGCGCATCCTGGAGGGGGTCGATGTGGCCGTCGACGCCGGTGAGACCCCGTGTCGCGACGCCTCAACCATCGTGTCGTTTCAGCACGGCGAGCTCCAGATCCTGCGCCAAGGCGCACTTCCCGCATCAGAGATCGAGCGGGTCCTGTCCGACCCGATGCAATAGAAAGGTGTAAGCGATGTCGTTGAATCTAGGTAGCCTGGGTATGGAAGACGCCTCGTTTAGCTTTGGCGGTTCCTACATCATGGCGCTCGACTGCGGCACTACCTCGGTACTCGCGACTATCGTCGACGAGTACGGCTGCATCGTCGCCCAGGCGCGTCGTAGCGTCAAAACCAGCTTCCCGCGCCCCGGCTGGGTGGAGCAGGATCCCACGGAGGTGCTTGCCAGTCAGATCGGCGTGATGATGGAGGTCCAGTTTAAGAGCGGCATCCATTCTGACCGCATCGCCGCCATCGGTATCTCCAACCAGCGCGAGACCACGGTGGTGTGGGACCGCATAAGCGGCCAACCCATCTATAACGCCATCGTGTGGCAATGCCGTCGCACCGCACCTCTGATCGACGAGCTGGTCGAGCAGGGCGCAGAAGAGCTGGTGCGCTCCCGCACGGGGCTTACGCTCGACCCGTATTTCTCGGCCTCCAAGGTGCAGTGGATCCTCGACAACGTCGATGGTGCGCGTGAGAGCGCGGCGGCGGGCGACCTCATGTTCGGCACCATCGACACCTGGCTCATCTACAACCTCACCGGCGGTCAGGTATTTGCCACCGACTACACCAATGCCAGCCGCACCGCGCTCTTTAATATCCATGCGCTCGATTGGGACGACGATCTGCTGGCGCTTTTCGACGTCCCGCGTTCCATGATGCCCGAGGTTCGTTGGAGCTCGGGCGACTACGGCCGCGTCGCGAGCGACATCATGACCAACATGCCACCCATCATGGGCGTGGCGGGCGACCAGCAGGCGTCGCTGTTCGGCCACTGCTGCTTCCATCCCGGCCAGACCAAAAACACCTATGGCACGGGTTGCTTTATGCTCATGAACACCGGCGACGAGATCGTCGAATCCAAGAACGGTCTGGTCTCCACGATCGGTATCGCCGCGGACGGCAAGATCAGCTATGCGCTCGAGGGTTCTATCTTTGCCGCCGGCTCAACCATGAACTGGCTGCGCAACAACATGGGCATCATCTCGAGCGTGAGCGAGTCCGCGCAACTCGCCACTTCGATTAACGACAACGAGGGCTGCTACTTCGTCCCCGCCTTCGCAGGCCTGGGCGCTCCCTGGTGGGACCCGCATGCTCGCGGTATCGTGTGCGGCCTGACCGGCGCCTCGAGTCGCGCGACCATTGTGCGTGCGGCCTGCGAGTCCATGGCCTACCAGAGTTATGACGTGCTACGCGCCATGGAGCAGGACGTGGGACTTTCGATTGAGCGCCTGTCCGTCGATGGCGGTGCCTCGCGCAACGAGTTCATCATGCAATTCCAGGCTGATCTGCTGGATATTCCCGTGCTGCAGTGCGAGACGGTGGAGACCACGGCGATTGGCGCCGCGTACTTGGCGGGCCTTGCTGTCGGCTATTGGGAGGATTTGGAGGAGCTGGAGCAAAACGCTCAGATCGTCAAAGTCTTCCATCCTCACATGTCCGCCGAGCGCCGTGAGAGCAACCTCGCTGGTTGGCGTGATGCCGTCAAGCGTTCGCTCAACACCGCTCAGTAGGGTTGCGACGAGCTGCTCGATACAACAAACCGTTAAACTTATGCACGGCGCGAGGCAACAACGTCGCCAGGCGTCTTGTCAGCAAGGCCATCTTCCGGCCGCAACGAAAGGGGCAATCAACCCATGACCGTCACCTACGATACGTCCCGCGTGACGCTTGTCGACCATCCGCTCGTCCAGCACAAGCTGTCGATCTTGCGCGACAAGAGCACCGGCACCAACCAGTTCCGCCAGCTCGTGCGCGAGCTTGCGCTCTTTGACGGCTACGAGGCCATGCGCGACCTGCCCATGGAAGACGTCGAGGTCGAGACTCCCATCACCACCGCCATGTTTAAGCAGCTTGCCGGCAAGAAGCTCGCCATTGTTCCCATCCTGCGTGCGGGCCTCGGCATGGTCGACGGCATCCTCGACCTGGTGCCCTCCGCTCGCGTGGGCCACATCGGTATGGAGCGTGACGAGGTTACCCACGAGCCGCATGAGTATTACTGCAAGATGCCCAAGGATATCGACCAGCGCATCTGCCTGGTTGTCGACCCCATGCTCGCCACGGGCGGTTCGGCCGAGATGGCCATCAGCTACCTGCGCGAGCGCGGTGTTAAGGATATTCGCATGCTGTGTATCGTCGCGGCCCCCGAGGGCCTCAAGTCACTGACCGAAAAGGACCCCGACGTACATATTTATACCTGCGCCATCGACGACCATCTCAACGAAGCTGCCTACATCGTTCCCGGCCTGGGCGACGCCGGCGACCGCATCTACGGCACGCTGTAATCTCTGGGGCATACCGGCTAACGTCGAAAATACGAAGAAATGGTGCGCGCGGTCGAACAAAAGACGACCGCGCGCACTCCTGTTAACGGACGTTTTGCCCTGCAGGGTTCGAGAAAAACGTATTACCGTACCTGCGGCATAAAGAAGGTCTTAAGAAAACGAACAGGTGCGTATTAACCGATGCTTTTTCGGTTGTACTTTAGCGATTGGCTCGTACAATAGTCACCAATGTTTGGCGGGAACTGTCCTGTGAGGCGATAAAAAAGGAAAGTGAGGACGCCAGTGTTTCAGATAGCCGATCTGCTCGCTATCGTTGCAGGTGCCATCGCGGGCGCGATTGCCTTCCTTCCCTTTGTCTTTACGCTCAAGCCGGTTCTTGACGATAAGCAGAATGCGGACATGCTCAAGGGCATGGTGAGTCTGGCGGTCTCGGCAGTCGCCCTGCTCGTCTTTACCTTGGTTGTGTTTGCGTTGTTCGGAGAGGCATTTCGCATGTTCCTCCTGGGCGAGGCGATCGGCTTCGTGGCCTTTATGGCCGCCTGCACGGTTCGCGTCGCCAAGGCGCTGCGAGATCCTCATGAGGTCGAAAGGTAAGTCGTGGAAATTTTTGAAAAGCTGCCTGATGAGATTAATCATCTGGTCAGCGAGTTCAGCTCCACCCCTGTCGTGGGCGATCTGAGCTGCGGCATCACGCAGTACTCGTTTTGGCTGATCGTCTCCACGATCGTGCTCCTGATCGTCCTGGCCGTGTTCAAGAAGAAGCAGACCCTGGTTCCCAAGGGCTTCTTCGTCAACGGTTTCGAGTACATCATCGAGTACGTCGAGAACGATATCGGCAAGGGCGTCGTGGGTGAGAACTGGAAGAAGCACTTCCCGTTCCTGTGCTCGCTTTTCCTGTTCATCCTGATCAATAACATGATCGGCCTGATCCCGGGAATGAAGCCCGGCACCGGCGCAATCGGCTCCACCGCTGCGCTCGCCATCTTCGCCTTCGTGTACTTCATCTACTACGGATGCAAGGCTCACGGCGTGATCGGCTACATCAAGAGCCTCGCCCCGCAGGGCGTGAGCTTCCCGATGAACGTGCTTGTGTGGGTCGTCGAGCTTTTCTCGACCTTCCTGCGCCTCATCACGCTCGCCGTCCGTCTGTTCTGCAACATGTTCGCAGGACACGTGGTCATGGGCTCGTTCGCCATCATGGCGAGCATGTTCATGCAGCCGCTGCTTCAGCAGGTTTCCGCGGCCCACGCCGTCGGCGCCCTGCCTTCGCTGGCCTGGCTTGCCATCCTCATCCTGATCTATGCGATCGAGCTTGTGGTCGGCGCCATCCAGGCTTACGTCTTCACGGTCCTTACCGCCGTGTATGTCTCCGAGGCAGAGGAGGTCGCGGAGGAGGAGTAGTCTTCCGTTCGCGCCTTAAAGGTAAGGCAATTCGTTAAACCGCCGGTGCCCGTACCCATGGAGCCCGGCAGTTATAAAAAGGTTATCCTGCGTGAAATAAGACACGCACGACAAAGGAGGAATCGTGGGAGTTATCGGTTACGGTCTCGGTGTTATCGGCGCTGGTCTTGCTATCGGCCTGTCTGCTCTGGGTGCTACGGGTGCTATGGCCCGTCAGCCTGAGGTCCAGGGCCGCGTGTTCACCGTCTTCATCATGGGCTCCGCCTTCGGCGAGGCTCTGGCTCTGATCGGCTTCGTTGTCGCGCTGATCGTTAAATAGCACGGAGCGTCAAGTATGAATCTTTCATCCCAGAAGAGCGCGATCGCACTCTCCGCGTCCGCGGCCGCGCTGCTCATGCCGGTTTCCGCGTTCGCCGAGGACGGCGCTGCCGGTGCGGACATCCTCATCCCTAAGATGGCGGAGTTCATCCCGGCGCTTATCGCCTTCCTGATTATCTGGATCGTGCTGGCCAAGGTCGCCCTGCCGGGCATCATGAAAACCATGGAGGAGCGCGGCAAGAAGATCGAGGAGAGCCTCGACGAGGCCGAGAAGACCAAGCAGGAGGCCATCGCCAAGCGCGCTGAGTCCGACTCGATCGTCACCGACGCCCGTCGTCAGGCTGCCGACATCGTTCTCGAGGCCCGTAAGGACGCCGAGTCCGAGCGCGCCCGTATCATCGAGGCTGCTCACAAGGAGGCCGAGGAGATCATCGCCAAGGCCCATACGACCGTCGAGGACGAGCGCAAGTCCATCTACGCCGGTGCCGCGAGCTCCATCGCCGACCTGTCCGTTGCCGTCGCCACCAAGATCGTGGGCGAGGCACTCGAGGACGAGTCCGAGCAGAAGAAGCTCATCGAGCGCTACATCCAGGAAGCAGGTAGCCTGAATGCCGACTAGCCGCTATCAGGACAAGGTACTCGAGACCTACGCGCGCTCCCTTTTGGAAGCCGCCAAGGCCGAGAACCATGTGTTCGAGGACCTCGAGATGATCGAGCGCCTGGCTAGCGCCAGCCCCGAGATTATCGCCGTGCTCGACACCATGTCCAAGCGCGACCAGCTCGACCTTCTTCCCAAGGTGGCAGCTGCCTTTAAGTATGTTGCCGAGGAAGACGAGGATGTAGTGGGCGTGACCGTCACCACGGCGATCCCGCTCGACGACGAGCTGCGTCAAACCATCACTAAGAAATGCGAGCAGGACTTCGGCCGCAAGGTATTCCTTATCGAGCAGGTCGACCCGTCTATCGTGGGCGGCCTGGTGCTCGAGGCCCGCGGCGAGCGTCGTGACATTTCCGTCAAGACGCAGCTGCGCGTCGCGCAGGAGACCCTCGCAAACTCTGCTAATTCGTACGGAGGTGAAGCCTAATGTCCGAAACCCTCAATGCCCAGGATATCGCCAAGAAACTGCAGGAGCAGCTCACGAGCCTCTCCGCGACGGTCGATACGCATGAGGTTTCAACGGTCGACGAGGTAGGCGACGGCATCGCGCGTGTCTCCGGCCTCAAGAGCGCCATGGCAGGCGAGCTTCTGGAGTTCAAGAGCTCCGATACCGGTGAGACCGTCTTCGGCCTTGCCCAGAACCTTGACCGTGACGAGGTCGGCGCCGTTCTGTTCGGTGCCGTCGACTCCATCAAGGAAGGCGACGAGTGCCGCACCACTGGCCGCATTATGGATATCCCCGTGAGCCGTGCCATGCTCGGCCGCGTCGTCAATCCGCTCGGCCAGCCCATCGACGGTCTGGGTGACATCGTCGCCACGCATCGTCGCCCCATCGAGTTCAAGGCCCCCGGTGTCATCGACCGTACCCCGGTGTGCGAGCCGGTTCAGACCGGCCTGTTGGCCATCGACTCCATGGTGCCTATCGGCCGTGGTCAGCGTGAGCTCATCATCGGCGACCGTAAGACCGGTAAGACCGCCATCGCCATCGACGCTATCCTCAATCAGCGCGGCAAGGGCATGGTCTGCATCTATGTCGCCATCGGCCAGAAGGCCTCCACGGTTGCCAACATCCGCGAGACCCTCGCTCAGCACGGTGCGCTCGACTACACCATCATCGTTTCGGCCACCGCTGCCGATTCCGCCCCTATGCAGTACATCGCGCCTATGGCCGGTGCCGCTATCGGCGAGTTCTTTATGTACAACGGCGAGGACGGCAAGCCTGCCAGCGAGACCAACCCCGGCGGTCACGTGCTCGTCATCTACGACGACCTGTCCAAGCAGGCCGTGGCCTACCGTCAGATGTCGCTGACGCTGCATCGTCCGCCCGGACGCGAGGCCTATCCTGGCGACATCTTCTACCTGCACTCTCGTCTGCTCGAGCGTGCCGTCAAGATGTCCAAGAAGAACGGTTACGGCTCCATGACGGCTCTGCCGATCATCGAGACCCAGGACGGCGACGTCTCGGCCTACATTCCGACCAACGTTATTTCCATTACCGATGGTCAGATCTACCTGCAGTCCGAGCTCTTCTTCCAGGGTCAGCGCCCGGCAGTCGACGTGGGTATCTCCGTGTCCCGCGTCGGTGGCGATGCACAGACCAAGGCCATGAAGCAGGTCGCCGGCAACCTCCGTCTGGACCTTGCTTCGTACCAGGAGCTCGCCGGCTTTACGCAGTTCGGCTCCGACCTCGACGAGGCCACGCAAAAGCAGCTTACCCACGGCGCTCGCATGACCGAGCTCCTGAAGCAGCCGCGTTATAAACCGTTTGAGGTTGGCGAGCAGATCGTTACGCTGTTTGCTGGCAACGAGGGCTTCCTGGATGACCTGGAGATCGCCGACGTGCTGCCTTTCCGTGCCGAGCTTATCGAGTATATGGACAATGGCTTTGGCTCGCTGCTCGACAAGGTTCGCGCCAAGAAGATCGACGACGACACCAAGGCCGAGCTCTTGCGTGTCATTGGTGACTTCAAGCAGCAGTTCATGGCCAAACACCATGCCGACACGACTGGATCAGAGGAGAACTAAGCCCTATGGCCAACCTTCGCGACATTAAGAAGCGAATCTCCTCGGTTACCACGACCAAGCAGATCACGCGCACGATGGAGATGGTCTCTACGGCCAAGATCCGTCGTGCCCTCGATCGCTCCAAGCAGGCCGAGCCCTATAAGGAGGCGCTGACCGACGTCATGCTGACGGTTGCCGGCGACGCCTCCTGCTCGGGCACCGATCCCATGCTGCAGAAGCATGAGAGCGTCAAGCATGGCCTGATTGTCGTCATTGCTTCGGACCGCGGCCTTGCCGGCGGTTTCAATACGACGGTGGAGCGCACGGCCGAAAAGCTCGCCGCTTCTTGGGCGAACGATGGCATCGAGTGCGAGATCATCGCGTGTGGGCGTAAGCCGGCCACGTATTTCCGTGACCGCGCAAATGTCATCATGCATTTTGAGGGCAATTCCTCCGAGCCCGATTTCAATCAGGCTCGCATGATCTCCTCTCATATCTGCGATGCGTATCGTGCCGGTGAGCTTGACCGTGTCGAGCTTGTCTACCACCACGCCAAGAACCGCGTGGATCAGGAACTTCGCGTCGAGCACTTGCTGCCGCTCGATCCCGAGATGATCGCTATGGCCCACGGTCCGCGTAAGAACGAGACCGACGCCCCTAAGCGCATCTCGTCCACGTTCGAGTTCGTGCCCTCTCCCGAGCATGTTCTCGGCAAGCTTGTACCGTCTTATATCCTGACGGTCATCTACCAGGCCCTGATCGATTCGGCGGCCGCCGAGCAGGGTGCGCGCCGCAAGGCCATGCACTCCGCGACGGAAAACGCCACCGCGATCATCTCGACCCTTACCCGCACGTATAGTCGCGTGCGCCAGGCTTCGATCACGACCGAGATCAACGAGATCGTCGGCGGAGCCTCAGCATTGGAGGAACAGTAATGGCTAATAACACCGTAAAGCTTGCGGTCGAGGAAGCCACCAAGAAGACGACTGCCGGTGATGGCCGCATCGTGCGTATCATCGGCCCTGTCGTCGACGTCAAGTTTGACGGCGCGGTGCCCCCGATCTACAACGCGCTCACGGTCGAGGCCGAGACCCCGATCGGTCACCTGAGCACGATCCTCGAGGTCGAGAGCCAGCTTCCGGGCGGCGTCGTCCGCACGGTCGCCATGTCCTCGACCGACGGCCTGCAGCGTGGTCTCATCGCCACCGATACCGGTGAGCCCATGAAGATGCCCGTTGGCCCCAAGACGCTCGGCCGCATTTGGAACGTCATGGGCAAGCCTGTCGACGGTAAGCCCATGCCCGAGGTGGAGGAGTTTTATCCCATCCACCATGCAGCGCCCCGCTTCGACGAGCTCACCACCAAGACCGAGATTTTCGAAACCGGCATCAAGGCCGTTGACCTGCTTGAGCCCTACATCCGTGGCGGCAAAACGGGTCTGTTCGGCGGCGCCGGCGTCGGCAAGACCGTTCTGATTCAGGAGCTCATCAACAACCTCGCCCAGGAGCACGGCGGCACCTCGGTGTTCACCGGTGTCGGCGAGCGTACTCGTGAGGGCACCGACCTGTTCCTCGAGATGAGCGAGTCTGGCGTAATCGACAAGACCTGCTTGGTCTATGGTCAGATGAACGAGCCGCCTGGAGCGCGTCTGCGCATCGGTCTGGCTGGCCTTACCACCGCTGAGTACTTCCGCGATCGCGGCCAGGACGTTCTGCTGTTCATCGACAACATCTTCCGCTTCTCCCAGGCCGGTTCCGAGGTTTCCGCACTGCTGGGTCGTATGCCGTCCGCCGTCGGTTACCAGCCTACGCTGGCTACCGAGATGGGCGACCTCCAGGAGCGCATTACCTCGACCAAGACGGGTTCCATTACCTCCGTCCAGGCTGTCTACGTCCCTGCAGACGACCTGACCGACCCGGCGCCTGCCACGACGTTTACGCACCTCGACGCCACTACGGTTCTTTCGCGTAGCATTTCGTCGCTCGGCCTGTTCCCGGCTATCGACCCGCTCGCGTCTTCCTCCGACGCTCTCGATCCCTCGATCGTCGGCGAGGAGCACTACCGTGTCGCCGTCAAGGTCCAGGAGCTCCTGCAGGAGTACTCCGACCTTCAGGACATCATCGCCATTCTGGGTATGGACGAGCTGTCCGAGGAGCAGCGCCTTACGGTCAACCGTGCCCGTAAGATTCAGCAGTTCCTCTCGCAGTCCTTCCACGTCGCCGAGAAGTTCACCGGCAACCCCGGTGTCTACGTCCGCGTCGAGGATACCGTCCGCTCTTTCGCCGAGATTGTCGACGGCAAGGCCGATGACCTGCCCGAGCAGGCTTTCCGCTATGCTTCCACGATTGAGGACGTGCGCGAGCGCGCCCGCAAGATGGGGGAGAAGTAGGTTATGCGTATCCGCATCGTGTGCCCCGTGAGCTGCGCCTATGAGGGCGACGCTGCGTTTGTGTCGATTCCGTCCACGGATGGCGAGTTTGGCGTTCTGCCTGCTCACTCCAGCGAGATCTGCACGATCGACCGCGGTTACGTTCGCGTTTCCGATAAGGCCATGGGCACTGTCGACCACACGTTTGCCGTGGCCGGCGGCTATGCCCAGGTTGCGGACGATGTCGTGACCGTTCTCGCCGAGCGCGCTTGCGATTTGGCGACCGTCGATGCCGACAAGCTTAAAGCTGATATTCAAGGTTTTGAAGAGAAGCTGGGTAATTTGTCGGAGGATGATGCACGCCGCGCCTACCTCTATAATGAAATCGCATGGTGTAAGCTCAAGCTTGCCCAATAGTCAAACGATTTAGCGTTCGACCATTTGCGAACACATCATGCCCGGGATGGCCCAGCCATCCCGGGCATGCTTTTTGAAAGGGTAGACCTTGGATATTATCCGCGTTGAGGGTGGCCACGCCATCGGAGGCTCCGTGCCCGTTTCGGGTGCCAAGAACTCCGCGCTCAAACTCATGGCGGCAACGCTTCTGGCGCCGGGCAAGACGACGCTGCAGAACGTGCCCGATATTTCCGATGTCCACGTGATGGGCAAGGTGCTCAAGGGTATGGGCGCCACAATCGATGTCCTTGACGAGCACACGCTCGAGATTGATACCTCTCAGGTCGATTCTTGGGAGGCCCCCTACGAGCTCGTCGCCAAGATGCGTGCTTCCACCGCCGTGATGGGACCCCTGCTGGGCCGCTTCCATCGCGCCAAGATCGCCATGCCGGGCGGCTGCAACCTGGGTGCTCGCAAGATCGATATGCACATTCTTGGTCTCGAGGCCCTGGGCGTAGAGTTCGATACCGCCCACGGCTACATCAACGCTAATGCGCCCCAAGGTCTGCGCGGTACCACCGTCACGCTCGAGTTCGCCAGCGTCGGTGCGACCGAGAACCTCATCATGGCATCCGTGCGCGCGCAGGGCACCACGGTTATCGACAATGCCGCCCGCGAGCCCGAGATCGTCGATCTCGCCAACATGCTCAACGAGATGGGCGCCAAGATTGTTGGCGCCGGTACGCCTGTCGTGACCATCGAGGGTGTGGAAGAGTTGCATCCTGTTACCCATCGCGTAGTGGGCGACCGCATCGAGGCCGGTACCTTTATCGTTGCCGGTGCGTTGATGGCCGACGATCGCGGTGTCGATGTCACGGGCTTTTGCCCCATTCACTTGGGCATGGTGCTCAAGAAGATGGAGCTCATGGGTATCGACTGCGAGCGTACCGACGACGGCGTTCACGTGAATCGCGCCGAGCGCATCAAGCCGGTCGACATCCAGACGCTTCCGTTCCCCGGCTTCCCGACGGACATGCAGGCGCAGATTATGGTGCTCTCCGCCCTTGCCGACGGCAGTTCCGTTATTACCGAGAACATCTTCGAGAATCGCTTTATGTTTGCCTCTGAGCTGGTGCGCATGGGTGCCGACATTCGTATCGAGAGCCATCATGCCATGATTCATGGCGTCAAGGGTTTCTCGGGTGCACAGGTTACCTCGCCCGATCTGCGTGGCGGAGCGGCCCTCGTCGTAGCGGGCTTGATCGCCGACGGGACGACCGAGGTTTCGGCTATCCATCACATCAAGCGCGGCTACGAGCAGTTTGTCGAAAAGCTGCAGGCGCTCGGCGCGCATGTCGAGCATGCTACCGTCCCCGATCCCGTCATCTACTAATACAGGTTGCCTATGTTTAATAAAAAGCCCCTCGCGGATACCACCGCCCGAAGACCCTCAACTGGTGCGCAGGCCAAGATCTACAGTCGCGATAACGTGGCTCGCTATTCCGAGCGCGCTCGTCAACGTCGTCGTAGCCACACGATTCGTCACGTCGCGCTCATTGTCGTGCTTGGTGTGCTGCTGAGTGCCACTACCGCTGCCGGCCTGTGGTTTGCCACCATTATGGGCAAGCTCGGCGATTCTAATGTCATTACCGACAATCTGCGTCGGGTTCTGGTTGACACCGATGAGGCAAAGGATCCGTTCTACGTGCTGCTTCTTGGCACCGACGGCCGTCCGGGCGAGGATACGTATCGTGCCGACTCGATTATCCTGGCACGCATCGACCCCACGCAAAAGCAGGCGACGCTCATTTCCGTTCCGCGCGACACCAAGGTCGAGTACAAGGGCGAGACCATGAAGATCAACGCCTGCCATACCGTTGGCGGCGCCGAGGCCATGGTCGAGGCGGTCAACGAGCTGTGCGGTGTTCAAATTTCCCACTATGCCGAGGTCAGCTTCGACGGTATGCAGGCGCTGATTGATTCGGTTGGCGGTATCGACATTAACGCAACCGATGATGTTGACGACCCCGAGCACCTGGATATTAAGATTACCGCTGGCCAGCAGCATATGGACGGTGCCACCGCCCTTACCTATGCCCGCTGCCGCTACACCTATGCCGACGGCGATTACACGCGCATGCGCCACCAGCGTCAGGTGCTTGGCGCCCTTGCCAACCAGATTCTCAATAACTTCGATGCCACGAAGATTTTTGGCCTGGTTAATTCGCTGTCCGATATGCTCGTGACCGATATGAGCGTTCAGGATATCGTGGCTACGGTCAACGCCATGCGCGGTATGGATGTCGACGGTATCTACTCGGCCAACCTGCCCTCGTACGCCGACGACAGCACCATGATCGACGGTGTGAGCTACGTCTTTGTCTACGAGGACGAGCTCAAGGAAATGATGGAGCGCGTCGATGCCGGCAAGGATCCCAAGGGTCCCAACACCATGGGTCTTTCCGACGGTTCCAGTTCTACGATCGGCGACCTGAACAACAACACGTCTGACGACTACGCAAACGGTACCGCAACTTCATCGGTCAGCTCTGACGATTCCGATGACTCAAGCGATTCGAGCGATTCGGACTACTACGAAGAGCCCACCGGCGACGGCAACGGCTACGAAGCCAACTACTAGAGTTACGCGGTTTTACCAAACCGCGTAACCAGTTGACGCTGCAAACCCGCCAGAGCGGCAATCTGCCTTTCAACTTCGGCGGCATGATCAAAAGATCAATGCCACCTCGTTTCAAGGCACCTTGCTCGCTCTGGCGGGTTTTCGCTGTCGGTGCCAAAACATCGGCGTAACACTTGGCACATGGGTAGTCATTGGGGACGTTCTTAAACGACTGGTCAAAGGGGGCACTCTTGATGCACTTGGCACTTGGGGACGTTCCTTTTGTACCGGCAGTTTGGGACACTCCTTGCTTCAAGAGGCTGGCGTGCGTCAACCTATTCTCGTTGCAGTAAAAAAACCGCCCCGTTCTTGGTTGAGGACGGGGCGATTCGTCTTTTGGACTTGTGCAGCCAGGCTTATGCAAAGCGGGCGACGAGCTCCTGGAGCACGTCGGTCATCTTGACGAGCGAACTGACCGGGACGAACTCGTTGACGCCGTGGTAGCAATAGCCGCCGGTGGAAAGGTTGGGGCAGGGCAGACCGCGGAACGACAGCTGAGCGCCGTCGGTGCCGCCACGAATCGGCAGCACTTGGGGCTCAACGCCGCAGGCAAGATAGGCTTCCTTGGCAACATCAATAAGCTCGGGATAGCCACGAACGATCTCGGCCATATTTCGATACTGCTGCTTAATCTCGACCGTCACGCGCTCCTCACCTAGACGCTGGTTGAGCATCGAGGCGGCGGCATCAATAAGGTCGAGTTTCTGCTGGAACTTGGCGGCGTCATGGTCGCGGACGATATAGCGCGCTGTGGCGTGATCGACGGTCGCAGATACACCCTCAAGGTGATAAAAGCCCTCGTAGCCTTCCGTATACTCCGGTCGCTGCACGTAGGGGAGCAACGCGTTGAAGTCGCAGAACAGATTGCCTGCGTTGACCATACGGCCCTTAGCGTCGCCCGGGTGGATGGACTGGCCCTCAAAGCGGACGGTCGCCTCGGCGGCGTTAAAGCACTCCCACTCCAGTTCGCCGATGGGGCCGCCGTCGACCGTGTAGGCGTACTTGCAGCCAAAGGTATCGATATCCAACAGCTCGGCTCCGTGGCCGATCTCCTCGTCAGGGCAGAAGCAAATGCCGAGTGCGGGATGGGGCAGAGAAGGGTCCTGAGCGATACGCGCGACAAGCGACATGATCTCGGCGACGCCTGCCTTGTCGTCTGCGCCCAGCAGCGTGGTGCCGTCGCTGCAGACCAGGTCCTCACCCGCGAGGTCATTCAGGGCGGGAAGCTTGGCGGTACTCATGGCAACGGGTTTACCGTCAACCGTGCCGCAGACCAGGTCGCCGCCTTCGTAGTGCACGATGTGCGGCTTCACGCCGGCGCCCGGTGCAACTTCGGTGGTGTCGAGATGGGCGATCAGGCCCAGGGCGGGCTTGTCCTCAGCGCCCGCACTTGCGGGGATATGCGCGCAGACATAGGCGTGCTCGGTCACGTGGGCATCTTCCGCACCAAGCTCGCGCAGCTCTTCAGCCAGCACGTTGGCAAGGTCAAACTGAACGGCGCTCGAGGGTACCTGGTCGCAGTTTGCATCCTCGGACTGCGTGTTGATCTGGACGTAGCGCAAAAAGCGTTCGAGGACATCGGGGCTCGTGGTGGTGTTTTCCATAAAGACCGCTCCAATCTTGGTCGTCGTGTGCAACAAGAACTCTAGCACGGTATGCCACGGCATACCACGACGCTTGGATGGGGTAGAATCAGCCATTGAATGCAGAAGGGACGGAAGATCATGGATACGACAAATAGCTCGCGCGAACTACATCTGACGGTGGCGAACGAAGACTACTTGGAGTGCATGGTTCGCATTGAAAGCGAAGAGGGGGAAACCAACGGCGTGCGATCGGTCGACATCGCGCAGCGTCTTGGCGTCTCCAAGGCATCGGTCAATAAAGCGGTTTCGGCGCTCAAGGCATCCGAACTTGTCGAGCAATCGCACTACGGCAAGGTAGTCCTGACCGATCGCGGCCGCGAGGTTGGTACGGCTATCTGGTACCGTCATCGCCTCATCCGCACGTTTTTGGTTCAGGAGCTCGGTGTCGAATTTGAGCGAGCCGATTCCGAGGCCTGCATGATGGAGCATGCGCTTTCCGAGGACACGATGAACCGCTGGCTCGCCTATCTCGAAAAGCAGGGAATCAGCGTCGAGGAATAGCGGGATATATATGGATACGAGTTATTACAACCGCTTTGGTGCCGAGGAACTTACGCGCCGCTTGTCGAGCGAGACCTTGTTGGCGCAGGGTCCCATGGGCAGTGTTCTGTTGAGTGAGTACGATGCCGCCGACATTCCACCGGCGTTTTGGAATCTGGCAGAGCCGCAGACCGTTTCTCGTATCCATCGCTTGTATGTCGCCGCTGGCGCGCAGGTGCTCATTACCAACACCTTTCAGGCATCGAGCTATGCTCTCAAGCACGACCAGATTGCGCCGTCCGTGGCGGAGGTCAATCGCGGGGCCGTCGACGATGCCCGCCAGGCGCACCCTCAGCTGCTGCTGGGCTCGATGGGCCCGATCGGTATTGAGTGGTTTGCCGAGGACTCTGCCGAGTATCGTGAAATCCGAGGCATTGCGCGCGAACAGGCGCACGCCTTGCTCAATGCCGGCGTTGACGGTCTGCTGATCGAGACGGTGACGTCTATCCGTAATTTGCAGCCCATGCTTGCCGGTGCCCGAGATGCCGCCGACGGTATGCCTGTTCTGGTGAGTTTTGTCGTTGACGATAAAGGCGACCTGTTGGGCGATGGCCTCAACATCGAGGCAGCCGTTTTGTACGCCGAAAAACACGGCGCAAACTCGATTGGTGTTAATTGCTGTTCGCTTGCGGCCGCGAACGCGGCGGTGCCCAGGATGGTTGCATCGGCGACTACTCCCGTCACGGTGCGTCCCAACGTAGGCGATCCGGTCCAGACTCAGGATGGCCCCGTATGGCACGAGAACCCCGAAGCTTTCGCGCGCGCATGCATCGAATGGAGGCATGCCGGTGCCGCAATGGTGGGCAGTTGCTGTGGAACCACGGCAATCACTACGGCAGCGATGGCCGAGGCGCTCGATATATAAAGGGCATAACCGCTCCATACGGGGCGGTTTTTTATTGCCTGCATGTCCTCGGCAGCATTTGCCCAAATGGTGAATGCTGGTGCCGGCAGGTTGCCGAGTGCATGTTGCGGGTATACCCCATGCGTACCATGATCCAAACGCTGCGAGGTGTCTGCGCGTGTGCGCGATAATTCATTTTGGAACTGACGGTTGGCGCGCTCGCGTCGATGAGGACTTCACTGCCGATAACGTTGCCCGTATCGCCGATGCCGTCGGCGAGTTGTGGCAAAAGACCAATCCGGGCAAAACGGTATATATAGGGTTCGACACCCGGCCCCTGGCGAGCGAGTTCGCTGAGCTTGCGGCGGGCGTGCTGGCAGCGCACGGGCTGGACGCCGTGCTCGCTTCGCGACCTGTTCCGACCCCTGCCCTTACGTGGGCGGCGGCTTATGACGGTGAGGCGTGCGGCG
Source organism: uncultured Collinsella sp. (assembly GCA_959027945.1). Classification (GTDB taxonomy): domain Bacteria; phylum Actinomycetota; class Coriobacteriia; order Coriobacteriales; family Coriobacteriaceae; genus Collinsella. The sequence continues at coordinate 32,040 of CAUFRO010000024.1, forward strand.
CGCTCATGGTGACGGGGTCCCATCATCCGCAGGGTTATCTGTGCCTCAAGATTCGCATGGGTGACGGCTCGACCGCCAACCAGGATGTCATCGAAGAGCTCGAAGAGACCGTGGCTCCCGAGCCAATGGGGATCGAGGGGCAATATCGCACCGCGGATATCATTCCTGACTATATGCAGGCGGTGGCATCGTTTGTCGATGCCGAAGCCATCCGCGCCGCGCACCTGCGCGTGGTTGTCGATCCCATGGGCGGCGCAGCCCAGGGCTATCTAGCCGATTTGCTGCGCGAGCTTGGCGTTGAGGTGCACGAGATTCACGCCGGGCAGGCGTCTGACCAAGAAGATATCTGCCCCGACCCCGTTGAGCCTTGGGTGGACGCTTGCGAGCGCACGGTTATCGAGGACGGAGCTTGTGCTGGCCTGGTGACCGACGGCGACGCCGACCGTATCGGCGCGGTTGACGAGCGCGGCAGATATATACATCCGCATCAGATCATGGCGCTCGTTTTGGGCGACTTGGTTCAATTTCGTAATTTGGAGGGGCGCGTCGTCGTCAATCTTTCATGCTCGACGCTCGTGCGTCGCATTGCCGAGGCGCTTGGCTGCCGCGTGACCGTCAAACCAGTCGGTTTCAAATATATAGCGGCGGAGATGAAGAAGGGCGGCGTCCTCATAGGCGGCGAAGAAGCCGGTGGTATCGGCATCGCCGCGCATATGCCCGAGCGCGATGGAATCCTCGCCTGTCTGATTCTGTGTGAGCTTATGGCAAAGACGGACGCGCCTTTGGGCGTTCTGGTCGACCAACTCGAGGACAGTTTTGGTAAGACGAGTTACGGTCGACGCGATTTACGCCTTGAGGCCGAAGATGCCGAAACGTTACGAACCCTGCTGCCGGGCGTAAACCCCAAGTCGATTTGTGGCAAGGTGCCGCAAAACGTTAGTCATATGGATGGATTGCGTTTGGCATTCGAGGATGACACATGGCTGCTGGTCCGTCCTAGCGGGACCGAACCAGTGGTGCGCGTGTACGCCGAGGGCTTTTCGGTGGAGGAGCGCGATGAGTTGCTCGATGCCGGTTGCGCTTTAGCTAGGGGAGCCTATCCGCTCTAGCCATGAGACCGCTCTCCATAAAGACGCACTCGGTGAATGGTAGGGAACGGCTGGCAAACGTCAGCCGAATCCAGAAATGTGTAGGAAATGTGTACGCCCAGATTCCCGCCCCGCACGCCCCTCCGGTCTGGCAATATATCTCCTTGCCGCGCGGC
>CAUFRO010000025.1 GCA_959027945.1 uncultured Collinsella sp.
CCACGCACTTTACCTGCGTAAACAATGTGAGTGAAATATGAATCTCGATGGATACGCCCGCAGCCGTGTATACTAAACAGCTGTGTGAAACCAGGGGAGTATTCTGGCTGGATAAAATGCCTGCTTAATAGGGTTGTCAGGTAGTCCGGGCGAAATACAAGGCTGGGGAGCACGTCGTGTAAGTAGTGGTCCTCTAGGGGCGTACGCTCGGTGGTGTACGCATTGTCCCAAGACCACGCGAGAGTTGGGATCATATCTTGATCAGCATGATTCTCGGCCGCAAGATTGGCATGACCCAGGTTTGGGACGAGGACGACAACGTCGTTCCCGTCACGGTCATCCAGGCTGGCCCCTGCGCTGTCTCGCAGGTTAAAACTCAGGCAACCGACGGCTATGACGCCGTCCAGATCGGTTTCGGCGACATCAAGGCCAAGAACGTGAACAAGCCCATGGCTGGTCACTTCGCCAAGGCTGGCGTCGAGCCTGTCCGCTTCCTTCGTGAGGTCCGCGTCGAGAACGGCGAGGAGCACAAGGTCGGCGAGGTCGTCACCGTCGCTGATTTCGCTGATGTCGAGAAGGTCGACGTCATCGGTACCTCCAAGGGTAAGGGCTTCCAGGGTCGCATCAAGCGCTGGGGTCAGCGCCGCGGTCCTATGACGCATGGTTCTCACTTCCAGCGTCACCCCGGTTCTATCGGTCAGTGCGCCTATCCTGCGCGCGTCCTCAAGGGCGTCAAGATGGCCGGTCACATGGGTAACGAGCGCGTTACCGTCAAGAACCTTTCCGTTGTCCGCATCGATGCCGAGCAGAACCTCATCTTGGTCAAGGGCGCTGTCCCGGGTGCCAAGAATGGTCTCGTCGCCATCCGTATGGCCTAAGGGCCCAGCCCATTTAGCCCAGCGTCATACCAAGGAGAACACTTAAATGGCAAAGTTTGAAGTAAAGAACAGCGAGGGCAAGAAGGTCGCCGAGGCCGAGCTCGCCGCTGAGGTGTACGGCATCGAGCCGAACATCCACGTTATGCACCACATCGTCAAGTGCCAGATGGCCTCTTGGCGTCAGGGCACCCAGTCCGCTAAGGGCCGCTCTGAGGTTTCCGGTGGCGGCAAGAAGCCTTGGCGTCAGAAGGGCACCGGCCGTGCCCGCCAGGGTTCCATCCGTGCTGCCCAGTGGCGTCACGGTGGCGTTGTCTTCGCCCCCAAGCCCCGTTCCTACGCTAAGCGTATGAACAACAAGGAGGTCAAGCTGGCTATGCGCTCCGCGCTGTCCGCCAAGCTGGCCGATGGCGAGCTCGTGCTCGTCGACGACTACGGCTTCGAGAAGCCTTCCACCAAGGCTGCCGTTGCCATGCTCAAGGCTCTCGGCCTTGAGGGCAAGCGTCTGACCATCATCGTTCGCGATGAGGACGTCAACGCCTACCTGTCGTTCCGCAACATTCCCAAGACGTTCATCATCACTGCCGACGAGGCCAACACCTATGATCTCGTCAACAACAACGCTGTGCTGATGCCCGCCGACATCGCCGCTCACTTCGGGGAGGTGCTTGCATAAATGACCGCCCACGAGATCATCATCCGTCCGATCGTGTCCGAGCGTTCCTTCTCCGGCATGGAGCTGAACAAGTACACGTTCGAGGTCGCCAAGGATGCTAACAAGTATCAGATCAAGGACGCTGTCGAGGAGATCTTCGGCGTCAAGGTCGTTCGCGTGAACACCCTGACGGTCAAGCCCAAGACCAAGCGCGTGCGCTATGTCGCCGGCAAGACCCGTTCTTGGAAGAAGGCCATCGTCACGCTGGCCGAGGGCGACACCATCGAGGTCTTTGGCAACCAGGCCTAAGACTCGCTGCTGTTGAGTGAGCTCATGCCTCCCAAATAGGGGAGGCGGGAGCTCAAGGTTTTGGGCGTATAAAATGGACACGCCCGGAACCGTGTATACGTCCGGTGTCATCGCACCCGAGGCAGAACCTCGAATCCCTGTCTGCGATGGCTAACGGATTCCTATTGAAAGGGATTGTAATGGCTGTAAAGCACCTTAAGCCGACCTCCGCTGGTAGGCGTTGGCAGACGATCTCCGACTTCTCCGAGATCACCTGCACCAAGCCCGAGAAGTCTCTTCTCGAGCCCCTGCCCAAGAAGGCCGGTCGTAACAACAACGGCCGCATCACCACCCGCCACCAGGGCGGCGGCGTGAAGCGTCGTTACCGCGTGATCGACTTCAAGCGCAACAAGGACGGCGTGCCCGCCAAGGTTGCCACGATCGAGTACGATCCGAACCGTTCCGCTCGCATCGCTCTGCTGCACTACGCTGACGGTGAGAAGCGCTACATCCTGGCCCCCAAGGGCCTCGAGGTCGGTCAGACCATCATGTCCGGTTCTGACGCCGACATCAAGCCGGGCAACGCTCTGCCCCTCGCCGACATCCCCGTCGGTACGCTCATCCACGCCGTCGAGTTCCAGCCGGGCAAGGGCGCCGCTATCGCCCGTTCCGCCGGTAACTCCTGCCAGCTGATGGGTAAGGAGGGCAAGTACGCCATCGTCCGTATGCCTTCCTCCGAGATGCGCCGCATCCTCGTTACCTGCCGCGCCACCGTCGGTGAGGTCGGCAACGCCGATCACTCCAACATCGTCATCGGCAAGGCCGGCCGTAAGCGTCACATGAACGTGCGCCCGACCGTCCGCGGTACCGTCATGAACCCTGTCGACCACCCGCACGGCGGTGGCGAGGGCAAGAACCACACCTCTGGTCGTCCCTCCGTTACCCCCTGGGGTAAGCCGACGAAGGGCCTTCGTACGCGCAAGAAGAAGAAGGTCTCGAACCAGCACATCATTCGTCGCCGTAAGAAGTAATTTCGGATACCGAGTTTTAGGAGAAAGCACTTATGAGCAGAAGTCTCAAAAAGGGCCCGTTCGTGGAGACTCGCCTTCTCTCGCGTATCACCGCGATGAACGAGGCTGGCAAGAAGGACGTCGTGAAGACCTGGTCCCGCGCGTCCACCATCTTCCCCGAGATGGTTGGTCACACCATCGCCGTCCACGACGGCCGCAAGCATGTGCCCGTGTATGTTACCGAGTCCATGGTTGGTCACAAGCTCGGCGAGTTCGCGCCGACTCGTACGTTCCGTGGCCACAAGGCCAAATAGGGGGTTAACCGTAAATGGCAACTAAGTCTATTGAAACTGAGGCCACCGAGGTTCGCGCCGTCGCTAAGTACGTGCGTGTTTCCCCCAGCAAGGCCCGCCTGGTGGTCGATCTGATCCGCCGCAAGCCTGTCGCTCAGGCCTTCGACATCCTCCACTTCTGCGACCGCGCCGTCGCCGTGGATGTCGAGAAGGTTCTCCGTTCCGCCGTTGCGAACGCCGAGAACAACAACGGTCTGCGTGCCGACAACCTGGTTGTCGCCGCTGCCTATGTTGACGAGGGTCCGACGCTTAAGCGCATCCGTCCCCGCGCCAAGGGTTCCGCTTCTCGCATTCTGAAGCGTACTTCCCACATCACCGTCGTCGTTGCTCCTCGAAAGGAGGCGTAAAGCTGTATGGGTCAGAAAGTCTACCCCACCGGCTTCCGTCTTGGCATCACCGAGAACTGGCGCTCCCGCTGGTTCGCAGAGAAGGATTACGCTAAGACCCTCGGTAACGATCTCGAGATTCGTAAGTACCTCGAGAAGCGTCTTTCCCGCGCAGCTGTCTCCCGCGTCGAGATCGAGCGCGCTGGCGACAAGGTGAAGGTCATCATCCTCACTGCTCGCCCCGGCGTTGTCATCGGTAAGAAGGGTGCCGAGATCGATACCCTCCGTACCGAGCTCGAGAAGGTCGCTGGCGTCTCCAAGGGCCAGCTCTCCGTCGACGTTGTCGAGATCAAGCGCCCCGAGCTCGACGCCAACCTCGTTGCTCAGTCTATCGCCGAGCAGCTCGAGGGCCGCGTTGCCTTCCGTCGCGCTATGCGCAAGGCTGTCCAGTCCGCCCGCAAGGCCGGCGCTAAGGGCATCCGTATCCAGTGCTCCGGTCGTCTCGGCGGTGCCGAGATGGGCCGTCGTGAGTGGTACCGCGAGGGTCGCGTGCCTCTGCACACCCTCCGTGCCAAGATCGACTACGGCACGGCTGTCGCCAGCACCACCATGGGCGCTTGCGGCGTGAAGGTCTGGATTTACCTGGGCGAGAAGCTCCCGGGCCAGCCTGTTCCCAACCCTGCACTCGAGGGCTCTTCCCGTCCTCGTCGTCGTAACTCCGAGAGGAGGGGTCAGTAGTGCTTGCCCCTAAGCGTATTCTTCACCGCAAGGTGCAGCGTGGCTCCATGAAGGGCCAGGCCAAGGGTAATACCGAGCTGCATTTCGGCGAGTTTGGTATCCAGGCTCTCGAGGCCCATTGGATCACCAACCGTCAGATCGAGGCCGCTCGTATTGCCATGACCCGCTACATGAAGCGTGGCGGTCGTGTCTACATCACGATCTTCCCCGATAAGCCCATCACCAAGAAGCCTGCCGAGACTCGCATGGGTTCTGGTAAGGGTAACCCCGAGGAGTGGGTGGCCGTCGTCAAGCCCGGCCGCATCATGTTCGAGGTCAAGGGTGTTCCCGAGGAGGTCGCTCGCGAGGCTCTGCGTCTTGCGCAGCACAAGCTCCCCATCAAGACCAAGATTGTTGCTGCTAAGAACGCTGAGCAGCGCATCGAGAAGGAGATGGCTGAGGAGGCCGCTCTCGAGGCCAAGTGGGCTGCTGAGGACGCCGCCGCCGCCAAGGAGGAGAACTAATGAAGCCCGCAGAGATTCGTGAGCTCTCGGACGCTCAGCTCGTTGAGAAGCTGAAGGAAATGCGCGCCGAGCTCTTTAACCTTCGTTTCCAGATGGCCACCAGCCAGCTGGACAACACCGCTCGCGTCAACACCGTGAAGAAGGACATCGCTCGCGTCCTCACGGAGCAGCGCGCCCGCGAGATCGCAGCGGAGAAGTCCGCTGTCGCCGAGTAGGACCTAAGGAGAGAACATGACTGATTCGCGTAACTCGCGTAAGGTCCGTACGGGTGTCGTTACCTCCGTCTCCGGTGCCAAGACCATTGTTGTCACCATCACCGAGCGCAAGCGTCACCCCAAGTACGGCAAGATGATGACCAGCTCCAAGAAGCTGCACGCTCACGACGAGGAGTGCACGGCTGGCGTGGGCGATACCGTCCGCGTTATGGAGACCCGTCCTATGTCCAAGATGAAGCGTTGGCGCCTCATCGAGGTCGTCGAGCGTGCTAAATAAGCAGTCGCTCTTACGACTTGTACGTTTCCGAAGATGTGCGTATGCCTGGCTTGCATACCACGGGCCGCGTAAAGGCTGCGCACCTCTCTTCGGTTCTTAGTTCGGAGGAACATCTACCATGATTCAGATGCAAACCATGCTGAACGTCGCCGACAACTCCGGCGCTCGCAAGATTCGCTGCATCAAGGTGCTTGGCGGTTCCAAGCGTCGTTATGCAGGCATCGGCGATGTGTTCATCGGTGCTGTCCAGGAGGCTACCCCTGGCGCCAACGTCAAGAAGAAGGACGTTGTCCGTTGCGTCGTCGTTCGCACCGTTAAGGAGATCCGCCGCAAGGATGGCTCCTATATTCGCTTTGATGAGAACGCCTGCGTTGTCATCAACAACGATGGTTCGCCCGTCGGCACCCGTATCTTCGGGCCCGTCGCTCGCGAGCTTCGTGACAAGAAGTACATGAAGATCGTCTCGCTCGCTCCCGAGACCCTGTAGTTAGGGGAGATATATGTATATCAAGAAGGGCGATAAGGTCCAGGTTCTCTCTGGTAAGGATCGCGGCAAGCAGGGCGTTGTCCTGCGTGCTCTCCCCGCCGAGAACAAGGTCGTTGTCGAGGGCGTTTCGGTCGTCAAGAAGGCCGTCAAGCCCAACGCTGCCAACCAGCAGGGCGGCATCGTTTCGCAGGAGGCTCCCATCGACGCCTCCAACGTCAATCTCGTCTGCCCCGAGTGCGGTAAGGTTACCCGCGTCGGTCACGAGAAGGACGGCAAGAACAAGCTGCGCGTCTGCAAGAAGTGCGGCCACAAGTTCTAAGCTGCCCGCAACATCAAGTTGCTAGCAAAGGCCCGGATGCCCCACGGCACCCGGGCCTTTTTCTATCCCCACTCATTGGGGACAGACTTAAATGAGTTGCCGTTGCATTCATTGGGGACAGACTTAAATGAGTGGCCGTTGCATTCATTGGGGACAGACTTAAATGACCAGTCGTTGGGGGGACAGTCTCAATGTGCCGACAGTTTGGGACGGTCCTTTGATGTCTGATGCTCCCAGAGGGGTGGAGTAATACGGCCTACTCTGTCTTTTATGGCTATGGTGCTCTGCCCCTTTATGTTTCACAAGGATCGTTGCATGCGCATTTATGCGCATAGCCTTGCGCGATAATGCGCATAACTACACAAACATCTGCCAACTATGGCTAAATAAAGACTGATAAGCAAATAAACACGCAAACACGAGCAGATACGCGCGCAATTGTGCGAATATAGGGTTGTTAGAAATAAAGGACTTCCGATAACTCAGGAGGCACATCATGGCAGATTCCAAACAGGCTCCGCTCGACGCCGAGGCAGCCGCAAAGGCGGCGTTTGCCTCGGTCCAGGATCAGCCGTTCCCCAACGATATTTTTACGGCTCCCGAGCTTCGTTGGGCTGTGATCGGGTGCGGCGTTATCGCCAACCAGATGGCCCAGTCTCTCGCTCTTGCCGGCCGCAAGCTTGCGGGCGTTGCCAACCGCACTCTGTCCAAGGCTCAGGCTTTTGCCGAGCAATATGGCATCGAGAAGGTCTATGAAACGGTCGAGGACCTCTACGCCGATCCTAACATTGACGCAGTCTATATCACCACGCCGCACAACACGCATATCACCTACCTGCGAGCCGCCCTGGCAGCTGGTAAGCACGTACTCTGCGAGAAGGCCATTACCCTCAACTCTGCCGAGCTCGACGAGGCCCGTGCCATCGCCGACGAGCACAACGTGGTCCTTATGGATGCCACCACGGTGCTCCACATGCCCTTGTATCAGGAGCTGCGCCGCCGCATGGATGCCGGCGACTTTGGACGCATGAACCTCGCCCAGCTCAACTTTGGCAGCTACAAGGAGTACGGCGACCTGACCAACCGCTTTTTCAATCGCAACCTTGCTGGCGGTGCCATGCTCGATATTGGCGTCTATGCCCTGTCCGTCATGCGCCTCTTTATGGCAAGCCAGCCCGCTGAGGTCGTTTCGCTGGGCAACACCTGCGAGACTGGCGTTGACGTCGCGGGTGGCATCGTCTGCCGAAATGCCGAGCAGCAGCTGGGCGTCGTGAGCCTTACGCTCCACTCCAAGCAGCCCAAGTGCTCGGTCATCAGCTTCGACAAGTGCTACATCGAGGTCAATGAATATCCGCGTGCCGATCACGCGACCATCGTGTGGACTGCGGACGGCCACCGCGAGGAGGTCCACGCCGGCACCGAGGCTTACGCCCTGTGCTATGAGATGGCCGACCTGGAGAAGGCCGTTGCCGGCGACGACTCCAAGCGCGAGCTGCTGGATTATGCTTCTGATGTTATGGAGCTTATGACCAAGCTCCGCGCCGACTGGGGAGTTGTGTACCCCGAGGAGGAGTAAGCGATGCTTGCGGAAGATAGGCTCAACGCGATCGTGTCGATGGTGCAGCAGGCCGGCTCGGTTACCGTGCCGGAGCTTGCCGAAGCCCTGGGCGTGACGGCGTCTACCATTCGGCGCGACCTGCAGACGCTCGACCGAGCTCATCGCATCGCCAAGGTCCACGGTGGAGCGACGAGTCTTGAGCGCGCGCACGTGACGCGCGACCTAACGCTTAATGAGCGCAGCGACCTCCATAACGACGACAAGGAGCGTATCTGCGCCCGTGCGGCGGCGCTTGTGGAGCCCGAGAGCTTTGTATACATCGACTCGGGCTCGACGACGCTCAGGCTCATCGAGCATCTTCCACACCTTGAAGATGTCACCTATGTGACCGATTCCGTGCTCCATGCTCAGCACCTTGCTTTGCGCGGCATGCGTACCGTGGTGTTGGGCGGCGAGCTCAAACCCGAGACCGAGGCGCTCGTTGGCCCCGATGCCTTGGCAACCTTAGACCGCTACAACTTCAACTGTGGCTTTTGGGGCTCTAACGGCATTGCCGCCGAGCAGGGCTTCACGGCGCCCGATATCGAGGAAGCACAGGTCAAGCGTATCTCGATGCGCCATACCGCCAAACGCTTCGTAATCTCGGACGCCAGTAAATTTGGCATGGTGGCGCCCGTCAAGTTCGCGGACTTCCGCGACGCAACGATTATTACCGCAGGCGAGGTCCCCGCCAAGTACCGGGCAATGGACAACGTCATCACTGTCTAACAGCGAGACAAGGCCAAAACCACCACGAAGGTGCCTGTCCCCATTGTGGTGGTTAGTAACGAAAACCGAGTAGTTTTCTCAATAGAAAAGCGGCAACGTCCATCACGGGCGTTGCCGCTTTCGTTGTCTGCCGGTTTGTCTAAGTCTGTAACAACTGGACCGTTAAAAGTGGGCTAGGTGTTACAGATTGAGATACTTCCGAACCGCGCCGTCCCTTTGTCTCAATCTGTAACATCTGGGACTGATTTTGCCGAGCTACTGTTACAGATTGAGATTTTCCCTTAAGGGGGATTTGAATGTCTCGATCTGTAACAGATAGACCGGAAAATGGGTTCTAACTGTTACAGATCGAGACGTTTTGGGACCGCGGCTGAGCCATCGTGGCGGCTTGACGTTTGTCCAGATAAAACCTGCCAAAATAAACCTGTCCCTTTTCGGCAGGCTTTAGGGCTCCCAGGGGCAGGGGGCTTCTATGTGGATGTGCTCGCCGGTTACGGGATGCGTGAAGGACACGCTGTGGGCGTGGAGCATCAGGCCGCAGGGGCGCGGCGTTCCGTACAGGTCGTCGCCAACCAGGGGATGATGCTCGCTCGCCAGATGCACACGGATTTGGTGCTTACGGCCGGTGAGCAACTCGACATCGATATACGAACGCGCGGGAAGGCCTCGGCGGCTCTTAAGGCGCTTGAGCACCTTCACGCGCGTCTGAGACGGCTTGCCGCTGGCGCCAACGCGCATCTTGCGGCTATCGTGGCGGTCGCGGGCGATGGGCTTGTCGATGAGCTTCTCGTTCCAGTCGATTTTGCCCTCGGCGAGTGCCAGATAGTGCTTTTCGAAGGCGTGGTCGATCACCATCTGGTCAAAGGCGGGCTGCGTCTGCTTGTCGAGCGAGAACAGCACCACGCCGGTGGTGTCACGGTCCAGGCGATTGAGCGGCTGCATGTCGGTCGCGGCAAAGCCGTCGCCCATCGCCAGCAGCAGGTCGCTGGCGTAGTCGGTGAGCGTGCGCTCGCCGGTGCCGTCGCCGTGGACAATCATGCCGGCGGGCTTGTCGATGGCCATAAGCCAGGCGTCGCAGTAGAGGACTTGAGGTTCTTCGTTCACGTGTAAGCCTTTCGGTTAGCTAATTCCCACAAACATGCAGCCCGAGGTGGCGCCGCGCAGGCGGGCGGCGGGCTTGCGGCCGGCTTGAGCCGCCTCGACGGCGCGACGGACGCGAGCGACGGCACGGCCAATCTCATCGGCCTCGAGCAGGGTTCCGTCGACCATAAGACGACGGACGCCGGCGTCGAGCAACTGCGGTACCTGCGGCGTGAGGTCGATGGGGTAGGCGTCGTACAGGCGTGAGCGGCCGTGGATGTCGGTGCGCACCGGCATGATCTTGCCGTCGATATTCTTGAGCGAGAGCTTGCGGGTACGCAGGCGGCAGTTGGCACAATCGTGGATACAGCCGTTGGCAACCTGCAGAATGCAATGCTCGCTTGTCATGACGCGCGGGCGGCCAAAGACGGTGATGCCCAGAGCCGCGGGCGCGGCGGCGCCGAGCGAGACAATCTCGTCGAGTGTGATCTCGGGCGAGAGCCAAAACGCACCGGCTCCGCGCTCGGCAAGCGCCTCCATGCAGGGCGCGTTGTGCACCGGCAGGCAAGAGCGAATCTCGGCCGTGGCGCCAACCTGGGCGGCCAGGGCAAGCTCAGAGATGTTGCCAATAGCGACCGTGGCGCCGGCAACAACCCACGGGTCGACGCGTACGTGGTCAACGGCGCGGCACACCTCGTCGAGCACGGGTACGATGCCTTGCTCAAACGCATCGGCGGGGGAGAGCTCGGCCGCATCGAGCGCGTCGGTGGTCATGTAGATGCGCGTTGCACCCTCCGCGCGGGCTGCCTCGGCGGCCTCGAGCGAGGTGACGGTGGCGCAGATCTGCGGCTCATCGCGGTAGTGCTCGGGCGCGGGGCGGGAATCACTGGTCACAATCGCCGGCAACTCGAGCGTTTTCGCGCGCTCCTCGTAGGGTGCCAGAATGGCCTCTTCCAGCGCCCTACAAGCGGCGGCGCGCACCTTATGTACGGCGGAGAAGCCCATGCCACAGGCCTCGTCGAGCGAAACGTCAAAGCTTGCGGCCTCAAAGGGAGAGGAGCCCATGCGCCCGACGTGCTCAACCAGATCGGATGCCTCGACGGCGCGGGTCTTGGCAGCCTCGACGGTAAAGCCCGTGGCCGTGGCCGTAAGCGAAGGATCGTCACAGCAGGTGAGCGTAACGGTAAACGGCTCGCCTAGACGCGCCACAACGGACACGTCTACAGAGCGGCGGCGCAGCACATCGCGTTTGAGCGCAGCGCCGGCAGCGTCAATGGCGCGCTGGCTTCGAATCACGCGCACGCGGCAGCCCTCGGGCATGCTGCGGGGCACGCGGCATTCGATGATATCGCCGGCGGCGGCATCATCGGCGGCGATGGTGGTCAGGAATTGGTCGAACTCATCGTCGTGACGAAGTTCCAGCAGGTCGCCCTTGCCCACGGGCTCAAACAGCTCAATGCGGGCGATGGCGGCGCGGCGACGGCGGTCGTCGGGCTTGAGTCCGCGTACATCGCGGTTGGCTAGACGGCTGCCCAGCACCGTGCCCACAATCTGGCCGCGGTTGTTGGAGCGCTCGTAGCTCATCATCTCGTCGCCCGAGGTGCCGTCTTGATAGGCGTGCGTAAAGTCGCGGTTAAAACAGCGCTTGAGTTGGCGCTGGCGAGCGGCGTCCTCATCCTTAGAGGTCGAAACATCGGCAAGCATGTCATCAATCTGATGACGATACACGTCGACGATGGAATACACGTAATCGGGGGCCTTCATGCGGCCCTCAAGCTTGAGCGATGCGGCGCCGGCGTCATACAGACGGCGAACAAGCTGCGACGTGTTGGTGTCGCGCGGGCACAGCGCGCGCTCGCGACCGGCAGGGGAGAGCGAGCGGCCGTTCTCGTCGATCAGCTCGTAAGGCAGGCGACAGGGCTGAGCGCACATGCCGCGGTTGGCCGAGCGGCCTGCCATGGCAAAGCTCGACAGCAGGCACAGGCCCGAGTAGCAAAAGCAGATGGCGCCGTGGCTAAAGACCTCGAGGTCGATATCGGGCGCGGCGTCGTGGATGGCGGCGATCTCGTCGATGGAGAGCTCGCGCGAGAGAGTCACGCGGTCGGCGCCCTGTTCGCGGCACCAAAGCGTTCCGCGGTCGTCATGGATGTTCGCCTGGGTCGAGATATGGGTTTCGATGCCGGGCATGGTGCGCTTGACCTCAAAGAACAGACCCCAGTCCTGGATGATGAAGGCATCGGCGCCCAGCGTGGAGCAGCGGTGGATGAGTTGCAGCGCATCGCCCATCTCGGACTGCTTGATGACGATGTTGACCGTGACGTAGACGCGCGACCCGGCTAGATGCGCGGCGCGGCAGGCCTGCTCAAAGGCCTCGTCGGTAAAGTTGGTGGCCTTGCGGCGGGCGTTGAAGCTGCCCATGCCGCAATAGATGGCGTCTGCCCCCGCGGCGAGTGCGGCGGCAAAGGGCTCGGGCCCTCCGGCGGGCGCTAAAAGCTCGGGTCTGCGGTTGGTGGTTCGACTGGCGGTTGCGGTCATATCCTGCCTTTCAAAATGCTCAGATATTCAAAAGTATAGTGGCGCCGTTGCGGCAGGCGATGCCCGTGCTCCAAGCGGGATAAAGTCTTCAGCAGCTTGGACTGGCTGCTCCACATGAGAACCGTTCAGCGGTTCGGGGAGACCGTTGGGCGATAAAATATTCTCGCAACGTGATAATAATCTTGCATCGCGCGGAAACCTTGAGTACCATCCCAAATCAAGCGCGGTGTTCAGACCGAATTGTGCCTCCCGGTGTGAACGCCGCGCTCACGCTCTCTATCTGATCGTAAGGAGAAAAACATGAGCAAGACCGTCGTGTCTTCCGATAACGCACCCGCAGCCATCGGCCCGTATTCCCCCGGCATCCAGACCGGCAACATGGTGTTCCTGTCCGGCCAGCTGGGCATCGACCCCGCAACCGGCAAGATGCCCGAGGGCGTCGAGGCCCAGGCTAAGCAGTCCCTTGCTAACGTCGAGGCGCTGCTGACCGCTGCCGGCGCCACCTTTGCCGATGTCGTCAAGACCACGGTCTACCTGGCCGACATCGCCGACTTCGCTGCCGTGAACGAGATCTACGCTTCCAAGTTCGAGGCTCCGTTCCCCGCGCGCAGCGCTTTCCAGGTTGCCGCCCTTCCGGCCGGCGGTCTGGTTGAGATCGAGGTCGTCGCCGCTCTCTAAGGCGTTGGCAACAACTAAACATGACATGCAAAAAGACCCTGCAGTGTGAGCTGCAGGGTCTTTTTGCCAAGCAATGCGACAAAAATGGTCCGTTTCCCTCCGTCCCCAAGGGATCAGCGGGTTAGCCTTCCTTCCGAACTTTTTGCAGGTAACGGTAGACGCTGGGCTCCGAGATGCCCAGCGCGGTGGCAGCGCAGGCTACGGCGCCCTTGAGCATGAACACCCCGTTGCCGTTGAGGTGGCGAATGACGTCCACGCGGTCGCTCTGACCAAGCGATGCTACATCCAGCCCGCGCGCGCTCAGCAACTCGGCAATGCTGCGGTCGATGAGCTCCTGTGTGGACTCCGAAAGGCTTTCGACCTCGATTGAGGCGGGCTCCGTGCGCGTCGGCGCCGCGTCGAAGCACGCCATGAGCTGCTGCGCCATGGCGTTGATGGAGCGCACGGTCGAGAGGTCGGTGTTGACACAGAGCATACCGACGATCTCGTCATTCTCGCGGATAAAGAACGTCGCTGACTCCAGCGTCTTGCCACCGGCACCGCGCCCCTCGTAGCCCGTAATAAACGGCAGGTCGCGATACTTGGCATCGTGCATGATCTTGAGCGCCAGATCGGTGGCGGGACCGCCGACCTTACGGCCGCTCACGATGCCGTTGCGAATATCGACGATGGCATGGTCGGGATCCGAGAAATCGTGCAGCACGATTTCGCTGTTCTTACCGAGTACCTGCTCCAGGAAATCGACCATCGGCAAAAAGCGACGTACGGTCTCGTTCACGGCAACTCCTTGGGGTGAAATCGAAAATGTTCATAACAATTTTTTCTCATGGTAACACGCTGTTCGTCATCTCGTATATTCGCAGGTACATTGCGTAATACAGACGAGCGGTAGGAATTCGGCGGTAAACGGTCGACCAAAAGAAAAGTTAGATGTTATTTTGACCAGACACTTTCCTGACCTGCGGAAATGCATTGTCTCAGCTCAAGAATAGTATGATAACAAAAAATTATTATTGAGAATGAGAATCATCTTTAATACGATATGCAACGAAGGCACAACCTCAACCCCGCACTGCGTCACAATAGAGCGTTAGATGCGAAAACAACTATTTCGAGGATTGGTGGTCAAATGACCCAGGAGACGGTTACGAACGGCACTGAAGCCCTGTTCACTCGTGAAGGCATGCCTCCCGTTAAGGAAATGATCCCGTGTGCCCTTCAGCACGTACTGGCTTCGTTTGCCGGTATCATCACCCCGGCTGTCATCATGGCTGGCGTCTACGGCTTTAATAGCCAGCAGAGCACCGACATCATCCAAGTCGCGCTCATTCTTTCGGCAATCGACACGGCCCTTCAGGCCTTCGCTCCCTTCCGTCGCATCGGCGGCGGCCTGCCCATCGTCATGGGCGTTTCGTTCGCGTTCCTCCCGGCCCTCCAGGCCATGGGTGCCTCGGGCTTTAGCTTTGGCGCTCTGCTGGGCGGCGAGATCGTCGGCGGCGCCGTCGCGGTCCTCTTTGGTCTGGCCTACAGCAAGATCAAGTGGCTGTTCCCGCCTGTCGTGACCGGTACGGTCATCTTCTCCATTGGCGTCTCTCTCTATCCCACGGCCGTCAAGTACATGGCCGGTGGCATGGGCACGCCGCTGTGGGGCACTCCGCAGGCCTGGTGCGTCGCTCTTATCACCTTCGCCGTGGTCTTTGCGCTCGCCAACTTTGGCAAGGGCACGCTCAAGCTGGGATCCGTGTTCTTTGGCATGATCGTTGGCATGATCGTTTCGATTCCCTTTGGCATGATCGACTTCTCCAGCGTTGCCACCGCTCAGGTCTTCGCCCTTCCCAAGCTCATGCCCTATGCGCTCGAGTTTGATCCCGAGGTCTGCATTACCCTCGCCGTCGTGTTCCCCATGGTTGCCATCCAGGTTATCGGTGACGTCTCCGCCGCCTGCCTGGGCTCCATCGACCGTATGCCCACCGAGCGCGAGCTCTCCGGCGCTATCGTGTCCCAGGGTCTCACCTCTATGGTCGGCGGCCTGCTGGGCGGTCTTCCCACCAGCGCCCTTGGCCAGAACGTGGGCATCATCTGCTCCAACAAGGTCGTCAACAAGTGGGTCTTTGTGATCATCGCGGCCGTCTTTGCCATCGCCGGTCTGTTCCCGCAGCTCTCTGCTGTCCTTTCCGCTATCCCGCAGCCCGTCATCGGCGGCGCGACCGTCGGCGTCTTTGGCACCATCACTATGAACGGCGTGCGCATGTTCACCCGCGAGGGCCTCACGCAGCGCACTACCACCATCGTCGGTACCTCCGTTGTCTTTGGCCTGGGTATCTGGATGGCCAGCGGTTGCCTTGCCGGCGAGGGTATGCCTGCCTGGGTGTCCACCGTCATCGGCTCCAATGCCGTAACCCCCACCGCCATCATGGCCATTGTCCTTAACCTGATCCTTCCGCAGACGCCGGTCGTGGCTCAGCACATCGATGCCGCCAAGGACGCTGCCGTGGATCTGGTCTTGCCCGAGAGCAAGAAGTAACCAATTCGGTGCTATTCGTCGGCGGACGCATCGCCTCGTCCGCCGACGTCATGCGGCGCCAAGCCGCACTTCAAAGGGTTTGTCCCTTTGGTGAAGCGTTGACGGGAGAGGGCCCGTTTCCGGTGTAGGCCGGCGCTTCGCACTCCGCCATGTCAGAGGTGTCAAACCCCGCCTCTGATGTCGAAGGGAGCATCCATGCTTCTGGTCGCTAACGGTTCCGTCTTTACCCGCAACGCTCAGGCCCCGTTCATCCCCAACGGTGCGGTCGCCATTGACGGAGATACGATCGTCGAAGTGGGCCCCGAGTGCGAGCTCAAGGCCAAGTACCCGGATGCCGAGTACGTCGACGCCCGGGGCAACCTCATCATGCCCGGACTCATCAACTGCCACACCCACATCTACTCGGGTCTGGCCCGCGGCCTTGCCATTAAGGGCTGCAACCCCACCAACTTCCTGGAGAATCTTGAGCAGCAGTGGTGGAAGATCGACGACAACCTGACGCTCGACGGCACCAAGGCCAGCGCCTACGCCACGATTCTGGACTCCATCCGCGATGGCGTCACCACGATCTTCGATCACCACGCGAGCTTCTGCGAGATCCCGGGAAGCCTCTTTACCATTAAGGACGCCGCTCAGGAGCTGGGCATGCGTTCGTGCCTGTGCTACGAGGTCTCCGATCGCCGCGGCCAGGAAAAATGCGACCAGGCCATTGCCGAGAACGCCGAGTTCGCCCAGTGGGCCGCCAAGGAGCGTCGCGATAACGACAACCACATGATCGCCGCCATGTTTGGCGGTCACGCCACCTTTACGCTGTCGGACGAGACCATGGACAAGATGGCCGAGGCCAACAACGGCCTGACCGGCTTCCACATCCACGTGTGCGAGGGCATGAACGATGTGTGGGATTCCCGCCTCAACCGCGGCGGTATCAGCCCCGTCGAGCGCCTGCTGCAGCACAACCTGCTCGGTCCCGACACCATGCTCGGCCACTGCATCCACGTGACGCCCGCCGAGATGGATATCGTCAAGGAGTCCGGCACCTGGCTGGTCAACAACCCCGAATCCAATATGGGCAACGCCGTGGGCTGCGCCCCCGTGCTCGAGTTCTTCCGCCGCGGCATCCCCGTGTGCATGGGCACCGACGCCTACACCCACGATATGCTCGAGAGCCTCAAGGTCTTCCTGATCATTCAGCGCCACAACGCCGCCATGCCCAACGTGGGCTGGTGCGAGGCCATGACGATGCTGTTCGAGAACAACGCCAAGATGGCCAGCAAGTACTTCGATCGCAAGCTCGGCGTGCTCGAGGCCGGCGCTGCCGCCGACGTCATCGTTATGGACTACAAGCCTTTTACGCCGCTGAGCGAGGAGAACATCGACGGCCACATGCTCTTTGGCATGATGGGCAAAAACTGCCGCACCACCATCATCAACGGCAAGGTCCTGTACAAGGATCGCGAGTTCGTCGGTATCGATGAGGAAAAGGTCAACGCGTGGACCATGGCTGAGTCCAAGAAGCTCTGGAGCACGCTCAACGATCGCACCTACTAATTACAAGTAGATTCACGCGTGTCGGATGTTTCGCCGCATCCGACGCGCGCATAGGCGGCCTCCGCGGGGTCGCCGGCGCTGTGCTAGCGCTACACCGTATTTGCGCCCGCCGCGCGGTCTCGCCGGGCGTTACAGAGAGGAGCTCACTATGAGCGACATCATGAGGCCGATCCCGTTTTCGCAGCTGATGAACTGGATCATCGAGGAGCACAAGACCCAGGACGCCATCTTTGGCGTGCGCAAGATGGTTACGACCAACCAGGAGGGCGCGCTTCCCATTTTTGACGAGCGCATCGAGACTCCGTTTGGCCCGGCCGCCGGTCCCAATACGCAGCTTGCCCAGAACATCGTGGCATCCTACGTGGCCGGTTCCCGCTTCTTTGAGCTCAAGACCGTCCAGGTTATGGACGGCGAGGAGCTCTCCAAGTGTGTGAACAAGCCCTGCATCGTGGCGCAGGACGAGTGCTACAACTGTGAGTGGTCGACCGAGCTCGAGGTTCCGCAGGCCTTTGCCGAGTACGTGAAGGCATGGTTCGCCTGCCACCTCATCGCTCGCGAGTACGGCCTGGGAAGCCCAGACGGTTTTGTCTTCAACATGTCCGTGGGTTATGACCTGGAGGGCATCAAGAGCCCCAAGGTCGACGCCTACATCGAGGGTATGAAGGACGCCAGCGGCTCCGACGTCTGGAACGAGTGCCGCACATGGGCGCTCGCCAACCTGGACAAGTTTGAGCATGTCGATGCCGCATTTGTCGAGTCCATCCCGGCGCGCGTGTCCAACTCCATCACCGAGTCTACCCTGCACGGCTGCCCGCCGGCGGAGATCGAGCGCATCGCGACCTATCTGATCACCGAGAAGGGCCTCAACACCTACATCAAGTGCAACCCCACGCTGCTGGGCTATGAGTTTGCCCGTCAGCGCCTCAACGAGCTGGGCTTTGACTACATCGTCTTCGATGACACGCACTTCCGCGAGGACCTGCAGTGGGCCGACGCCGTGCCCATGTTCGAGCGCCTGATTGCCCTGTGCGCCGAGCGCGGCCTGGAGTTTGGCGTCAAGCTGACCAACACGTTCCCCGTCGACGTGACGAGGAACGAGCTGCCCTCCACCGAGATGTACATGTCCGGACGTTCGCTGTTCTCGCTGACCATCGAGGCCGCCCGTCGCATTACCGAGCAGTTCGATGGCAAGCTGCGCATCAGCTACTCCGGTGGTGCCACGGTCTACAACATCCGCGCTCTGTACGATGCCGGCATTTGGCCCGTCACCCTGGCGACCGACGTGCTCAAGCCCGGCGGTTACGAGCGCTTTAGCCAGATGGCTGGCGAGTTTACCGACCTGGATGGCAAGCCGTTCGCGGGCGTCTCGCTCGAGGCCGTGACCGCGATCCAGACCGATTCGCTTACCAACCCGCTCTACAAGAAGCCGCTGCGTCCGCTGCCCGACCGCAAGGTCGCCGGCAAGAGCCCGCTTTCCGACTGCTTTACCACGCCGTGCCGTACGAGCTGCCCCATTCAGCAGGATATTCCCGCCTACTTGGCGGCTGTGGACGAGGGCCGCTACGAGGACGCGCTCAACATCATCATCGAGCGCAACGCCCTGCCGTTCATTACCGGCACCATCTGCCCGCATCCCTGCGGTCGTGCCTGCGAGCGTGCATTCTACGAGCCCGAGGGCGCCCAGATCCGCGCCAGCAAGCTCAAGGCCGCCCGCGAGGCCATGACCGCCGTGCTGCCCAAGCTGCGCGCCCAGGCCATCGCCAACGACGGCGAGCGCAACGTTGCCGTTATCGGCGGCGGCCCTGCCGGTCTGGCGACGGCGTTCTTCCTGACGCGCGCCGGCGTGCCCGTTACCATCTTTGAGGCCCGCGATTCGCTCGGCGGCGTGGTCCGTCACGTGATCCCCGAGTTCCGTATCGCCAGCGACGATATCTCGCACGATGCCGAGCTCTGCCTGGCCTTTGGCGCCAAGGTTCAGCTCAACGCCCGCCTGGAGTCCATCGACGAGCTCAAGGCCCAGGGCTTTACCGACGTGGTCGTGGCCACCGGCGCCTGGATGCCCGGCTCTGCGGGCCTGGGCGAGGGTGCCGAGCTCGACGTGCTGGAGTTCCTCGAGGCCGCCAAGAAGGGCGAGAAGCTCGAGCTGGGTGAGGACGTCGTGGTCATCGGCGCCGGCAACACCGCCATGGATGCTGCCCGCGTGGCCAAGCGCCTGGCTGGTGTGAAGAACGTGCGCCTGGTGTATCGCCGCACCAAGAAGCAGATGCCCGCCGACGAGGAAGAGCTCGATCTTGCTCTTGCCGACGGCGTTGAGTTCTGCGAGCTGCTGGCGCCCAAGGCGCTCAACGGCGCCGTGCTGACCTGCGACGTTATGGAGCTTGGCGAGCCGGATGCAAGCGGCCGTCGCAGTCCCGTCGCCACGGGCGAGACCGTCGAGCTGCCCGCCACCACGGTGATCTGCGCCGTGGGCGAGGGCATCGATGCCAGCCTGTACGATGCCGCGGGCGTCGAGCACGACCGTCGCGGTCGCCTTGCCGCCACCTCCACCGGCGTCGAGGGCGTCTGGGCTGCGGGCGACTGCCGCCGCGGTCCGGCCACCGTGGTCGAGGCTATCGCCGACGCCGCCGAGGTTGCCCGTGCCATTGCCGGCGTGGACTTTAACAAGTACGCCGACCAGAATGCTCAGGCCGGTCGCGAGGACACCTGCTACGAGCGCAAGGGGTCGCTGTGCCGCGACAAGCGCAACTGCACCAAGACCCGCTGCCTGGGCTGCGGCTCGGTGTGCGAGGTCTGCTGCGACGTGTGCCCCAACCGCGCCAACGTTGCCATCAAGGTGCCGGGCCTGGCCAAGCATCAGGTCGTTCATGTCGACGGCATGTGCAACGAGTGCGGCAACTGCGCCGTGTTCTGCCCCTACCAGGAGGGTCGTCCCTACAAGGACAAGCTCACCCTGTTCTGGAGCGAGCAGGACATGGAGAACTCCGAGAACGAGGGCTTCCTGGCCGTGGACGAGGATCACTTTAAGGTCCGCGTCGCCGGCACGGTCCGCACTGTCTCGGTCGATGCCGTCAACACCGGCCTTCCCGAGGCCGTCCGCCTGACCATCAGGGCTGTGCGCGACAACTATTCGTACCTTCTTAAGAAATAGGCGAGTCTCTTATGGCCAAAGCTATTCAACATAACGTGGCCTACGTTGCCTGCGGAAGCGGCTGTGCTTTCGCAGGCGGCGACGCCCGCTGCAGCGAAGGCTGCATTGGCTGTGGCGCCTGCGTCACGGCCTGCCCTCACGGCGCCATTGCGCTGGTCGATGGCATCGCCCGCGTGGATCGCTCAAAGTGCACGGGTTGTGGCCTGTGCGGCATGGCGTGCCCGCAGCGCGTGATTGCCTTCGTCCCCGGCTACCAGAACATTCTGGTGCGCTGCAACAACACCGATAAGGGCGCCATCGCCCGCAAGATCTGCGACACCAGCTGCATCGGTTGCGGCATGTGCGCCAAAAAGTGCCCTGCCGGTGCTATCCGCATCGAGGACAACTGCGCCCACATCGACGGCGCGGACTGCCTGTCGTGCGGCATGTGCGCCGTCGTCTGCCCGCATGGCGCCATCCACGACCGCACCGGCATCGCCGCCGGCGTGTAGAAGGGAATCACCATGGCACAGGAATTCACTTTTACCGTTAACGGCGTCGAGCGCACGACGACCCAAAACAAACCGTTGCTGCGCTATCTGCGCGATGACCTACACATCCATTCCGCCAAGGATGGCTGCTCCGAGGGCGCCTGCGGCACCTGCACCATCCATGTGGACGGTGCGGCTGTCAAGGCGTGCGTGCTGACCACCGCTCTTGCCGCCGGCCGCAACATCGTGACCGTCGAGGGCCTGCCCGAGGACGTGCGCGAGGCCTTTGTGTACGCCTTTGGCGCCGTGGGCGCCGTGCAGTGCGGTTTTTGCATCCCCGGCATGGTCATGGCGGGTGCAGCGCTGATTGCAGAGGATCCCGAGCCTACCGAGGAGCAGATCAAGTACGCCATCCGCGGCAACGTCTGCCGTTGCACCGGCTACAAAAAGATTATCGAGGGTATCTCGCTGGCCGCTGCGGTGCTCCGCGGCGAAAAGCAGATTGACGAGGATTTGGAGCGCGGCGACGACTACGGCGTGGGCAAGCGCGCCTTCCGTATCGACGTGCGCAAGAAAGTGCTCGGCGAGGGCAAGTATCCCGACGACATCGACGAGCTCGATCAGCCGGGTCTGACCTACGCCAGCGCCGTGCGCTCCAAGTATCCGCGCGCCCGCGTGCTCTCCATCGATACCTCCAAGGCCGAGGCCCTGCCCGGCGTGGTGGGCATTCTGCGCGCCGAGGACGTGCCAGTCAACCAGGTCGGCCACCTTATCCAGGACTGGGACGTCATGATTGCCCAGGGCGATATCACCCGCTGCGTGGGTGACGCCATCGTGCTGGTGGTCGCCGAGGACGAGGCGACGCTCGAGAAGGCCAAGAAGCTCGTAAAGATCGATTACGAGCCGCTGGAGCCTGTGCGTAACATTGTCGAAGCCAGGGCTGCCGACGCGCCGCGCCTGCACGACAGCTTCTTTGCCTTTGGCAACACTGTGGAGCTCAAGGACAACGTGTGCCAGAGCCGTCACGTGACGCGCGGCGACGCCGCCAAGGCGCTGGCAGAGAGCGCGTTTACCGTGACGCAGCGCTTTACCACACCCTTTACCGAGCATGCCTTCCTGGAGCCCGAGTGCGCCGTCGCCTTCCCGTATAAGAACGGCGTCAAGGTGCAGTCGACCGACCAGGGTGCCTACGACACGCGCAAAGAATGCGCCCACATGTTTGGCTGGGACGACGAGCCCGAGCGCGTGGTCGTCGAGACCATGCTCGTGGGCGGCGGCTTTGGCGGTAAGGAGGACGTGTCCATCCAGCACCTGGCCGCGCTCGCCGCATATAAGTTCCAGCGTCCTGTGAAGTGCAAGCTTACGCGCGCCGAGTCGCTCGCGTTCCATCCCAAGCGTCATGCCATGGACGGCACCTTTACGCTGGGTTGCGACGCCGAGGGCAACTTTACCGGCCTGGACTGCGAGATTAACTTTGACACCGGCGCCTACGCGTCGCTGTGCGGCCCGGTGCTCGAGCGCGCCTGCACACATGCCGTCGG
Organism: uncultured Collinsella sp.; assembly: GCA_959027945.1. Taxonomy (GTDB): domain Bacteria; phylum Actinomycetota; class Coriobacteriia; order Coriobacteriales; family Coriobacteriaceae; genus Collinsella. The sequence goes on from CAUFRO010000025.1 coordinate 21,900, forward strand.
CCCCTACAAGTACCAGAACACCGACATTCGCGGCTTTGGCTACTACACCAACAACCCGCCCGCCGGTGCGTACCGCGGCTTTGGCGTTTGCCAGTCCGAGTTTGCGCTCGAGAGCCTGATTGACCTGCTTGCCGAGAAGGTCGGCTTGGATCCGTGGGAGATCCGCTACCGTAACGCCATCGAGCCGGGCGAGGTTCTGCCCAACGGCCAGATTGCCGACTGCTCCACGGCGCTTAAGGAGACGCTGCTCGAAGTCAAGGATGCCTATTACGCGCATCCCGGACACGCCGGTATCGCCTGCGCCATGAAGAACGCCGGCGTGGGCGTGGGCCTGCCCGATGCCGGTCGCTGCAAGATTCGCGTCGAGGATGGCCGCGCCGTGGTCTACGCCGCCACGTCCGACATCGGCCAGGGTTGCAACACCGTCTTTTTGCAGGACGTTGCCGAGGCATGTGGCCTGCCGCTGAGCTGCATTGCCAATGGCGAGTGTTCCACCGAGAACGCGCCCGACTCCGGCACCACGTCTGGCTCGCGTCAGACGGTCGTGACCGGCGAGGCCGTGCGCGGCGCCGCCTTCCTGCTGCGCGACGCCATGCTTGACATCGAGGCCGGCAAGCATGCACCCGATGCTCCTGTGAGCGCGCATGGTGACGGCGTCAAGATCGAGTATGACGACGGCTGCGCCTATCAGCTGCGCACTCAGGAGCTCGTCGCCGGCCAAGGTATGCATCCTCAGGATCCCGCGACCGCCATCAAGGCGCTCGAGGGATGCGAGTTTGGCTACGTGTACCTGGAGCCGACCGACAAGCTGGGTGCGGATGTTCCCAACCCCAAGAGCCACATCTGCTACGGCTTTGCCACACATGTGGTCATTCTGGATGATGACGGCCGCGTGAGCGAGGTCTATGCCGCACACGATTCCGGCAAGGTGGTCAACCCCATCTCCATCCAGGGTCAGATCGAAGGCGGCGTGCTCATGGGTATGGGCTATGCGCTTACCGAGGACTGGCCGCTCAAGGACTGCGTGCCCCAGGCCAGGTACGGTACGCTCGGGCTGTTCCGTGCGCCCGAGATCCCGGATATCCACGCCATCTACGTGGAGAAGGACGAGCTGCTGCCCGTGGCATACGGCGGCAAGGGCATTGGCGAGATCGCAACGATCCCCACGGCGCCCGCCGTACAGAACGCTTACCGCGCGTTTGACGGCAAGCTGCGTCCCGATCTGCCCATGGTGGATACGCCGTACAGCCGCGCCCGTCACCGCGGGTAGGGTAGAGCGCGGACGGCATTGCTGATGGGCTGTTCGCGCACAACACCAACTGTATATGCTGCACCTTTGGCCCCAGCTCCATCGCGAGCCGGGGCCTTTTGCTTGGAGCGGAAACTGTGTTCCGGATTCAAGCCTCAGAATGGGATGAACGGATGGGATGCTTGGCGGAAACTACGGCCCAGTTTTTGGCTCCAGAACGGGATGCATTTTCCGGAACGGTCCACGTGCGGTGGTGTACCGCCCCTTTCGTGTGCGCCGCTTGTCGAATTACGTTATAGCTAGCTATATTATAGGAAGGTATAATATAGCTAGCTATAACGCAAAGGAAGGATGGCCCTATGTTTATCGGAAGAACAGTGGAAATGTCCGAGCTCAATCGACTGTATGGCACGGGCTCCTTTGAGATGCCTGTGATTTACGGCCGCCGTCGCGTGGGCAAAACGCGTCTTATCACAGAGTTTATCCAAGGCAAGAAGGCTATTTACTTTCAAGCTCGTCGTACCAATGCAGAGGCAAACCTGCATGGCTTTAGCCAGGCGATACTTGCGGGCTCCGTTGGTGTTGCTGGCGTGTCGTTTCGTAGTTTTGACGAGGCGTTCGATGCGTTGGCTACCATGGCTCGTACGGAACGTTTGATTGTCGTGATCGACGAGTATCCTTATCTCGCCCAATCGAATCCCGAGATCAGCTCGTTGCTGCAAGACAAGATCGATCACTTGTACAAAGAGACCAAGCTTATGCTTATCCTGTGCGGGTCGTCGCTTTCGTTTATGGAAGAGCAGGTGTTGGGCTACGAGAGTCCGCTATACGGTAGGCGTACGGCCCAGTTTAAGATCATGCCGCTCGATTTTATGACGACCCTCGGCCTGTGGCAGAGCATGGGTCGCGAAGACGCTGCAGTTTGCTATGGCATGACGGGTGGCATTCCTGCATATATCGAGAAAGTCGATCCTGCCGCACCGCTCAAGGACAACATCAAACGTCTTTTTCTTACTCCTACGGGCTATCTCTTTGAGGAGCCGAGTAACCTGCTATTGCAGGAGTGCCGCAATCCCGAGCAATATGATGCGATCGTGCAAGCAATTGCTCAGGGGCGCTCGAAGATCTCGGAGATTGCGAGCTCTACGGGAATCCCTGCGAGCAACGTAAAGAGCTATGTGGATAAGCTGGCGTCGCTTGGGATTGTCGAGCGCGAGCTGCCCCTAAACGAGACGAGTAATAAGCGAGCCGTGTATCTGCTGAGCGATCAGATGTTTAGGTTCTGGTACAAGTTTGTTCCGCAGAACATCGGGCTGATTCAAAACGATATGGCCGAGATGGCGTATAAGCGCATTGAGCCACACGTATCGGATTACATGGGTACGGTCTTTGAGCTTATATGCAGACAATACGTGTACGAACTCGCGCGCGCGGGCCAGCTCGATGTGGTTCCGGCGAGCGTCGGGCGCTGGTGGGGGACGGATAATCGCACGCATACGCAGGAAGAAATCGACTTGATTGTTGACGATGGCGAGAGCACTGCTCTGTTTGCGGAGTGCAAATGGCGCAATGAACCGGTGGGCGAAGACGTGCTGCAAAAGCTCGTGCATCGAAGCGAGCTCTTTAGGCGGCAGCACAAAAGCTATGCGATCTTCTCGAAGCGAGGCTTTACGCAAGGATGTCAGGAAGCTGCGGCGAGCAGGGGAGATGCCAAGCTGATTTCGTTTGCCGAGATGTGCGAGCGGAGATAACCAAGCACGCTCTGATGTGATGCTCGGAATGGGTCGCGCTAAGGATGCCAAGCGTAAAACCTTCAATGAAAATGGCGTAAAAACTACATCTGTCATGGCGTAAAAACTACATTGAAAGTAGCGTAAAATCAGCATTGAGAATGGCGTAATTTCGCATATCGCGTGATAGAGAGGGACGGCCGTCTATGGATGCACCAAAGAGATTGACCCAAAAGGGATATAGGCCCCGGCTCATAGAGGAGCGCCTCGACACCCTTATGCGGGCGTTTGGCTGTGTGGAGATCAACGGCCCCAAATGGTGCGGCAAGACCTGGACGGCGCTCTCTCGCTCGGCGAGCGTCTCCAGGCTCGATGAGCCTGCGCAGCGTGCGGCGGCAGAGGTCGACCCAAGCCTGGCGCTCATCGGCGATGCGCCACACCTGGTCGATGAATGGCAGGAGGTGCCCGAGGTTTGGGATGCCGCCCGGCGTTTCGTGGACGCGAGCGGCAACGAACGGGGGACACTTTTGCTCACGGGCTCGACCGCGCTCAAAAGCGAGGAGCGCAGCCATGTTCGTCATTCCGGCACGGGTAGGATCGCCCGTCTGTCAATGCGCCCCATGGCCCTGTGTGAGTCGGGCGACGGCGAGCCGCTCGTGTCACTGGCAAGCCTCTTTAAGGGCGAGGATTTTGCCCCTCAGCGTCGCGAGAGCACGGTGGATGACGTCGCCCGCTGGTGCTGCAGGGGCGGTTGGCCTGCAAATCTTGGGCTTTCGGAAGATCTTGCGCGAGAGACGGCAAGCCAGTACGTGCACTCGGTGCTCGACGTCAACGTGCTGGACGAGGGCATGTCGCCCGAGCTTGCACACGGCCTTTTGCGAGCTCTTGCCATGAACGAGAGCCAGGCTGTCACGTACAAGACGCTCGTAAAGGACGCCTCGTACGGTGAGGCGGGCCCCGACGAGAGGACCATCGCTGCGTACTTGGACCTCTTCAACAGGCTCAAGCTGACCGAGGACCTGTGCGGATGGGAGCCGCCCATGCGCTCGAAGGCCCGCGTTCGCGTGCGCCCCAAGCGCTACTTCTGTGACCCGTCACTTGCGGCGGCGTTGCTGGGGGCTACCCCTGAGCGGCTGCTTGGCGATATGCAAACGCTGGGGATGCTCTTTGAGAATCTCGTCCTGCGCGACGTGCGCGTGTTCCTTTCCACCTACGGCGGTGTCGACAACAGTGTCCATTATTTCCGAGATGAGAAGGGCCTTGAGGTCGATCTGATCGTTGAGCACGACGGGCGCTGGGGAGCCATCGAGGTCAAGCTGAGTGATGCGAAAGCAGACGATGGAGCGAGAAATCTCAAGGCGCTGGAGAGGAAAGTGCTCTCCAATCCTGCCGCCCAGAATGCCGCGCCGGCGTTTTTGGCGGTCGTGGTTGGAAAGGGGAGCATTGCCTACACACGCGACGACGGCGTGGCGGTGATTCCCATGGCGGCACTTGGGGCGTAGTGGTTTTGCGGGGCGTCGTACTTCCATTACCGAAAATCCATTTGGTAAACCCGATGCTCACAGATAGAATTAAGTTAACGGCAGCCCAAGTAGAGTGGAGCTGGGCAGCGCCGTTGCTTAGGTCGAGGGGTCAATGCCTTAATGGCAGTGCGTGTTATGCTTCGAACGCTGCTTGAGTGCCTCAGAAAGCCCGACAAACGCTATGAAGGGCGAGACCAAAGCAATTAAGAGCTCTACGAGCTCTGATGGGCCCGGGATGACCGCTGATTCAAGTCACCGGGCCTAAATCTATTTCACATGCATTTGAATAGAGCGGACGGCGCTCTTGGGGTCGCCTGTATGACGCGTGCCCGGCGCATGGCATTGCGCCCCGCTTTTGTGTCCGCACGGGCGCTTATCCTTACGGCAATCTAGCCGTCTATGTACCGAGTGGCAGTTGACGGAGAAAGGCCCTGACCGTGCCAGACAAAAAGACGTCGGGTATCTTGGCTATCGATACGACGAATTTTGCGCGCCAGATTGTGCTCGACTTTGAGTTTGCGCCGGTGCCAAAGCAGCGCCAGCGCCGTGGACTGCGCAACGAGATTATCGAGGTCGGCGCCGTCAAGCTCGATAACCGCGGCAACGTGATGGGCGAGTTCTCGCAGTTTGTGCAGACGGAATATGCCGAAGGCGTTGCGTATCCCGTCCGCGAGCTCACGGGAATATTGGCCGTGGATACCGCGATGGCCGATCCGCTCTACATGGTGATCAAAAGGCTCAGCGAGTGGATTGGTCGCTACTCCGCTCAAGTGGTCTGTTGGAGCGGGGCGGACCGCCGACAGCTTTTGACCGAGTGCGGGGCGAAACGCATCGACCTTGCTGGCTTTCCCGTGGACTGGGCCGACCTGCAGGCGTTTTACACCTCGATTATGGACGTGGGCAGCCATGGATGTGTCTCGTTGGACGACGCGGCAACGTGGTTTGGCGTCGATTTTGATGAGTCGACCGGTCACGCTCACAGCGCCCTCGCCGACGCACGCGTGACCGCCAGGTTGCTCAAGCAGGTGATAGATGGGAGCTATCACGTGAGCCCGCGCGCCCAGGTGATCCGCCAGCGATGGGGCATGGGCGAGCGAACCCAGACGCGTCTCTCCAGTAAGTGCCCCGAGCTGAGCGATCTGCTGCTGAAGCTGAAGGCGGAGGGGAGGTAGGCGGGGCAGACAATATTGTCGTTTCGCCTGTGAAGAAGGAACCAATTAACTACAAAGTGTGGATGGCTTCTAGTGAAGACTTAAACACCAGACTAAGAAAAGGTTATCGAGCCATTGGGACTGCAGCATTCGCCCATCGCAAGACGTTACTCGTTCAAATTGGGACGCTCCACATCCTATGAAATGGTTAATGCGGAGCGTCCCTAGAACTCTGTCTTCTGTTACCTAATAGTAGAGTTCGATATACGAATACGCCTTATCAAAAAGAGCCTGGTCTTTGAGCTTATAGCGCATCCACAGAATGGCACGGAGCTGTTTTTTAACCTCTTTCACGCCAGCCGTGGTAGCTTGCCAGCCGTCGAAGCGAGTTATCTTAACGATCTCGTCAATGTCATTGACGATGTTCTCGACGATGATAGGCGTGTCGCCGTTCTTGATGCCGTTAAAGAGCTCAGTGAGAGCAGCCTTTCCCTTGTCCTCCTCTTCCTCGGGCACGACTTCCTTTTCGGCGGCTCGTGCTTCTTTGGCGAGGTCGATGAGCATCTTGAGGAACTCGACGCTGTTGATGAGACCTTGCTCGTGACGTTCCCTCAGGTCCTCCAGGCGCTCGCCGAGCTTCTGGAACTTGCCATTCTTATCGTGCCTGCGGATTCGGGCGACGAGATCTATCTCCAGCTTACGCGTGATCTTCTCGGTATTGCTCTTGTCGTTGATGAAGTGCTCGATCATGTCCTCGTCGAGCTCAAGGATGTCGTCATCGTCTCGGACTCTCTCGACGGTGATGTTCTCGTGCACGAGCTCGATTGTCTTGGGCCCGAGCGCTGCCCAGATGAGCTTCCCGCGATTGTCTACCGGTCTCACGGAATCGTAGACCTGCGAGAGCCAGATGAAATCGGGCTTGTAGGGATTGAGACATGCGTCGGGCGAAAGGGCTTCCCACGCTCTGTTCAAGACCGAGAAGTCGGCCCCAAACTGGTCTTTCACCTTTGTCGTTGGCAGGCATTGTTGAGCTTCGAGAAGGGACTCCCAATCCGCGCTGCGGCGGTCTCTGACCGTTGAGAAGTACTCAAGACAGCAATGCATAAGCCCGGGTAGCTCGGCCTTTACCTCGTCGATGTTGGTTATAACCTTCTGCACCTCGGCCTCGTCGAAGTGCAGAGACTTGGCGACGTTGTCGAAGAGGCCGATATAGTCGACAATGAGACCGAATGTCTTCTTGTCGTTGTAGACGCGGTTGGTTCGACAGATTGCCTGCAACAGCGTGTGGTCGCGCAAGGGCTTGTCAAGGTACTGAGTTTGCAGGATGGGCGCATCGAACCCCGTGAGCAGCTTTGCAGTGACGATGAGAATCTTGAGTGGATCGTCCGGGTCGCGGAAACGGTCAAGGAGCTTTTCTTCGGCATCGCGATCGCGACGATATGCCTTGTACCGGTCCTCCTTGTCGTTGTTCGTGTCCATGACGATGGTGACTGCATCAGCGCCCAAGAGCTTGTCGAGCTCCTCCTTATACAGCAGGCAGCACTCTCGGTCGTAGCAGACTACCTGCGCCTTGAAGCCGTCGGGCTCAACCTTCGATTTGAAGTGTTTGGCAATGTGTTCACACACCTTGTGAATGCGGTCGGGGGCCTTCATGACGGCTTCGATCTTGACGCGCCTGGTGAGTTCCGCCTTGTCCTCTTTGCTGAGGTCTCGGGTCATTTCGTCAAAGGCGGCGTTCACGACCTCTTGGTTGACGTGGAGCTCGACGGGAACGGTTTCAAAATGGAGCGGCAATGTGGCGTGGTCGCGGATGGAGTCGGCGAAGGAATAGCGGCTCATGTAGCCGGACTTGTCCTCTTTGGCACCGAAGGTGTGGAACGTGTTCTTGTCGGTTCGGTTGATGGGCGTGCCGGTCAAGCCGAAGAAGAAGGCGTTTGGCAAGGCGAGTCGCATCTTCTCGCCGAGGTCGCCCTCTTGGGTGCGGTGCGCCTCGTCGACCATGAGGATGATGTTCTCGCGCTCGTTGAGCGTCCCCGCAACCTCGCCGAATTTGAAGATGGTGGTGATGAGGACCTTTCTCATGTCCTGCTTGAAGAAGGACTCAAGCTCCTCCTTGCTGCCGGCGCTTGCGAGGTTGGGGATATCGGATGCGTTGAAGGTCCCTGTGATCTGGGTCTCGAGGTCGATTCGGTCATCCACGATGACGACGGTCGGGTTCTTGAGTTCGGGGACCATGCGCAGCTTCTGGGCGGCGAATACCATGAGCAGTGACTTTCCTGAGCCCTGGAAATGCCAAATGAGGCCACACTTCGGGTATCCTGCGCGGACGCGGTCCACGATGAGGTTCGCGCCCTCGAACTGTTGGTAGCGACAGATCAGCTTGATGCGTCGATGCTTCTTGTCGGTGGCGAAGAGCGTGAAGAACTGGAAGATGTCCATGACGTTCGAGGGGGTGAGCATGGATGCCATGCTTCTCTTGACGTCGGCAAGTGTGCCCTCGCTCTTCTTGTCGCCCTCATGCCAGGGTCCCCACATCTCGGGAGGCATGTTCACCGACCCGTAGCGATAGCATTTTCCTTCGCTGGCGAAGTTGATGGCGCTACAGACGAACATCTGCGGGATGCTCTTCTCATATTTAGCGATGTCGCCAGCGCCGTCGAGCCAGGTTATCGAATCGCGCACCGGCGTCTTGAGCTCGCCGATGACGAGCGGAAATCCATTGACAAGAAGGACGAGGTCGAGGCGCTTGCCGCCCTGTTCCTGGGGGTAGACCCACTGGTTGGTGACGATGTACTCGTTTTTGTCAAGATCGCCGTCCGCCGCCGTGCCAAAGAAGCGGATGGGGACCATGCGTCCGTCTTTGCCGTAGGGGAATGAGTTCTCCTCGATGACGAGCTTTTTGAACCGCTCGTTGGTGGAGACCAGGTTCTGCGGACTTGTGGACTGAATGAGGGCCCTGAGTCGGTAGATGATCTCGTCGGCGCGATCGGGGTCTTCTGCAATCTCCGGGTTAAGCCTGATGAGGGCGTCCTTGACCATGGGCTCGACCATGACGTCGGCATGGCGGCGCGGGAGGTCTTCGGCAGCCACGTATCTCCAGCCAAGGCTGGCAAGCGCCTCGACGCTCATTTGCTCGATGGTGTTGTCCTCGTTAAACATTTCCGAGCCCTAACTCCTGGTTCAAGATTTTCTTCGTCGTGGCGTTTAGCTCATCGAGGGCCTTTTGTACGGCAAATTTCGATTTGTCGATCGAAGTGGCGAAGTCAGCGAATTCTCTCTGGAGGGAAAACGGAGGCACAGGAATCTCAATTGATCGAATTTTCCTGGTACTTAAGGTGTGTAAACCTGAGGTATTGACCGCTTTAGCCATGATTTGTCTCCTTCCTTCGGAGGACGACAAGAAAGTTTGAACATAAAGCGGGAGGGCCTCGTCTCTTAGGCGAACTCGGATTAGGTGATTCTGATGGACGCAAGGATCAATTTGACCATTCCAAATTGCCGATCTTCCTATTTGTGTATCGCTGCCATTACCCTCAACAATTAACAAGTCGCCGGATATTAGCCTAACGGCTTCATACTCCTGTTCCGTCAGTCCAATGGTCTTCACTTCCGTTAGGTCAAGTTCATTGGGGAGAATATTGGCGACACGAAGGTATGGAAGCTGCAACTTCATGGCTTCTCGTTTTTTGTTCTTTGTAATCCCGCCCTGAATATCAGCTATGTCTTCAAGATGTTTTATCGGAATGCCAGGCTTATCGAACATCTCGACAAATTGTGATTTGACGA
>CAUFRO010000026.1 GCA_959027945.1 uncultured Collinsella sp.
CGCGTCTCTCCGAGGCTGCGCGCCAGCCCCAGGTGCGCGGTATCAATCTGGCGCAGGCCGCGGCCATGACGCTGGGTGATGCGGTTGAGTGGGTGCGCGGGGTGCCCGCATCCCTGCCGGCCGAGATGCGGCCCATGGCGACGGATATCTGCGATTCATTTTTGGGTGCGGCCCGTCGTCTGGTCGATCTAGGTCTCGATTACCTTTCGCTCGATCGCGCCGGCGCCACGCTCTCCACGGGCGAGCGTCAGCGCGTTCAGCTCGCCCGCGTGGTGCGAAACCGATCGACGGGCGTGCTTTATGTACTGGATGAGCCCTCGATCGGCTTGCATCCTGCCAATGTCGACGGCTTGGTAGGCGTGATGCGCGATCTGGTGGATGACGGCAACACCGTGGTTGTTGTCGACCACGATACGCGCGTACTGGCGGAAGCCGACTATCTGGTCGAGATGGGTCCCGTTGCCGGAGCAGGCGGCGGCAATGTGATCGCTGCTGGTAGGGTAGACGAGGTGGAGCAATCGCAGGGCAGCCGTATCGCGCCGTTTTTGCGCGCAGATCCCAAGCGCTTGCGCCCGCAGGTGACTGACGAGGAAATGTTTGATCAGGGCCACATCCGCATGGCAACTAATGCCATCCATACCGTCAAGCCGCTTGAAGTCGATATTCCACGCGGCCGTCTCGTCGCGGTGACGGGCGTTTCGGGTTCGGGCAAGACGACGTTGGTGCTCGAGACGCTCATTCCGGCGCTTAAGGCGCAGGCAGCTGGCGAGCGCCTGCCAGGGCACGTGCGTTGGGTCGATGCCGAAGGCATTGTCCGCGCCAACCTGATTGACGCCACGCCCATCGGCGCCAATGTGCGCTCGACGGTAGCGACCTATGCCGACATTCATGACGAGCTGCGCCGCGCCTTTGCCCGTACGCCCGAGGCCAAGGCAGCCGGCTACAAGGCGGGCGCCTTTAGCTACAACACTGGCGCTTTGCGCTGCCCTACGTGCGACGGTACGGGCTCGATATCGCTCGACGTGCAGTTTTTGCCCGACGTCGAGATCGTCTGCCCGGCATGTCGTGGCTCGCGCTACGCCGAGGCTGCCTCGCATATCCATCGCGAGGGCAAGGACGGGAGTCTGCTTACGTTGCCGCAGCTCATGGACATGAGTGTGGACGAAGCCATCGACGCCACACTGGGACTCAAGAAGGTTCAGACGCGCTTACAGACCTTGCATGACCTGGGCCTGGGTTATCTCACGCTCGGTGAGCCCACGCCGGCGCTCTCGGGCGGGGAGGCTCAGCGTCTTAAGCTCGCGAGCGAGATGGGCCGTGTGCAGGATGATGCCGTGTTCGTATTCGACGAGCCTACGATCGGCCTGCATCCGCTCGATGTTCAGGTGTTGCTGAGTGTGTTCGACGGCCTTGTTGCCAAGGGTGCCACGGTTATCGTGATCGAGCACGACCTCGACCTTATCCGTAACGCCGATTACGTGATCGACATGGGCCCGGGCGGTGGCGACGCCGGCGGGCAAATCGTCTGCGCTGGCACGCCGGGCGACATCGTGGCCTGCTCCAAGAGCATTACCGGCCGCTATCTATAGACAATGAGGCAAAGGGACAGCCCCTTTGCCTCATTGATGCCTATTTCACGCATTGAGCCGCGAGATAGTCGCGGAAGAATGGCAATTCAAATGCGACGAGCCCTCGTCCTCGTTCTCCGATGATGCCGGCATCTATCATGCGGCGTCGGTAGCGGGAGACCTGCTGCGGCGAACGCTTAAGGCGCTCGACAAGGTCAGCGGTGGTGGACTCTTCCTCGTCGTCGAGCATGGCGATGAGGAATCGTTTGTCCTCCGCAGTGAGTTCCCGATAGGTTGCCGCGAGGATTCGGTCGTCCATCTCGTCGCGCGCGATTTTGATTCCCAGGTCAAAGTCGCGCGACGAGATTTCCTTCGAATCGCTTGTGAGATCCCAGGCACGGTAGCCTACGAGTTGCAATAGGAAGGGAAAACCAGAGATCGAGCGAACGGCTCTATCGATTCCCTCAGCGTCTGCCAGGCGATCGTTTTCCTGGATTGTGCGAATCAAGGCTTCGCGTACGTCATAGTCGGCAATGCGACCCAGATGATATTGTTGGGCGCGGCGAAGGAACGAGACCGTCTTGTGGTTCAGTAGCGTTGATACGTTGTTGGGAAGTCCCGCCATGAGCAGCGCGACGCGTTTCCCGTCGGTCACAAAGTGCTGATACGTCGCTGCGAGCTGAATCATCTCGTCGAGTGTCGGGTCCACCTCGTCAACCGTGACGAGCAGACCGGTGCCCGCCTCGTTGAGCTGGTCGATGATGTCGCTCATGCGATAACGCCAGGTTGAGGCATCGCGAACGCGATTGACCTCGATGCTGCCGAGTGGTGCAATTCCGAGACCGGTGACTTCGAAGTTGTGAGACGGGTCGATGAGATGGCCTGCGGCACGTTTCGCCCCGAACTCGATTTCCTCAAGCATTCCCGGGAGCGCGGTCGTTTTTACGGCTATCCAGCCGTGGGATTCCGCCCTTGTCGCGAGCGACGACATGAGAGCGGTTTTACCGGTTCCACGCGCGCCTGAGAAAATCGAGGTCAATTCTGGGCGCCTGCGCTGGCTCAAGAAGGCACGGTCCAAATCCCGAATAATCTGTTGTCTGCCAGCGAGATGGGCAGGAACCTCGCCAAAGCTAGGGGTAAACGGGTTCTCGAGATATTTCACACGGCTCTCCTTTCACACCGCCGTTTAACTTTATTTTACTTTAGTTAATTCTGATTAAAAGTGAGGGCTCTTTATCTAGAGCATCAATTAGGCGTGTGTGTCATCGGCGTGGCGCTTGAATGTGACAAAGGGACAGTTCCTTTGTCACATTCCCGGAAAGCCTGTCTGGCGCAGGGCTTCGTAGAGGACGATGGCGGCGCTGTTGGAGAGGTTGAGTGCGCTGATGCGGTAGTCGTCCGGATTGACGAAGTTGCCGCAGATATCCTGCTGAAGGATGGCCTCGTGGCTGTCCTGGGTATGCCCCAGCGATTCCTCGTGAGCTTCCCAAGCCTCGGCGTTATCGAGCGAGTCGCAATCGCGCAGCATCGGGATGCGCTCGCAGCGCTCGGACGCCGCGGCAAGCAGTGGCTCGGGAATGCCCGAGCTCTCGCTGCCAAAGACCAAGTAGTCTCCATCGCGGTAGGTACTCTGCGCATAGGTGCGGCGTGCCTTTTTGGTCAGCAGATGCAGATGTTCGTCAGCGGGGGAGAGGCCGTTGCGCGCAAGGAAATCCTCCCAGCCGGCATAGGTCGTCACGTCCAAGTTTTGCCAGTAGCCCAGGCCGGCGCGACGTACCGTATTGTCATCGAGCGAAAACCCCAGCGGCTCCACCAGATGCAGGCGGGTGCCGGTGACCACGCAGGTGCGGCCGATATTGCCCGTATTGGCCGGAATCTCGGGCGCATACAGCACAATGTTGAACATGAATCTCCTTGGCATAGAACGAAAAACCACCACGAAGGGGACAGGCACCTTCGTGGTGGTTAGGCGGTTACGTAGCGGAAAAATGCCCGCTTGGATAAACCTAGGCGCGGTGCCAGTCAGTCAGGCAGGCATCGAGGGAGGCGATGAGCGCATCCTTGTCCATGTGACGGCCGATGATGCACAGGCTCGTCATGCGGTCGCCCGTCTCGTCGTCCCAAATCTGCATGATCTCGGGGTTCTCGTCGATGATCTTCTGCTTCTCGCCCTCGGGCGCGGAGTCAACGAACAGACCGTTCTCCATCAGACGCATCTGGTGACCAGCCTGCTCAAACATGTAGCACATGTCCGGATCGCCGGTCTGCCACAGCGGACCCTTGACGCGGATGACCTCGTCGGGCCACTCCTGCTCAACAAAATCGGTGAACTTCTGCAGGTCAAACGGCTTGCGGCGCGAGTACACAAAGGTCTCGATGTCGTACTCGAGCACCTCGGGGTCGTCGTGCTCCTCGGGATGCTCCATGGCCTCGATCCAGGCGGCGGAGTTGTAGGCGCGCATAAAGTCGAAGCGGTCGGTATCGAGCAGCTCCTCCATGGGAACCTCGCCGTTTTGAGCCTCGACAATCACGGCGTCCTTCTGCAGGCTGCGCACGATGGCCTTGAGCTCGGCGATCTGCTCAGGGCTCACGGTATCGGTCTTGTTGAGGATCAGCGTGGAGCAGAACTCGATCTGCTGGATGAGCAGGCTCTCGATGTCATCCTCGTCGATATCCTCGGCCAGCAGGTCGCGGCCGCCGTTGAACTCGTCATACATGCGGGCGCAATCGACCACGGCCACAATGTTGTCGAGCGCGAGCTTGGGCTCGCCGCCCACCTTGGCCTCGTCGCAAAAGCTCGAGATGGTGTAGGCGATGGGGATGGGCTCGCAAATGCCCGATGCCTCGATGATGATGTAGTCGAAGTTGCCCGAATCGGCGATGCCCTGCAGCTGGTTGGCGAGGTCGTCCGAAAGCGTGCAGCAGATGCAGCCGTTGGTGAGCGGGATGAGGTCGTCGGTCTCGGAAAGGCCGCCATCGGCGATGAGGCTGGCGTCGACGTTGATCTCGCCGATATCGTTGACGATGACGGCGGCGCGGATGCCACCGTCGTTGGCGAGAATATGGTTGAGCAGCGTGGTCTTGCCGGCACCGAGGTATCCGGTAAGCATGATGATCTTCACGGGTTTGTTGGGCATGTACCCTCCTTTGTTAGACATGGCTTACAGTTAAATCTTATGCCAAACGCCTGCTCTTATACCCATGCGCCGGCAAATAACACAAGCTACTCCCAGGCTCCCCATACATCGGGGCAATAGCCGACGGTGGCCTTTTTGCCGTTGCGAACGATGGGCTCGGCTAGAACCTGCTGGTTTTCGAGCAACTTGTCGAAGCGCTGGCTAGGGGTGAGGTGCTGGATGAGCGCGAGTGTCTCCTCGTCCTTGGCCTTGGGATTGAGTAGCTTGTCGATGCCGCCGACCGCCTGCATCACGCTCGTGAGCTCGCCCTTGCTCATCTCCTTTTCCTTAAGGTCGATAAACTGCACCTTAATGCGGCGCTCCTTAAAATAGCGCTGGGCCTTCTTGGTATCGAAGGACTTCTTAGTCCCGAAGATTTGAATATTCATGGTCCCGCCGTTCTAACGAATGAAGTTGGTCGTTGCGCGATCTGCCTCGGGTGCGTTGATGCCGGCGGCCTGGCCTGCCTCGATGCAACGCAGGAGCCAGGCCATGTTTTTACCGATGTTTCGCATGGTGGCAAGGCCCTCGGCATCCCCATCGGCGTCGCCGGGCACGCGGCCAAACACGTTGTTCCAGTAGGTGGAGGCAACTACGGGCATCTGGTTGATGGTGAAGTACTTGTTGAGTACATCGAACGTGGTCGACGTGCCGCCGCGGCGGGCAACGGCGACAGAGGCGCCCGGCTTGTGCGCAAAGGCCTTGCTGCCAGCATAAAACGCGCGGTCGAGGGCCGAGAGGATGCGGCCGCTGGGGTGCGCGTAATAGACGGGCGAGCCAAAGACAAAGCCGTCTGCCTGCTCGGCGGCGGCAATGAGCTCGTTGACCACGTCGTCGTCAAAGGTGCAGCGGTAATCGAGCTTGCCGCACCGGCCACAGCCAATGCAGTCGCGAATGGGCTTGGCGCCCAGCTGGAACACCTCGGTATCGATACCCTCGGCATGCAATTGCTCGGCGACTTCGGCAAGCGCGCGAGCGGTGTTGCCGTTTGCCTTGGGGCTACCGTTGACTAAAAGAACCTTCATCACAAACTCCCTCTGCTGTCGATGACTTATGCAGAGGATTATCGCATGAGCGGGCGGATGGCGTGGGGCGCGATGCCGGCTCCGAGGGCCCACGGCAGGCTCGCTCACCAGGTACGTGCGGGATACGGTCCAGAGGATGTTGGAGTGCGGGGCCTCGTGCGAGCAGATTGTAAGGGGTCTGGGCGGGTCGCCCTCGATGGTGAGCTTTGAGGTCTTGGAAGGCGGGCTGCTGCGGAGGCTATGATTTATACTAAGGCGGCTGCTATCGAGTAATTCACACTTGGTTTGATTCGATTGTGAACGCGCAGCTAGGACGGAAAGCAAAGGAAGTTCTATGGAAACAGAGGATGCTGTCTGTTTGATAACTTCGATTGCCCTGATTCTTCTTTCAATCCAATACAGAAGAGGAAGATGGCTCAGCTCAATTGCTGGATATGATGTCACAAAAAGGGAGAGCGGGATTGATATATGCCCTTACGCAAAGTTGATTTCTTCTGTGACGTTATGGATGGGGCTGCTGTTTTTCTTGTGGGCGGTAGAGGGCTGGGTACGCGATTGGAATACCAGTGTTTTTGAAGTTTTGGTTCTACTTCTGTTCAGCTTGGCCTCTTTGTCGTTCGTGCGGCTCGTTAGGTTTGTGTTTATGAGGCGATAGCCAGCGGAAGCGGGATGGACGACAAAATGGACCAATACAGCCAATTGTCAAAAGAATTTGATAGGGTTGGCTTAACAGATTTACTCGACGGCATATCCGTGGCGGGGGATAGGTTTTATGTTGTTGAGCACTTATTTGCATCGGGTAAAGGAAACCAAGAGTATCGAAAACGGTGCCCCCGGGCCCTGGGAGGGACTGCAGGGGCGTTCGGCTAACTGTGGGTACGACCTATTTGCTCAATGTGTTCGCCTGAGATCGGAAAATAACCATCATGCGCCCCACGACGCTAGTCCAGCTTGGTGCCCGGTACTTGCGGCGCCTCTATAAGCCGCGCTTTGAGCTCGTTCAAAATGGAAACGGGCTGACGGTCAACGCTGTCCAGATGAAGCGTCGCCACACGAATGGGTGGCTGATATTCAAGCGAGTCGATGAGCACAGGAGAACCCAGGAACCGCTCGATTTCGTCTGCGATCGAGTCGGTCTCTTCGGGATCAAAGTCGTCGAAAAGCGCCACGAATGTCGGCCCCGTCGAGCGGAATAGGCGACCCTTGCCGCGCGAGCATTCCATAAGGCAGGCGGCGCTTTCGGCGAGTACACGGTCGCCTGCATCGAATCCAAATCGGGCATTGACCTCGGCGATATCGTCGACCTTAATGGCAATAAAGCCTGCCTCGCGCGCCACGCGGCGCATCTCTCCAATAGCGTTGACCAGCGCGTGGACATCGCCCAGACCCGTTACCGAGTCGGTCGTATCCGCTAGGCTTCGGTTGACGATAATGCCCACATACATGCTGGGCTCGGTATCGGTGCCGTCCAAGCGGTAGCCCGTGCAGTCGCAAAGCACGTATTTTCCGGTGGCATCCATTACGCGATACTGCATGTAGTGGAAGTGCCACGTGCTGTTTATCACCATGTCGAGCTCGGCGCGTACGTTGTCGCGGTCCTCGGGATGAACGCGGGCGAGCCACATATCGACTGAGTCAAAAGGGTGCTGGGAGGTCAGGTCAAAATCGCGCACGGCGTTAACCGACCATTGCGATTCTCCGGTATCGAGATTGAGGATAAACGGATAGCGCGTCTCGGAGCTCATGGAAATCGCTTGGAACACCCGGTCGTTGCAGGGAAGCTGATCGACGATTGGGCGTTGCGGCGCGTCATCGTCTTTCGGTTGCTGCACACGATGCATTAGCTTATAGCGATACATCTTGCGATCGGCATCCATCGTCATCTGGCGACGCGTGTCGCCGGCAAGTGGATCGACGCGCGAGCAGCCAAAGCTAAAGCTGCCGATCATGGGTGCCTTGCCACCTGAGCTCGCCTCGATCAGTCCGGTACGTACCTGCTCCAAGCGCTGCTCGAGTTCGGTCTCGTTTGCGGAGGGCGAGATGAGCACAAACTCGTCTCCACCGATACGGAACAGCATCTCATCGTGCTCCATGGTTTCGGAGAGCGTGCGGCAGATGCTCAGAATATAGCGATTGCCTTCGGCGTGACCAAACCTATCATTGCAATGTTTGAGATGGTCGATGTCAATATAGGCGCAGGTGAAGGGGTCGCCTTTGTGCCAGAGTTGCTCAACGTGACGGTCGAATCCGTTGCGGTTGCCCAAGTTGGTGAGCGGGTCGATATAGGCGTTGCTCTCGAGCAACTGGCGCTCTTGTTGCAGGATGGCATGCGTCTTTTGCAGTTGCTCACCAACGGCGCGTAGTCCAGCGGGCAGCGCGGCAACATCGAGTTCGGCGGTCGAGATGCCATTCGCAAGTCGCTGAAGATAGGCAATAATCGATTGCTCGCCCATGCGATACGACTCGTTCATGATGGATAACCTCCTTGGGCGGAACAACGGTTTGTATCATATCCCCAATTCGGCTTGAATTGGGGATATAAGTTAGCCAATGGGGACAAATGCCCCCTTCGGCGGTGGCGTTTTGCGTGCGAGCGTATCAGTTGCTATTGCCACCATCGAGCAATGCCTCAAAATCCTTTGCCGGCATGGGGCGGTAGTAGAGGAAGCCCTGAGCGTGGCAGGCTCCCATTTGTCGTAGCATGTTCGCCTGCTCATTTGTCTCAACGCCTTCGACCACGACCGGCAGATGGAGCGACTGCGCCATTTCGAGCATCGATGAAATGATCTGCGTACTGCGGCCTTGATCGCGGTCGGTGGGCACAAACGTGCGGTCGAGCTTGATGACGTCGACGTTGACGTTCTTGAGCATCGCGAGCGTGGACTGGCCGGTGCCAAAATCGTCCATGTAGGTCGAGAAGCCGCGGGTGTGCAGGTCGGCTGTCAGCTTGTCCACGGCCTCGGGGTCTCCCGTATAAGCCGTCTCGGTGATCTCAATGCGCATGAGCTCGGGCGGTAGCTTGTATTGGGCGGCAAGCGCCCCCATATGTTCGGCAACGTCGCAGGCAAGGATATCCACGCGCGACACATTAAGCGAGACCGGAACCACACGAAGACCGCGATCGATGCGCTCGCGCAGCCACGAGGCGACACCCTGCCAAATGTACTTGTCGAGTGTCACCACAAAGCCGCTTTCCTCGAGTGTGGGGATAAACGTTACGGGCGAAATGAGAGAGCCGTCCTTGTCAATCCAGCGGGTGAGTGCTTCGGCGCCAATAATCTCGCCAGTTTTCATATCGACCTGGGGCTGAAGATAGTACGTGATGCGACCATTTGACAGCGCGTACTGGAACTCGGTTAGCGTGCGGTGGAACGCAACCTCATGCTCATATTCCTCGGGGCGGAAAATGGCAATGCGCTCCTTAAAGTCGTTTTTTGCGCGTCGATTGGTAAACATGGCCTTTGCCTGCGCATCGATGGTGATTTCCTCATTGGAGTCGATGGGGTAAACGCCCATGGACGGCCAAAAACCTACGCCGTCATCATGCCTGGCTACTGCCTCACGAACGCGGTTGTAGATTTGATGGACGGTGATGTGCTTAAAGGGGATGAGTACGCAAAAGTCATCTTGACCCCAGTACCCTGCGACGCCCATATCGGCATTCTCGATGTCCTTGAGGACCGTGCCCACATCGGCGAGTACGCGGTCGCCCTCGGCCTGGCCGTGCCATTCATTAAACAGGCGCATGTGGCCCATGTCGACCGTGGCGATGCACCAGGCGCCGTCGCGCCTTGCCTCGAGAAATGCGTTGGCGCGCCGCATAAACTCGCTGGGTCGATAGAGGCCCGTGAGCGAGTCGATGCGTTCGGCGATGGCGCTTTTGCGCTCCGCCTCGGGCATGGGGAGACTGTCGTTGGGAACAAGCCCGCCGGCCGTGCGAAGGCGACGCTCGAGTTCGCCTAAAACGGCGGTCGCTTGATGGGTTAAGTGCTCGTAAAAGGCCGGGACGACAAGACAGACGGGAGTAATGGTGTCGCCCGCGATTTGAACAGGAGCGAAAACGGCCTCTTTAAGATGGCGGGTCAGTTGCTCGAATGCCTCGTGGTCCAAATCGTTGCTGAGCACGACGAATTGGACGCTACGTGAACGGTAAACCCGGCTCCTGCCACGGGTGATCGACAGCATGCGGCCCGCGTATTCGGCAAGCATGTTGTCGACAGCCTCGGCCCCGTAGAGCTCGTTGAGCTTTGCCGTGCCACGAATGCGCACCGCTATAAGCCCCGTCTCGCAACGGTCGCGACGGCAGGCATCGATGGCGTTGACCAACATGCGCTGCGTTCCGAGGCCTGTGGCGGCGTCGACGGTTTCGGCAAGTGCGTGGTTGACGATCTCGCCGACATAGAGCGAGGGGACATTTCCGTCGCCGTCGATACGAAACCCGCGAGCACGGCAGAGGACGTAGTCGCCGGCGGCATTGCGTACGCGGTATTGCATAACTCGACGGTGTTTGGAGTCGTTATAGATTTGGTCGATGTCGGTGATGTAGGCCTCAAGGTCGTCAGGATGGACGCGCGTCTTCCAGTAATCGCGACAGTTGTCTATGTGCTCCGAGGGAAGGCCAAGATCGCGCAAGGCACCTTGTGACCAAAGGGTGCGATGTTTGTCCAAGTTCTCGATAAAGAAATAACGGCCCTCGTTGAGCATCGAAAAGGCGTCGAAAATACGATCGCTTATTTCGAAGTCGTCGGCGTGGACTTGAGTGATATTGCGTCGATCGAGGTGCATGGCATAACGTAGCTTGTAGTCGTACATGCGATGGTCGGCATCGAGCGTCATGCGATTGGAAGCTTCGCCCAGGGCGGGGTCGGCATGTGACACTCCGTAGCTAAACGAGCGGGGCATCTCGGAATCGTTGTTTTTGAGCAGGACCGTTCGGCAGTGTTCCAGACGTTCGGCGAGGTCGTCCTCGGTTGCAATCGTAGACAGGATGGCAAACTCGTCGCCGCCTATGCGAAACGCCGCTTCGCCCACCTTCATATACAGCTTAAGATAGAGACTTACCTGCAAGATATAGCGGTTGCCCTCGTCATGCCCAAAGACGTCGTTGCAGTGCTTGAGATTGTCGATATCGATGAACGCCATGGTAACGGGGGCGTCCTGCTCCCAGAGCTCCTCGAGGGAACGGGCAAAGCCGCCACGGTTGCCAAGCCCGGTAAGCTGGTCGGTAAAGGCAGTCCTGATCAAATCCTCCTGCCGTTCGAGAAGGTCGCGGACGGTCTTTTCGAGCGTTTCGGTGTAATTGCTGACAGTATCCATGTTCTAAGCGACTTTCTGAGGTCGGGGCGGATTGCGTCGGGCGGGCTCGTTGTGTACACGCGTCGTTGCTCAGCGCTTTGCATGTATCCAGGCCCCCGCCTTGCCGCGTTGTTGAGTTAATTTGCCGGCTAATGTTCGCTGTTGATAACAGCTGAGTAGTGTAAACAATAGTGCACAATTATATATGGGTGCACATGCTGTGGGCGGCTATTATTCGACAAGCGGTAGCGCGACGATGCGATGTTCGATAAAAATGCGACTGAGACGATATATGTTGACGGGTATACTTGTCCCGGTTTAAAACGCAGGAACGGAGATGGTCGCATGGCACAGCCGGATACGACGCGCACGGTGGGGCTGGCACTCGAGGGAGGCGGCTACCGCGGTATGTATACGGCGGGCGTGCTCGACGTTTGGATGGAGCACGGTTTGACCTGCGACCATATGGTGGGTGTCTCGGCGGGCGCGGCGTTTGGCTACAACTTTAAATCGCGCCAGATCGGCCGCGCCATTCGCTACAACAAGGCCTATTGCGCCGATAAGCGCTATGCGGGTGTAGCAAGCTGGTTGCGGACCGGCGACATGTTCAATGCCGATTTTGCCTATCACGAGGTGCCCATCGAGCGCGACCCCATCGACCTGGAGACATATCGCGCCTGCCCCATGCGGTTTACGTGCGTGTGTACCGATATCGAGACGGGCAAGGCCGTCTACCACGACCTGCCCTATGGCGACGAGCGAGATATCGAGTGGATTCGGGCGTCATCGGCGATTCCCGTGGCAACGCGTCCCGTTGCTATTGGCGGGCATAAGTATCTGGATGGTGGCGTGGCTGATTCTATTCCCAGCGCTTGGCTGCTTGCGCAGGGGTATGACCGCAATATCGTGGTACTCACGCAGCCGGCGGGCTTTGTGAAGCAACCCAACAGCGTGATGCCCATGCTGCGGCGCGTGTTCCGTCACTATCCGGAATTTGTTGCAGCGCTTGAGCATCGGCATGAGGTCTACAATGCCACGCTCGATGACCTGGCACGTCGCGAGGCTGCCGGCGAAATCTTTGTGGTACGGCCGAGCGAATCGGTAAAGGTGCCGTCGCTGTGCCGCGAACCGGATGAGCTCGAGCGCATCTACCAGGTCGGTCGCCACGATGCGGAGGTGACCTTGCCTGCGCTGAAAGCGTATCTGGCGGGGTAAGGGTCGCATACGGAAAGCGCATCCCAGAATGGACGTCCAAACTGGGATGCGCTTTCCATTGCTGAAGATATGAGGCTGCGAATCAACTGCTCGGCCTAGACTTACGCCTGCTGCCAGGTGTCGACAAGCTCCTTGGCCGCGGCGTAGGGGTCATCGGCGCTGCAGACGGCGCTCACCACAAAGAAGCCGTCGACGCCGGTGGCCTTAAGCTGCGGCAAGTCGGCTGTCTTAACGCCGCCGCCCACCACTATGGGCACGGGGCTTGCCGCGTGGAGTGCGGCCAGGTCCTCAAAGCTCCTTGTGATGATGGAGCCATCGGCTGCGCGTCCGCAATCGCGCTTGGTCTCAGTCTCGTGGAGCGGGCCGATGCCCAGGTAGTCGACTAGGCTCATGTCGGCGGTCTTGACGTACTCGAGCATCTCCTCGCAACGGGCCGAAAGGCCCACGATGGCGTCGGGACCCAAAAGTTTGCGGCAGACCTGGACGGGAATATCGCTTTGGCCCACGTGCACGCCGTCGACAGCAATACCCTGCTCGCGTGCGGCAAGCACACAGTCCAGACGGTCGTCGATCAGCAAGGCGACCTGACCGGTCTTGCCGGCCTGAGCGATTGCCTGCGCGGCGTCGCCGGTCAGCGCAATGATCTCGCGGGCGCTTGCCACCTTGGAGCGCACCTGGATGCAGGTAAAGCCGGCATCGAGTGCCTGGGCCACCACATCGCCCACGGGGCGCCCGAGCGTGTTTTCGGGGCCGAGTACCAGATAGGCCGAGATATCAAGGTTGTCGCGGATGCTCATCGTGCTTCCTCCTGCTTTTTGATCTGTGCTTCCATGCGCTCGAGTTTGCCGGTCATGGTGTCGGTAAATCCGGGACGAATATCGGCTTTGAGCACGACTTCGGTGCGGATGCCCTTGCTCGCCAACACAAAGGTTGCGTCGCGCACGACCTGCATGACCTCGTCCCAGTCGCCCTCGATCTCGGTGAACATCGAGGTGGTGCGGTTGGGAAGGCCGCTCTCGCGAATGACGCGCACGACCTCGGCGACCTCGGCGGATAGCTCATCGCCGGTGCCGCATGGGGCGATGGCCACAGCGACGAGCGTGTTCATACCGGCATTGGTTGCGGGCTCGGACATGGCTTATGCCTCCTCGAGCTCGAGTCGGTTATCGGCGATGTCCTGGGCGCTCGCGCGGTAGAGCTCATCGATAAAGGCGACCTTAAAGCTTGCCGGGGCATCGGCGACGGCGGCAGCACGCGTGCCAGCGACGTTGTAGACGGCGGTGCCGCAGACGGCTGCCGTAAACGGATCGGCGGCGCAGGCATACACAGCCAGCACGCCACCCTGCGAGCAGCCGCAGCCGGTGATCTTGGACATGAGCGGGCTGCCGCCGTGGGACTTGGCCACGGTCGTGCCGTCGGTGATCAGGTCGACTTCGCCCGAGACGACTACGGCGCCACCGGTGTAGTGGGCGAGCGCCACCGCGGCATCGCGGGCGGCGTCTACCGTGTCGGTGGTATCGACACCGCGTACGCGGCTCAGATCGGCCGCCTCGCCCTCAAGACCCCATAGGCCAGCGAGCGCAATGATCTCGGAGGCGTTGCCGCGCACGATGGCGGGCTTATACTGCTTGAGCTCGTTTACCAACTGGGTACGCAGGCTGCCGATGCCTAGACCAACCGGATCGAGCACCCAGGGCTTGCCGGCGTCGTGTGCCGCCTTCGCCGCGCGGGGAATCGTCTGCTCGTAGATGGGGAAGAGCGTGCCCATGTTGAGATAGATGGCGCCGCCGCCGGCAACGAGCGCCTCGCCCTCGTCGGGCAGATAGACCATGGCGGCCGATCCGCCCACGGCGAGCTGCGCGTTGGCGACAAAGTCGATCGTCACCGTGTTGGTGATGGAGCCTGCCATCGGATTGGTGACGCGAATCTCCTCCACGGCCTTGACCACATTTTGCTTAAGCTGTTCCGAATCAATCACTGCACATGCCTCCTTGGCATAGAAAAGGGGCGCTGTGCATAGACAGCGCCCCTGTAAAGGCGGCATGCTCCCTACGCCAGCATTAACTGACAGGTTCAAAGGATTGGGCCCCATGCCCTCTCAGCCTTGTGGTTTGCACCGCCGGCACTCCCGCATCGAATCTGTTGTTCCCTATACTAGCGCACCGTTACAATGGTTGCGGTGAAAATGACTGGGGGACTCTATGATCAAACTTGTGCTGACCGATATGGACGATACGCTGATTCCAGCCGGGCATGACGGCGCCAGCGACTACGCCATTGAGGGTATTCATGCCATGCAGGCGGCGGGTCTGCACTTTGGCCCGGTTTCGGGTCGTCAGCCGTCCGCGATGGGCTGGATGTTCAAAAACCGTTCCGAGTGTTTTTCGACCGGTGCGTTCTGTAACGGCCAGGTGATGTTTGTCGACGGCGAAGTAGTCGCTTCGCGCGCAATCGACAACGATGCTCTGATGCGTTTGGCTGACTATCTGGAGCAAGAGACCGACGATACATTTCTAAAAGTCTACAGCCTGGGCGATGACTTTTGGGGCAACGATGCCTATTGCGTGACGAGCAATCCCGAGCGTGTGCGTCGCGCTATGGAGTCGGGCGGCAATGCGTGGCTCAAAGGCGAAGAGGCCCCGTGTCGTCCCGTCGTCGATGGCGCGCCGGTGTTTAAGGCGAATATCTGGAGTGCCCGTTCGCGTGAGGAGCTCGCGGAGCTACGCGAGCGCGTTGCCGTTGAGGTGCCGGAACTCTCGCTTGTGTTTCCCAACAACCGAGTGCGCCTGTTCGACATCCTTCCGGATGGTTGGGACAAGGGCTGCGCTGCGCTGGAGCTGGCGCGCGCCTTGAGCCTGACGCCCGACGAGGTGGCCGTATTTGGCGATTCCGATAACGATCTGCCCATGATCGATGCCGTTCCCAACTCCGTTGCAGTCGCCAATGCCAACGGGGCCGTCACGGCTGCCGCGCGCTGGCATATCGGCGCCGCGGTGGATGATGCGGTCGCCGGAGTCTTGCATCAGATTGCCGCCTGCGCCGCGACGGGGGAGATGCCGCCGTTTATGCGCCTGCCGGGTACTGCCGACGCGAATCCCACTAACAGCTAAGGAGACAGCCATGAAGCTCCAGCAGCTCAGATATGTCGTCAAAGTTGCCGAATGCGGCAGCATTACCGAGGCCTCGCGCCGGCTCTTTGTGTCGCAGCCTTCGATTACCGCGTCGATTCGCGATCTCGAAAACGAGATGGGTGTGCACATCTTTGAGCGCACCAACAAAGGCGTCATTGTGTCCGAGGAAGGCGAGACCTTCTTGGGCTATGCGCGCCAGGTACTCGACCAGGCCGACCTGCTCGAGGGCAAGTACAAGGGCGCATCCGAGCAGGTGCCGCACTTTAGTGTGAGCTGCCAGCATTATTCCTTTGCCGTCAACGCGTTTGTCGACGTGATCCGCGAGTTCGATGCCGCGCGCTACGACTTTACCCTGCGCGAGGAACAGACCCACGAGATTATCGAGGATGTCGCGCACATGAAAAGCGAGCTGGGCATCCTATATCTGTCCGAGCACAACCGCGAGGTCATCGAGCGCATGCTGGTGGCCAACGAGCTCGTGTTCGAAGGACTCTTCTGCGCCACGCCGCATGTCTTCGTCTGCGCCGACCATCCGCTGGCGGACCGCTCCAGCGTGACGCTCGAGGATCTGGAAGACTACCCGTTCCTGTCCTACGAGCAGGGCAGCTACAACTCGTTTTACTATTCCGAGGAGCTGACCTCGACGTTCGAGCGTCGCAAAAATATCCGCGTGCGCGACCGTGCGACGTTGTTCAATTTGGCCATGGGCCTCAACGGCTACACGGTATGCTCGGGCGTGATCAGCCACGAGCTCAACGGCCCCGGCATTATCTCGATTCCGCTCGACGTGGACGAGTACATGGAGATTGGCATCATCACGCGCAAGAACACGACGCTCACGCGCTACGGTCGGGCCTATATCGACGCGATTCGTCAGCATATCTAGGCTGCTGTGCTCCGCACAGTTCAAGTCTCTTTATGGCAGTCCAGACTGATATAGGAAGCATCTATATCAAACTGTTATAAACGTATATTTTACGATGGTCATATGAGCGCTCATACTCTGTCCCAGTAAAGCATCCAATGCAAAGGGAGATATCTATGAGCACTTCGATTCAACCGAACGCGCCGTTTCGCGCCGATATCGTCGGCAGTTTTCTTCGTCCGCAGGCTGTAAAGGACGCCCGTGCCGCCTATGTCGCGGGTAAACTCGATGCTTCCGGTCTTAAGGCCGTCGAGGACGATGCCATTCGCGATTTGGTGGCCAAGCAGAAGGCCTCTGGCCTGCTGGTGATCACCGATGGCGAGTTCCGCCGCAGCTACTGGCACCTCGATTTTATGTGGGGCCTTAACGGCATTGAGCGTCGCACCTCACGCACGGGTTATATGTTCCATGACGAGGAGACGACGGCCGACACCGCCGTGGTTACTGGTCCCATTAGCGGCGAGAACCACCCGTTCGTCGAGCATTTTAAGTTCGTCAAGGCGCTTGAGGGGGAGGGCCAGGTCGCACGCCAGACCATTCCGGCGCCGATCCAGACGTTCTCTGAGGTCACGCTCGATCGCTGCGACGGCCAGCAGGAGAGCCTGCGCGCTGTCTATAAGACCGATGAGGAACTTGCCGACGCCATTGCAGCCGCTTATCGCACGGTGATCGCCGACCTGTACGCAGCAGGCTGCCGCAACATCCAGTTTGATGACTGCACCTGGGGCATCTACTGCGATACCGACTTTGTGTCCAAGACCGGCATGAGCCCGGTTGACCTGCAAAAGGTGAGCGAGCTGGGCGTAGCGCTCAACAATGCCGCCATCGCGGGCAAGCCCAACGATCTGGTTATCAACACGCACGTGTGCCGTGGCAACTATCACTCCACCTATGCCTTTGAGGGCGGCTACGACCCCATCGCGCCGTACCTGTTCGCACATGAGAATGTCGATGCGTTCTATCTGGAGTTCGACACGCCGCGCGCCGGCGGCTTTGAGCCGCTCAAGTACGTCGCTCCCGGCAAGAAGGTCGTGCTGGGCTTGGTAACCACCAAGGCGGCAGAGCTCGAGAACGAGGATGTTATCGTCGAGCGCATCCGCGAAGCCGCAAAGTACGTGCCGCTCGAGAACCTGTACCTGTCGCCCCAGTGCGGCTTTGCCAGCTGCGAGATTGGCAACAAGCTGACCGAGGACGAGCAGTGGGCGAAGATCGCGCTGGTCAAGCGCATTGCCGAGCGCGTTTGGAAGTAACGCTACCGTTTGCAGGTGGCGGCGCGTGCGAGACATGGCGTATCACATACAATGGTTCGGATCGTATCGTTCGGGCAGGTTATCCGATATGCCTGAACGCCCTTCCATCATGAAAGGACTTCCATGTCCCAATCCTCGACGCCCGCCGTCACCGATGCCATCTACGATGCATCATCGCTCGGCCGCCCGCGCATGTTCGTGTTGGGTTTGCAACACATGTTTGCGATGTTCGGAGCCACGGTGCTCGTGCCCGTGCTCACCGGCCTTTCCGTTTCGGCGACGCTTCTGTTCGCCGGCATCGGCACGCTGCTGTTTCATTTTCTATCGCGTGGTAAGGTGCCCGCGTTTCTAGGCTCGTCGTTTGCCTTTATCGCGGGTTATGCCGCCATTGCACCCAACGGCGAGGCCGAGCTTTTGCCCTACGCTTGCCTGGGCGTTGCCTGCGCCGGCCTGCTCTATCCGGTGCTGGCGGCGCTGTTCCGCGCATTTGGCGCCAAACGTGTCATGCGCTTCTTTCCGCCGGTGGTGACCGGCCCCATCGTCATTTCCATCGGCCTGATCCTAGCGAGCTCTGCCATTGCCAACTGTCAGACCAACTGGCTTGTCGCCGTTATCGCTGTGGCCGTGATCATCATCTGCAACATCTGGGGCCGCGGCATGGTCAAGATCGTGCCGATTCTGCTGGGCGTGGTGGTGAGCTATGCCGTTGCGGCTGCGTTGGGTGAGGTCGACTTCTCTGGCGTCGCAGCTGCCCCCTGGGTTGGCTTGCCCGTCGTGCGGGACAACACCGTGTTTGCGCTCTTTGGACCGCAGCTCGATAGCGGTCTTGCCACGACGGCCATCATCACCATCATGCCGCTGGCCTTTGCAACTATGATCGAGCATATCGGCGATATCTCCGCCATTGGCTCTACCTGCGAACGCAATTACATTGCCGATCCCGGTCTGCACCGTACCTTGCTCGGCGATGGCCTGGCGACCATCTTGGCATCGCTTTTTGGCGCCCCCGCCAATACGACGTATGGCGAGAACACCGGCGTGCTTGCCCTGACGCGCGTGTTCGACCCGCGCGTGATTCGCATTGCCGCCTGCTGCGCCATCGTGCTTTCGTTCTGCCCCAAGTTTGCTGCTGTGATCGCTGCCATGCCGGCGTGTGTAATCGGCGGCGTGTCGCTCGTGCTCTACGGCATGATCAGCGCCGTGGGCGTTCGCAACCTTATCGAAAACCAGGTTGATTTCCAGAACAACCGCAATGTGCTGGTTGCGGCTTTGGTGCTCGTGCTTTCGCTCGGCATTGCCTACAGTACCGCCGGTGCCATCGTGCTGGAGCTGGGCGGCGTGACGATTTCGCTTTCGGGCCTTGCCGTGGGCTCGCTGGTGGGCATTGTGCTCAACGCCATCCTGCCCGGTAATGACTTTGAGTTCGATACTTCCGAGCTTGAGGAGACTGCTGAATAGTAGCTGCGTTCAGCCAAATTAAAAATGGCGTCCATGCGTATGTACGCGTGGACGCCATTTTTAATGCGTCAGTATCCAGTGGATGCCGCGCGCCATGCGCAGGTCAGTTTGGGCAAAATGATTGCCGGGGTTGAGCTCCAGCGTTGTTGGGATGTCGCGCTCGATAAACAGCTCTTCCATCGCGCGCGTATCGTCGAGTACGTGCCGCATCATGCGGTTGGGCGTCTTGGTTTCCTTTTTACCGAGAGACAGATAGGCGGCGTCGGGCGTAGCTGTCATCGTGCGCTCGCGCGCGTAGTCGATAAAGCCGGGGAACCACAGCGACCCCGATGCACTCGCCGCGCGCTCAAAGACATCTGTTTGCCAAAGTGCCCACAGTGCAAAAAGGCCCGCCAACGAGTAGCCGGCAACGCCGCGCCAGGCGGGCGGTTGCGGGAGCGATGATTCGGCCTGGGGGATTATCTGCTTCAACAACTCGTCAAGAAAACCAGCAGCCTGTCCGCCAAAGGGCTCGGCATCTCGTATAGTTCCGTCGCATTCCCAGGGGCTCAGCTCGCGATTCCAATCGAGCCCTCCAATGGCGACAAGGGTGAACGGCGGGCAGTCGAGCTCTCGGCAGCGCTCGTAGACTTCACTACCGTTGCCCATAACCACGGGGAGATAGATGACGGGCGCGCCTTCCGCACACTCTGAATAAACGGTTATCTGCTTATGATGCGCTTCCAAGGCAGGCTTCTCTCAGTGTTGTGATATTGACGGCCTCAATTGTCGCACGCTGACACGGGGGCAGACGCTAAAAGAAAGGTGCGGAGCCGCTCGATGCGATTCCGCGCCTTGTTGTTTTGCTTTAGCAGACTATGCCGTTACGCCACGAAGAAGTAGACGAGGAAGGCGAGGGCTGCGATCCACATGAGCGGCTTGATCTTGGAGGCCTCGCCCTTAAAGAGCGCGACGACCACGTAGGCGATAAAGCCCAGGCCAATGCCGGCAGAGATGGAGTAGGTGAAGGGCACGCCGGCGACAATCATGAACGCCGGGAAACCCTGCGACACGTCGGACCAGTCGATCTCGGAGGCCTCGCTCATCATGAGGTAGCCGACGTAGACCAGAGCACCGCAGGTGGCGGCGCTGGAAACGATGGTGACGATGGGGGAGAAGAACGCGGCGAGAATGAACAGCACGCCGGTGGTGACGGAGGTGAGACCCGTGCGGCCACCGTCGGCAGCGCCAGAGGTGGACTCGACGAAGGTGGTGATGGAGGAGACGCCCATGAAACCGCCCACAGCGGCGGCGGCGGAGTCGACGATCAAGATCTCCTTGATATTCTCGACGTTGCCGTCGTCGGTGAGGAACTCGCCCTGCTTGGCCACGGCCATCGCGGTGCCCATGGTGTCGAAGAAGTCACTCATGAGCAGCGAGAACGAGATGACGAGGAGCGCGGGGTCGGTAAGGACCTTGACGATGGCGGGCACGCCGCCGGCGTCGGCGATGGGGCCACCAATGCTCGAGAAGTCGAGCGGGGCGATGATACCGGTCGGAGCCTGGGTCACACCTAGGGGGATACCGGCGATGACGGCGACGACGATGCCGATGAGCAGCGAGCCGGGGACGTTGCGGCAGGCGAGGGCGACCGTCACCAGGATGGAGATGATGCCGACGATGAAGGTGGGGGAGGTGATGTCGCCCAGACCGACGAGTGTACCGGCGCCAGCGGTGATAATGCCGGCATCGCACAGGCCAATCATGGCGATGAACAGGCCCAGACCCACCGAGATGGCGTGACGCAGGACAACCGGGATGGCGTCCATGATGGCCTCGCGCAGGCCACAAAGCACGAGCAGCAAGATGACGATACCCTCGAGGAAGATGACGCTCATGGCCACGTGCCAGTCACCGCCGCAGACGGTGGTGGTGATTCCAGCGATCATCGCGTTGACGCCTAAGCCCGACGCGCAGGCGAGCGGGCGGTTGGCGAAGATGCCCATGCAGATGGTCATGATGCCGGCGCCCAGGCAGGTGGCGCAGGCGAGCGCTCCCGCATCGATGCCAGCGCCCGAGAGCACCGCGGGGTTGACGGCGATGATGTAGGCCATCGCCAGGAATGTTGTCAGTCCAGCGCGGAGTTCGGTCCCGATTGTGGACTTGCGCTCGCTGACGTGAAATAGTTCGTCCATGCATACCCTTTCCTTGCTCGGCCCCGAGTTTAGGCCGATTGACACGAACTCAACTACTATATCGCCTTTGAAAGGCTGATGTTCCTCGCATGTTGATGTTCGGCGCTTTGTAGCAGACAGACGGTATTTTTCGCATGAAAATGTGTGGGTACCGTATACTTAAGCAGTTACAACGACCCCTATGGAGGAACGTATGATTAAAGAGCTCTGCCACGACGAGGCTATTCTGTCCCAGCGTTGCGAGGTTGCGACCGTCGAGGACGAGTCGGTGGCACAGGACCTGATCGATACCATCAAGTCGCTCGACGATGCCGGCTGCCTTGCCGCTAACCAGATTGGCGTTACCAAGAAGGTCTGCGTCTACCTGGACGACGCCGGCGAGCCCCACGTGCTCTACAACCCCCGTCTGGTGTTTGGCCTGGGTGCCAGCAAGATGGAGGAGAGCTGCCTGACGCACGAGGAGGTCACCAAGTCCACGCGCTATATCAAGTGCAAGGTCGCTTATGACGTGATCGTCGACGGCAAGATGCGCGAGCGCAAGCAGGACTTTGTGGGCTTCGAGGCGCAGATGATTCAACACATGATTGACCACTGTCTTGGAAAGTTGGTCTAAGGGGACCAAAGCACCGCACTTCGTCTCTTTTGGCCCGGGCATGACATTGTTGTCATGTCCGGGCTTTTGTGTTTAGCGCCTTTTTGTTTGGAGACAATGAAATTAGCAAGAACGTAAAGCTAGGAGGCGCTATGTGTACGAGTATTCGATTTACCGATAATTCTGGCCACATGTATCTGGGCCGCAATCTCGACTGGAGCTTTGACTACGGCCAACAGGTTCGCGTGATGCCGCGCGGGTTTCACATTCCGTATTCGTTTATCGACGACGCGACAGCGGCACACGCGGTGATCGGTATGTGCATCGATTACAAGAACTACCCTATGTTCTTCGATTGCGGCAACGATGCAGGCCTTGCCGTGGCGGGTCTCAATTTCCCGGGTTATGCCGAGTATGCCGAGGACCCTGTCGACGGCAAGACCAATATCGCGGCCTATGAGTTTCCCCTGTGGGTGGCAGCGACGTTCTCGACGGTCGATGAGGTCGAGGCTGCGCTGCGCGATACGGTGATTGTCGCCAAATCTGCCGGAGAGGGGCTGGGCGTGTCGCTGCTCCATTGGATTATCGGCGACAGCCAGCGTAGCATCGTGGTCGAGATGATGGCTGACGGCCTGCATGTATACGGCGATCCGGTCGACACCCTCGCCAATCAGCCCACCTTCCCGTGGCACATGGAAAACCTCCGCACCTATATCACCGCCACAAGCGATTTTCCGCAGACGGCGACATGGCGTGGCGCCGAGCTTAAGCCCTATGGAGCCGGTGCCGGCATGCGCGGCATTCCGGGCGATTGCTATTCGCCGAGCCGTTTTGTAAAGGCGGCGTACCTCAATGCCAATTACCCACAAAAGGAGAGCGAGACCGAAAACGTCGTTCGCATGTTCCGTTCGCTCGAGGGCGTGGTGATGATTGAGGGAGCGTCCAGGATGGGCGATGGCAAGTTCGAGAAGACTATCTATACCGGATGCTTTAGCGCGCGCACGGGCAATTATTACTACGCGATGTATGGGGATCCGTCGATTCGCTACGTGAGCCTGATGGATGCCGAGGGCGCGAGCCCCGATAGGCTCGTGGTTCCCGAGCCGCGTCGTTCGTAGCCGTTAGCTTTACTGCAATGCAAATCGGCCCTGCGTCTCCCGTGAGATGCAGGGCCGCTGTCGTTGATTTATGGCGCCGCTAGAAGTTGGCGTCGTTGAGTTGTTCGTTCTCGAGGCCGTCGAGCTGTTGCTGTTCGGGCGTATCGGCGACGCTCTCGAGCAACTCGGTGGGGTCGACGTTCATGTTCCTACCGGCTTCGTTGCCGTTGACCAGGTCGTCCGAGAAGATATCGACTTCCATTTCCTCGGCCTCTTCGATCTGAACCTCGAGCGGCACCTGGGTGCGTACGAGCTTAACGGCCGGGCGCATGCGGGCAAACAGCGGCACGTACTCGATGATGATGGCCGAGTTCTCAAGACCGTACCAGCGTGCCGGGCTTCCGCAGGCGCGGCGGACGGCGTACTTGATGGCCATCACGCGGTGGTCATTGCGGTTGATGTCCGTTTCGGGGGCAAGCATCTTGCGCAGCATGCAAAAGCGGAAGTCACCTACGTTGCCGCGGGTCTCGTAGATGGAGTAGGTGTGATGTTGCGGCGGCAGCTCGCCCGATGCCATCAGGTCGCCGACGATCTGACGCAGGTAGGCATTAACGCGCTGGTTGACCTTAAAGCCCAGGTCCAGGCGCACGCGGAAGAGGAAGTCCGTGCCAAAGGTCTCGACGGAATACTCGTGCGTATAGGGCTCGTCGGTAACGTGCACGTTAATGAACCAATATGCCTTGGCGCGCTTGGGGTGCTTGTCCAGGATGGAATAGAGCACGTCGCGGTCGAGCGTGAGCGGATCGGGGCTGTTGGTGAGGAACACCAGGTTGTCGGCGAGCACGGGGTAGGTCTCGTCGTTGCGCAGGCGGTTGAGCTGATCGATGTACTTGGAGACGGGCAGCAGGATCGTCTGCGTGCGCTCGATGGCGGTGCCGCGGCGCCACACGTACATAAGGCCAAACAGCAGTGCGGCCAAGAAGATCATCACATAGCCGCCGTCAAAGAACATGGTGAGGCACGAGGCGAAGAAGCACAGCTCGATGGCACCAAAGAGCAGGGCGAAGACGCAGGCACCCAGCCTGTGCTTGAGGATGCCGGCGATGTAGCTCGTCAAAAGCGTCGTGGTCATGAGCATGGTCACGGTAATGGCGAGGCCGTAGGCGCTCTCCATGCGCTCGGAGTTTTGGAACAGCAGCACGATGAAGATGCAGCCGACCCACATGATGTTGTTGACGAGCGGAATATAGAGCTGCCCCTTGGTGTCGCTGGGGTAGTGGATGCGCAGATGCGGCATAAGGTTGAGACGCGTTGCCTCGGATACCAGCGAGAACGAGCCGGTGATGAGCGCCTGCGAGGCAATGATGGCCGCCACGGCCGAAAGCACGATGGCAAAGGGGCGCAGGGGCTCGGGAAGCATCATATAGAACGGGTTGACGATATCCATCGCGAGCATCTGGGGATTGGAATTGTTGGCGAGCAGCCAAGCGCCCTGACCCAGATAGTTAAGGATGAGGGCCGCCTTTACGAACGGCCAGGATGCGTAAATGTTAGCCTTGCCCACGTGACCCATGTCCGAATAGAGCGCCTCGGCGCCGGTCGTCGACAGGAAGACGAAGCCGAGCACCATGATGCCCGAGTGGTTGATGGGCGAGAACAGGAACATGATGCCGCGGATGGGGTTGAGCGCGCGCAGGATGGACAGGTTGCCGAGCATGTTGAACAGGCCGGCGCCAGCCAAGAACAGGAACCACAGCGTCATAAGCGGGCCGAACAGCTTGCCGATTGACGAGGTGCCGGCGCGCTGCATGGCAAACAGGCCGCAGATAATGATGATGGTGATGATGATGACGTTGGTCTGGCCGTCACCCAAAAGCGCATGGCCCCACTCGATAGTGCGCAAGCCCTCGATGGCCGTGGTAACCGTGACGGCGGGGGTGAGGATGCCGTCGGCGAGCAGCGCCGCGCCGCCGATCATGGCGGGGAGAATCAGCCATGGCGCCACCTTGCGCACGAGACTAAACAGGGCGAAGATGCCGCCTTCGTTGTGGTTGTCGGCCTTCATGGCGATTACCACGTACTTGACCGTGGTCACGAGCGTCATGGTCCAGATGACGAGCGAAAGCGCGCCCAGGATCATGTCCTCGCTGACGGTACCGATGCCGCCGTTGTTGGCGACGATTGATTTCATGGTGTACATGGGGCTCGTGCCGATGTCGCCATAGACGACGCCGAGCGTTACGAGCAGCATGCCAGCGGAGAGGGGGATGGCTCCGTGCCCGCCTTGCCCGCGCTGGTCTTGGAGGTTTGCCTCCAGTTTGTTGTGTGCCACGAGGACTCCCTTAGACATCCGGTTATCTGTCTAGGACAAAAAACTTTATGCCGTCTTTATACATACAAGAGCAGTTTGGCACATCGGGTTATTTTAGACAATAATCCTCAGCTGGGGATTATTTATCTACGCAGGTAGCATTTCAAAGCAGGGGCTTTTAAGCACGTACTGTCTGGGCGATGCCAGCCTTGGCGTTTGCGCGTTTGCCGGCGAGTTCGCAAAAAATCGCGCCGCCGATGATAAGCGCGGCGCCCATCAGACGGACCGGTGTTATGGCTTCGCCCAAAAGGACGGCCGAGAACACGACCGCCGAAAGCGGCTCGAGGTAGCCGACGACGGCGACGGTCTGGACGGGCAGCTTGGCGACGGCGCTAAAGTAGAGCAGGCAACCAATGCCGGTGTTGACGACGCCGAGCATAGCGACGGCGCGCCAATCAATACTGGCGGCGATACCGGCGGACAGGAACGAGGGAGCGCCCTGCGTGATGAGCGTGAGGACCAGTGCGGTCACAAAGGCGGCGCTCACCTGGAGCGCGGAGTTCTCGAGGCCCTCGATGTGCGGCGCACCCTTGCTGGCGATGACCATCAATGCATAGCAGAAGGCCGAGGCGATTCCACAGACGATGCCCGCAATGGGCATATTGCCGCCTAGACCTTGCGCTGCAATGAGAAAAGCACCGCAGGCGACGGCGACAAAGCCGGCGATTTTGCCGCCGGTCAGCTTTTCGCCAAAGATGAGCGGGGAGAGTGCCATGACAATGATGGGGCCGCAGTAGTACAGCAGCGAGGATACGCCGACGCCGATCGTCTGGTAGGCGCGGAACAGAAAAATCCAGCTGGCGCCCAGCGCGGCGCCCGAGACGATGAGCGCTGCGGCCTCGCGGGGGCGAGACGGAGCCTGCAGGTTATGGCGCTTGGTTATGAAGAGGATGGCGGCAAGGGTGAGAGCGCCCAAAAACGTGCGCAACAGTACGATATCGGAGCTCGGCAGCGCGATGGCAGCGGCGATGATGCCGTTGGAGCCAAACAATAGCAATGCTGCTAAGTACGTAAACAATCCGTTGTTCATGTGCTGACATCCCCTCTATATCCGAGCATGTTCACTATGGGTGAACTGGCTTTAGAAGAAAAGCGAATATAATGCATGGCTGACATGACAAAATCTCATGCAAGGGTGGAGGACTGCCGTGGAAACGAATATTCAAAAGATGCAGGTGCTGCTCGAGACAGTGCGCGCCGGAAGCTTTACGCGCGCCGCCGAGCGCCTGAGCTATTCGCAATCGGGCGTGAGCCGCATGGTGGCCGATCTTGAGGCCGATTGGGGCTTTAAGGTGCTCGACCGCAGTCGCGAGGGCGTGGCTCTTTCTGCTGACGGGCGGCAGGTCATGCCGGCTGTCGAGGCGCTCTGCGAGGAATTCGTTCGCTTGCAGCGACGCGTGGATGAGATGCGTGGGCTCATGCGCGGCAAAATCTGCATCGGTACGTTTTCGAGCGTGGCGACCCACGTGCTGCCGCCGGTGATTGCTCGTTTTCGTGCCGATTATCCAGACATTGATTACGAGTTGCTGATGGGCGACTATTCAGAGATTGAACAATGGGTGGCAGAGGGCCGCTGCGATCTGGGCTTTATCCCGCATGAGCCCCGAGAAAATGGCATGACGTCGCGGTCTTTGGCGCGCGACGAGTTGATGGCGGTGGTGCCGACAGATTCGTTGCTTGCCACGGCGGAGTTCGTCTCTCTTGCCGATTTAGCCAACGAGCAGTTTATTCTGCTGGAACGGGGTACCGATGATGAGATTACGCCGCTATTCCGTCGGGCGGGGCTGGCGGTGCGCTCAAAACTGTCGACTTGGGATGACTATGCGATTATGGCTATGGTCGAGGATGGCCTGGGCGTGAGCATCCTTCCGGCGCTCATCTTGCGTCGCTGTCAGTTCGATGTTGCCGTGCGTTCGCTCGAGGGGCATCCCCATCGGCAGATCAACGCCATATATCGAACGGCCGATGTTTCGCTTGCCGCCGCTCGTTTCCTCGAATACCTCTAAATGCGTGCACGTCGTTATCGCCTTGGGATAAATCTCGAGGTCTTGCTCATTTTATTTTTGAAATTGAACTTTTCGAAATAACACGGCGTTATACTGCTTCCTAAATTGAACTCAGGTTCAATTCGTGTTGTATAAATTGAACTTTGCCAGCAAGGAGGTTCTAGTGGCCCAAGAGACGTTTAGCGATCGTCTGCGACAGGCTATGTCCGATCGCGACGTTCGCCAGTCGGACGTGATCCGCGCATCGGAGATGCTCGGCAAAAAACTCGGCAAGAGTCAGATGAGCCAATATGTGAGCGGCAAGACGATTCCGCGGCGCGATGTGGCTGAGCTGCTCGCCCGTATTTTGGAGGTCGATGTTACCTGGCTGCTTGCCGGCGACGCCGATCAAGGCGAGGCATCATCACCCCGCAACGATTCCAAGCCCGAACCCCATCCCTCAGCTCAAATTGCAAGGAGCACCACCATGCGTACTTTTTCTAAATCCACCAAGCTCGATAACGTCCTGTATGACGTGCGCGGTCCCGTCGTCGACGAGGCCGCCCGTATGGAGGACGAGGGCGAGCGCATCCTCAAGCTCAATATCGGCAACCCGGCGCCCTTCGGTTTCCGCACGCCCGATGAGGTCATCAAGGACATGCGCCAGCAGCTGCCCGACTGCGAAGGCTATTCCAACTCGCGTGGCCTGTTCTCCGCGCGCAAGGCGATCATGCAGTATTCGCAGATCAAGGGCTTGCCCAACGTTCAGATGGAGCATATCTACACGGGCAACGGCGTGTCCGAGCTCATTCAGCTTTCGATGAACGCGCTGCTCGACAATGGCGACGAGATTCTGATCCCCAGCCCCGACTATCCGCTCTGGACGGCGTGCGCAACCCTTGCCGGCGGTCATCCCGTGCACTATCTGTGCGATGAGCAGGCGGATTGGTATCCCGACCTGGAGGATATGGAGTCCAAGATCACGAGCGCGACCAAAGCCCTCGTCATCATCAACCCCAACAACCCCACGGGTTCCGTCTATCCGCGCGAGGTGCTCGAGGGCATCGTCGAGGTTGCACGCAGGCATCAGCTGATGATCTTTGCTGATGAGATCTACGACCGCCTGTGCATGGACGGCTACGAGCACGTCTCGATTGCCTCGC
This sequence comes from uncultured Collinsella sp., assembly GCA_959027945.1. Classification (GTDB taxonomy): domain Bacteria; phylum Actinomycetota; class Coriobacteriia; order Coriobacteriales; family Coriobacteriaceae; genus Collinsella. Next base: position 28,426 of record CAUFRO010000026.1, read on the forward strand.
TCGCTCCCGATCTGCCCTGCGTCACCTTTAGCGGTCTGTCCAAGTCGCACATGATCGCGGGCTATCGTATTGGCTGGATGGTGCTTTCGGGCAACCAGCGCTGCATGAGCGACTTTATTATGGGCATCAACATGCTCTCGAACATGCGCCTGTGCTCCAACGTGCCGGCCCAGTCGATCGTCCAGACGGCGCTCGGCGGCCATCAGTCCGTCAACGACTACATCCGCCCCGGCGGCCGTGTCTACGAGCAGCGCAACTTTGTGTATGAGGCGCTCAACAAGATTGACGGCATCTCGGTGGTTAAGCCGCGTGCGGCGTTCTACATCTTCCCCAAGATGGATGTGAAGAAGTTCAACATTACCGATGACGAGCAGTTCGCCCTTGACCTGCTGCACGAGAAGAAGATCCTGATCACGCGCGGCGGCGGCTTTAACTGGGCTGAGCCCGACCACTTCCGTATCGTGTACCTGCCGCGCATGGAAGTGCTCAAAGAGTCCCTCGAAGACCTCGCCGACTTCTTCGA
>CAUFRO010000027.1 GCA_959027945.1 uncultured Collinsella sp.
GGCCGGGGTGATCTGCTTGGCAAGCTGCTTGCCCAGCTCGACGCCCCACTGGTCGTAGGAGTCGATGCCCCAGACCGTGCCCTCGACAAACGTGATGTGCTCGTACAGGGCGATGAGCTCGCCGAGCGCAAACGGGGTCAGCGTGTCGCCAAAGATCGAGGTCGTCGGACGGTTGCCCTCAAAGCAGCGGGCCGGGACGATCTGCTCGGGCGTGCCCTCGGCACGAACCTCATCGGCCGTCTTACCAAAGGCGAGCGCCTTGGTCTGGGCCAGGAAGTTGCCTAGGAACAGCTCGTGGACATCCTGGCCGCTGTCGGTCGCAGGGTTGGCGGTATTGGCGAAGGCGATGAAGTCGGCCGGAACCACCACAGTGCCCTGGTGCAGCAGCTGATAGAAGGCATGCTGGCCGTTGGTGCCGGGCTCGCCCCAGAAGATCTCACCGGTGTCGGAGGTCACGGCGCTGCCGTCCCAGCGGACATGCTTGCCGTTGGACTCCATGGTGAGCTGCTGCAGGTAGGCCGGGAAGCGGTGCAGGTACTGGCAGTACGGCAGCACGGCGTGGCTCTTGGAACCGAAGAAGTTGACGTACCAGACATTGAGCAAGCCCATCAGCGCGACGGCGTTGTTCTCGAGCGGGGTGTTGCAGAAGTACTCGTCGATGGCGTGGAAGCCCTCGAGGAACTGCTGGAAGCGCTCGGGGCCGAGCACGACGATCAGCGACAGGCCCACGGCGGAGTCAACAGAATAGCGGCCGCCAACCCAGTTCCAGAAACCGAAGGCGTTGGCAGGGTCGATGCCGAAGGCCTCAACCTTCTCGAGTGCGGTGGAAACGGCGACGAAGTGCTTTGCCACGGCCTCGGCGTTCTGCTCATCGGAGCCGTCGATGGCGCCCTGAGCCTTGAGCTGCTCGAGCATCCAGGTCTTGACCTCGCGGGCGTTGGTAAGGGTCTCGAGCGTGGTGAAGGTCTTGGAGACGATGATCACGAGCGTGGTCTCGGGATCCAGGCCCTTAAGCTTCTCGGCCTGGTCGTTGGGGTCGATGTTGGAGATATAGCGGCAGTCGATACCGGCGTCGGCATAGGGACGCAGGGCCTCGTAAGCCATGACCGGGCCCAGATCGGAGCCGCCGATGCCGATGGACACCAGGTGCTCGATCTTCTTGCCGGTAACGCCCTTCCACTCACCGGAGCGCACGCGCTCGGCGAAGGCATACATGCGATCGAGGACCTCGTGCACGTCGGCGACGACATCCTGGCCGTCGACGATGAGCTGGCCCCTCTCGGTTGCGGGGCGGCGAAGCGCGGTGTGCAGGACGGCGCGGTCCTCGGTGGTGTTAATGTGCTCGCCGGAGAACATGGCGTCGCGGCGCTCCTCGAGCTTCACCTCGCGGGCAAGATCGCACAGCAGCTTGACGGTCTCATCGGTCACCAGGTTCTTCGACAGATCGAAGTGCAGGTCACCGGCGTCAAAGCTCAGCTTGTTCACGCGCTCGGCATCGGCAGCGAACCAGGCCTTGAGGTCGATACCCTCGGCCTCGAGCTTCTCCTGATGAGCCTCGAGTGCCTTCCAAGCGGCAGTCGACGTAGCATCGATAGGTGCGGCAACAGTTGCCATAGAGTCCTCCTCAGCATACGGGCGCACGCCTCCATGCGCCCGGACATTCAGATGCCACTATTCTAGCGCAGGTCAAGACTACAATCAGCGAGCGTTGCCAATCGGCCCCCAAACGGCAACCGATCAAAAAGGGACAGGCTTATTTTGGCAGGTCAAACGCTTTACCAACCAAAAATAACCCGTCCTTTTATGGCAAATATTAGGCCGCGGCGCAGACGCTACCGAGTAACTCACGCAGAGGAGACCCGATGCCCTCCAGCAGTTCGGGCGCGATAATGGCAAAAACGGGAACCTCGCCGGTGCCCACGACAGCAGGCACCTTGCCCTCCGAGACAATGCATCCATAAGGCACAAAGCCGTCTTCGCCGGCATCGAGCGCCGCCATGCGACGCGCGAGCTCGCGCGCAAAGCCAGCAGTATCGGCATCGCCAATCGCCAGGACAAAGTCCACGCCTTCGCCGGTCGCCAGGGCCACGGCTTCGTCGATCAGCTCGTCTCCCCCGTCGCCCTCAAACGAGCCGCAGCGGAAAAGCACACGCTCGAGTAGGGCTCGATCAAGCGAGCCAAGTGCCGCCGAGACAAGCTCATCGCGCGTATGCTTGTCACCGCCCAGCACAACCAGCGCCTTGGTGCCACCGTAGTGAGCGACCAATCGTCCGCACCAGCGAGCCACGTCTCCATCCGCAACAAGGCGCGTCGGCATACCAAACCCATAATTGACCATCTTTTCCACAACCCTTCCGTGCGTATAGGCGGTATCAATCGTTAGGCTCATGCTACGAAGCGAGGTTTTCCGAGCTGTTTCGCACTCTTTAGAGCTGCGTTAAAAACCCGATCCAACCGCACGACCATACCTACCAAAACAAACCAGTCCCTTTTTGACAGGTTTTGACGATGTCCGGATGAGCGGGTATTATCGAACAGGTATTCGATAAGAACATGTGTTTGATGGGAGGCTCGGATGGCGCACGAGCAGCACACCTATATCTGCATCGACCTCAAGACGTTTTATGCCAGCGTCGAGTGCGTCGACCGTGGGCTCGATCCGCTCACCACCAACCTGGTCGTTGCCGACGAATCGCGCGGACGCACGACCATCTGCCTTGCCATCACGCAGGCCATGAAGGACCTCGGGATACACAATCGCTGCCGTCTGTTCGAAATTCCCGATGGCATCGACTACATCACGGCCGTACCACGCATGCAGCATTACATGGAGGTGTCGGCGAAAATCTACGGTATCTATCTGGAATACGTCAGCCCCCAGGACGTGCACGTCTACTCCATCGATGAGTGCTTTATCGACGTGACGCCCTATCTGGACCTCTATCACACAGATGCGGAAGGGTTCGCCTGCACGCTGCGCGACGAGGTCCTCGCGCGCACCGGCATCACGGCGACGGTCGGCATCGGCCCCAACCTATTCCAGGCCAAGGTAGCGCTCGACATTACCGCCAAGCACGTACCCAGCCGCATCGGCATACTCGACGACGAGACCTTTCGCAAGGAGATCTGGCCCCATCGTCCCATCACCGATATCTGGGGCATCGGTCCCGGCGTGGCAGCCCGCCTCGAGAAATACGGCGTCTACGATCTGATGGGCGTCGCGGCGCTCGACGAAAACCTGCTTTACGACGAGCTCGGCGTCAATGCCGAATATCTCATCGACCATGCCTTCGGGCGCGAGCCGACAACCATCGCCGATATCCAAGCCTATCGCCCGCAAGCAACTTCGACCACCACAGGACAGGTGCTCTCGAAGGGTTATGCCTACGAACAGGCCTATACCGTCTTGCGCGAGATGGTCGACAACGCCGTTTTAGACTTGGTCGATAAGCACGTGGTCTGCGACAGCATCTCGCTCTTTGTGGGCTACGCGAGCGAACGCGCCGACATACGCCGCCTCGACGCCAGCGGTACAGCGCAGTATGTGGACGGATGCGGGCACCTGCGCTCGAGCACATCGAGTATCGAACCCACCGCAACCGCCGGCCCCGAGCTCGCGCCCCGTGCGCCCAAGCCCGTCCAGCGCGATGACGAACGGCGTCGCCTGGTGCGCGAAGCGCAGGCAATCGATGGCATCTTTGTGGGAGAGCATGGCGGCAAACCGCGCGGTGGCTATGCCGCACTCTTTGCGCACTCTAACGCCTCGCGAAAGCTGCCCGAGCGTACCAATTCGTTTAAGAAGATCATGGGCTATTTCGATGAGCTCTGGGCGCAGACTGTCGATCCCAAACGACCGGTCAAGCGCATCAACCTGGGATTTGGCAACCTCATGCCCGAGGAATTTGCCACCATCGATCTGTTCAGCGATATCGAGGCCGATGAGCGCGAGCGCGACCTGGCGCGCGCCGTCCTGGCCGTGAAAGGCAAGTACGGCAAGAACGCGCTCGTCAAGGGATTAAGCTTTACCGCCGGCGCCACCGCGCGCGAACGCAACGACCAAGTTGGAGGACACCGTGCCTAAACCCAAACAACAGCCCGTGCGCCCGCCGACCGCCTTCGAGCGCCTGGCGGACCCCGAGGGCAGACGCCGCGCCGCCGACCCCAACCTCACAGCCAACGGTGCCGTGCGCGCCAACCGCGCCGCACAGTTTATGCCCTTTGCCGCCCTCACGGGATACTACGAACTCGTGCGCAAGCAGGAAATCACCGTCGAGCCAAAACGTGAGCTCACGGAAGAAAAAGCCCTCGTACTTTCTAAAAAGCTCGAGGGTCTCAAACGTGGCGACTTGGTTCGTGTCACCTATTACGATACGTACGGCCATCGCTCCCGCACCGGCATCCTCGACGAGGCGCTCCCCGCCTTCAAGCTCCTCAAGCTCAAAGACATCGCCATCGACTTCGACGACATCCAAGACATCGAACTGCGCGGACGAGCCTAGCCAAGGAAGCGCATCCAGGGCGGCGCTTACAGCGTCATGACGTAGTAGCCCGCGTCTTTCACGGCCGTCTCGAGAACACCACGATCAACCGGCTGTTTAGAGCGCACACGTGCCGTGTGATCCGCATACGTCACCGTTGCCCACACGCCGTCCAGCGCATTGAGGGCATTGGCCACGTTCTGAGCGCAGCCGTCACAGCTCATGCCGCCGATGAGCAGCTCATCGCTATAGGGATAGTGCGATGCATCGGTATCCACCACAACAACCTTTTTGGCCTTCTTGCCGCTCGCACCATCGCTGCAGCAACTCTTCCCGTGTGTCGAAGCGGCAATGCGACGCAGTCCAAAAAACATGCCGACGGCAATGACGGCCAGCACGATGAGATTCGCAGGGTTGAGCAAGTCGCTCATGCGTTCCCCTTTCAAGTAGCACTATCTAGATACCCCCATGGGGTGTCCCCATCTTAACCCAAAATCATGTCCGTTCGGTCAATTAGTTTCCCTCTTCAAACTTTTTTGTTGACCAAGGCTTACTTTCGTGTATAAGTTTTCCTAGGCTAACAGTTAGATCCGTAAGGAGCGCCGTGACTCGAACCATAGACATCCCAACGTTTCAGGCGGCAGTCGTGCGCAACTGCTCTCCCACGCTCGCGGGCATCAAGCCGGCATCGCTCTTTACCTATCCAGGCACCTACGCCCACGGGGACGGCTCGGTCGCAACCGAAACCATCGCAGAGCGCCGAGCACGCCTGCTCAACGTTATCGCCCAGTGCAATCGCGAGCTTGACCCGTTCGGTATCCACCTGAGTGTTTTGGTCTGGCGGCCCTGCGGAGCGCTCGTGTATATGTACCGAGCCAAAAGCCTCACCACCTATTTCGCAGACCCTCGCGCCCAAACGGCGCTCGCCTCGGAAGGCTACGACACGAGAGACCTTTCGACATGCCTTGTGCATTTGGCATCACGCATCACGCTCGCGAGCAATAACGTCGCGGAATGCGCCTGTAGCCAGACTCGATGCGCACTACCCCAGCAAGCTAGCTGCAGCAACGACTGCACCTGCGAGTTTCCGCACGAAATAGGCTACTTCCTCGGATATCCCTACGACGATGTGCGCGAGTTTATCGTCCAGCGCGGCGAGAACTACAAGGTCTTTGGAGCTTGGAAGGTCTACACGAATGTCGAGCAAGCGCTTGCGATGTTTGACGCCTACCGCGCTTGCACTCAATACCTCACCTTTGTCTATCAGCAGGGCAGCAGCTTGGCGCAACTTGCCCAGGCAACCCGATAGAACATAGAAGCCGCGGCAACCTGCCGCACAACTGAAAGGACTCAACATGAGCAAGATCGCCGTCGTCTATTGGAGCGGCACGGGCAATACCGAGGCCATGGCAAATCTCGTCGCCGAAGGCGCCACGTCCGCGGGTGCCGAGGCAGAGGTCATCTCCTGCGCCGACTTCTCCGCAGACAAGGCCGAAGGCTATGACGCCATCGCCTTCGGCTGCCCCGCCATGGGCTCCGAGGAACTCGAGTACGATGAGTTCCAGCCGATGTGGGACGAGGTCAAGGAGACTCTCGGCGACAAGAGGGTCGTCCTCTTTGGCTCCTATTCGTGGGCCGAGGGCGAGTGGATGGACAACTGGAAGGCCGACGCCGACGAGGCCGGCGTCAACGTCGTGGACTCCACCATCTGCTACGACGCGCCCGACGACGAGGGCGAGACCGCTTGCAAGGCCCTCGGAGCCGAGCTCGCGTAACGAACCCAGGGCCTCCAAGAGAGCCTGCATCAAAGCGCATCCCCATCCCTACAAAAGAGCGGGGCTGGATTCAAGTCCAGCCCCGCTCTTTTGTAACGGCAGTTACATCAACCGGCTACGAGATATTGCCCAAGAACGCCTTGGTGCGTTCGCTCTTGGGGTGGTCGAAGACCTCGCTCGGCGTACCCTCTTCCACAATGACGCCGCCGTCCATAAAGACGACGCGGTCGGCGACATCGCGGGCAAAGCCCATCTCGTGCGTTACCACGATCATGGTCATACCGTCACGTGCTAGGTCGCGCATGACGCCCAATACATCGCGGACGAGCTCGGGGTCGAGCGCCGACGTGGCCTCGTCAAAGAGCATCACGTGCGGGTTCATCGACAGGGCGCGGGCGATGGCGACGCGCTGCTGCTGGCCGCCCGAAAGCTGACTCGGCATAAAATCAATGCGCTCGGCCAGGCCGACCTTGGTCAGCTCCTCGATGGCGATCTTCTCGGCCTCTTCCTTACTGCGCTTGAGCACCTTTTGCTGCGCAAGCATGACGTTCTTTTTGACCGACAGGTGCGGGAACAGGTTGAACTGCTGAAACACCATGCCCAAGTGCGTACGTACCTTATTGAGGTCGACGCCCTTGGCACACACATCCACGCCCTCAACGACAATCGAGCCGCTCGTGGGATGCTCCAGGCGATTGATGCAGCGAAGCATCGTCGACTTGCCCGAGCCCGAGGGGCCCAGGACCACAACGACCTCACCCTTGTGCACGTCCAGATCGATATCACGCAGAACCACGTTATCGCCAAAAGCCTTTTGGAGGTTCTTGATGCTGACAACGACCTCGTTGGAATTCGTTTCACTCATGACAGGACCTCCTTACAGACCGGCGATATGATCGGCGGGCGTCGCGACAACCTGTCCGGCGCTCTTGGTGGGACGCTTCTTTTTGGTTTCGGCCGTCCCCAGAAGTCTCGCCTCAAGACCGCTCACCAAGCGCGCAAGCGGCAGGGTAATGACCAGATAGAACAGAGCGGCAACCACATACGGCGTGATGGAGCCCGTCGTGGCCACGATGGTGCGGGCGTTCATGACGATCTCGACCACACCCACGGCGGCAAGCAGCGACGTATCCTTGTAAAGCAAGATAAACTCGCTGGTCAGCGTAGGCAAAACATTGCGGAACGTCTGCGGAATCATAACGTAGAGCAGCGTCTGGAAGGCATTCATGCCCAGAGAGCGAGCAGCCTCGTTTTGGCCCTTGGGGATCGATTGAATACCGGCACGGAAGATCTCGCACAGGTACGCAGACGAGTTCATGGCCATGACGATGACGCCCAAGACATAGTCGTCCACCTTGACGCCGGCCAACGGCAGACCGAAGAACGCGATATAGATCTGCAGGAACGCCGGCGTACCGCGAATGATATTCACATAGATGCCGGCAAGACAGCGCAGGATGCGCGACTTGGAGATGCGCATGAGCGACAAGGCAAAGCCAAAGGGGATTGCCAGCGGAAACGCCACGAGCACGATCGAGAGCGACATGAGGAAGCCCTTAAAGACGATCGGCAGGCTTTGGACCAAAATGACCGGGTTTAAGAACAGGCGCAGAAACATATTGGAGTTCCAGGCCTCGACCCACGGCTGTTCCTTAAGGTCGGCCAGGAAGTTATCGAAGGCCGTCACGCCCTTAATCTCGACGGGAGGAATCTTGGAAATCTTCTTGGTCGAACCGTCGGCGAGCGTATAGGTGCCGCTAAAGGCCTCATCGCCGCCCTCGACGGGAAACGTCACACCGTAAACCTCGACACGGAAAAAACCGCCGGCAGGCGCCGTCTCGCCAAAGTCAATCTTGAGCGTCTGGCCGTCAGCCTTGCACGTGGGCTTCATGGGCGTACGATCCATGAGGTCCTCGCCCGAGAGCATCGTCAATCGCGTGTCATCGGTACCAAACGTCGTGCCGTCGACAAACGTCAAAGAAAGACCGCTCAGCTCCTCGTCGGCATCGGCCTGAACTTCCCAAGTGATGCGCGTCTCGGTGCCACCGACCACGTCGCTACCCGAACCGGTGTTGGGTCGGGCGGTGATCTTTGCGGTCTCAAGCGCCTGGGCAGTCGAGGGCACGCAGGCCCCCGCGCATACCAAGGCGAGCGCCACAGCCAGGGCGCAGGCCAGCTTTTGGAGCATCGAGGGCAGTGGATAGCTCTGGCCCGTAGCTCCTTGGTTCAATCGAGACAAGGTGGCTCCTAACGTTTAAGTTGCCGACATAACGGGGCGGGATGACGCCCATTCAAGAAGCGCAAAGGCCCTCTCCGCCAAAACGGAAAGGGCCCGCGCGCAATCAAGTAGCTATTTTACTTGATGTTGTACTTAGCCATGAGGGCGTCAACGGTACCGTCATCAGTCAGGTCCTTGATGGCCTGGTTGATGTCGTCCTTGAGCTTGGTGTTGCCCTGGTTGATGGCGATGGCGTACTCCTCGCCGGTGCTGATCTGCTTGATGGTCTGGCAGGTGTTGAACTGCTCGGCGGTCAGCTGGCTGGCAACGGAGCGGTTGGTGACTACGGCGTCGCCCTTATCGGACTGCAGGGCGCTGAAGCACTCGGTAGCGTCCTTGTAGGGGACGATCTTGGCCTTGGGGAAGTTCTCCTGGGCAAAGGCCTCGGCGGTCGAGCCAGACTGGACGATGATGGTAGCGTCAGCGTTGTTGAGCTTCTCGCTGTAGTTGTCGGCCGTGATGTCGGTGTTATCGACCTTGGTCACGATAGCCTGATCGTCCATGTAATAGGAATCAGAGAAAGTGACTTCCTTCTCACGCTCGGGCGTGTCGGTGATAGCCGCGATGGAAACGTCATACTTGGCGCCCGAAGCGACGCCCGGAACCAGCGTGTCAAAGTCATTGTTGACATACTCGACATCCAGGCCCAGCTTGTCGCCGATAGCCTTGATGAGCTCAAGGTCAAAGCCCTGATAATCGCCGTTGTCATCCTTGTACTCAAACGGAGCGTACTCGGCAGAGGTGCCGACGGTCAGTGTACCGTCCTTGACGAGCGCGTACTCCTTGGAGCCGTCGACCTTCTCGACCTTAGCGTCGTCAGAGCTGCTGGAACCGGCATCAGAACCAGAGGTGGCGTTGGACGAGCCGCAGCCCGTCAGTGCGAGGGCGAGCGCCATGGCGCCTGTGGCGGCAAATGCGCCAAGCTTCTTAAGCTTCATAATCAGTCTCCTTCCGGTGACCTCGTTTGATTCAGAGGTCTGCAAAAACTGTTGGCTATTATGCACCCGGAATTACGAATCTGCAATGAGAAAACTGATTGAAACAAACCCATAACGTGAATGGAACACTCCACTTTGTAACAGTTATTACTGCTGCAATGACCTTAATAGTCTAATTTCAGCTGCATAACCTGCAAGTTCGTTCGGAGTCTCCAAAATAAACGGCAGCGAACGCAAACGGCCATTCGATACAATATTCTGCATAACCTGCATACCGCCACCAAATTCCTCGCTGCCAAGGTATCCTTTGCCGATGCACTCGTGACGATCTTTATGGGCGCCACAAGGGTTCTTCGAATCGTTGATGTGTACGGCATGCAAGCGATCGATACCCACCACGCGGTCGAACTCGTCGAGTACGTCGTCCAGATCATGGATGATGTCGTAGCCGGCATCGCTCACATGGCAGGTGTCCAAACAAACGCCCAGCTTATCGGACAGCTCTGGGCACTTGGCGGCAACGCCCTCGATAATGCACGCCAGTTCTTCAAAGCTACGGCCCACCTCGGTGCCCTTGCCTGCCATGGTCTCAAGCAATACCGTCGTCTGCTGTCCCTCAAACATCACCTGGCACAGCGTGTCGACAATCATCTGAATGCCGACGTCTGCCCCCTGTCCCACATGCGCACCGGGATGAAAATTGTAGTAGTTGCCGGGCAGCGCTTCCATGCGCTGCAGATCCTCGGCCATGGCCTCCAGGGCAAACTCGCGCGCCCGCTCCTTAGCGGAGCAGGGGTTATAGGTATACGGGGCATGAGCCACGAGCGGGCCAAAGTCGTTTTGCTCCATAAGCTCGCGCAGGGCCGCCACGTCATCCATGTCAAGGTCTTTTGCCTTGCCACCGCGCGGGTTGCGCGTAAAGAACGCAAAGGTATTGGCGCCAATGGACAACGCCGTCTCCCCCATCGCCCGATAGCCCTTCGTCGTCGAAAGATGGCACCCGATCGTCAGCATCTCCAACTCCCCCTCATCAGTTGCGGTGAAATACGGTCTATTGGTGCCTTATTTTGGCGCAAACAGACCGTATTCCACCGCAAGTTATAAAAGGGGCATCAGAGATGTGGGCCGCCAGGCACCACGGGCGCCGGCGTCATGATCCCCTACGCGTCAGCGCCAAGTCCTAGAGGGCTAGACGGATTGCATCGATGATGTGCGCGCAGCGCTGCGTGGCGGCTAGGGACATGATGGGGCTTTCGAGTTTCCCCGCCTGAATGAGCTGCGTCGCATGCTGGATTTCGCCGTAGAAATCATCGACCTCAAACGGGGCATTTATTTCGAGCGTTCGCCCGTCGGAGTACTTCACATGGGCGAGCTCGGGGCGATGGAGACGCTCGATTTCCAACGAACCCCGCTCACAGGCAATCGTTAAGCGGCTTTCATATGTTGCTTTGCCGTCGCACACCATATGAATGGGTATACCGCCGACGCTCATATGGATCTCGTCGGCCCAATCGACGCGACCGCCCGATACGTCACGCCAGCGAACTTCACGGGACGAAACCTCGCACGCGCCCGCGAGCAAATCCTCAAACCAACCAACCGCATAGCAGCCCATGTCATATAGACAGCCGCCCTGCAACGGATCAAGCAGATAGCCCGAAGGAGACTCGCCGTAATCGAGCTTTTGCACGCTTTCAATCGAGACAATACGGCCAAGCTCACCCGACGCAAGCAAGTCCTTCACGCGAGTGCGCATCGGGCAAAACCGATTCTTCATCGCCTCCATAAACAGCACGCCGCGCTCGCGAGAGATGGAGGCAATCGAGAGAGCCTCTTCCTCACTCAAAACGGCCGGCTTTTCGCACAGCACGGCCTTTCCGGCGCGCAGCGCGCGACAGGCCCAACGCGTATGCATGCCATGCGGAAGAGCCAAGTAGATTGCGTCGACATCGGGGTCGGCAATCAGCGCGCCATAAGCCGCGTCGCCGTTATTGTCGACCGAGGCATGGCCATGCGCAGCATCGATCGAAAACGCTCGGCAAAATTCCTCGACATGTGCAGGAGTGCGGCCGGCCGCAGCCACAAGCCGTGCCCCGTCCACCTCCTTGAGCGACGATGCAAATCGATGCGAAATGTGCCCGGCGCCCAAAACGCCCCAACGAACCTCACGCAAATCATCACATGAATCTCGATGACCCACGACAGCCCCCTTCAGTTGCGGTGAAATAGTTCCTGTTTGGCCCCTATTCTGCCGCAAACAGGAACTATTCCACCGCAAGTTATAAAAGGGTCATGAGGAGCGCGTTTTGCCGAAGGCCTTAAGCACCGCCGTCACGGGACCAGGCTGGAAACGTCGGCGCACATCGTCGAGACGCTCGGGAATATCGATGTGCTGCGGGCAGTGCCGCGCGCATTTGCCGCATTTGACGCAATTGCTCACCAACTTGGGCTCGCTTGTGCGCACCGCGCTCGCCGTAAAGTATTGAGACAGCCCCGTAAACCAGCTGTGCGCATAGCTTGCGTTGTAGGCGGCAAAACATCCAGGGATATTGATGCCTTTAGGGCACGGCATGCAATAGCCGCATCCCGTGCAGGGCACACGGTTCGATTTCTCAAACTCCATCAACACGCGCGCAATCGTGTCGAGCTGGTTGGCCGTCATCGAATTCGGCAACGCGAGGTCTGCCAGTGACGAATTCTCGTCCACCTGCGCGGTATCGGTCATACCCGAAAGCAACATGGTCACCTGGGGTTGATTCCACACCCACGAGAGCCCCCAAGCGGCAGGCATATGCAAATGCCGATCGCATGCACCATCGAGAACAGCGCGCGCCCGCGGAGGCAATTTGCCTGCCAAGCGTCCGCCCAAAAGCGGCTCCATCACAAACACCGCGAGACCTCGCTCGGCGGCGGCCATGAGCCCCGCCGTTCCCGCCTGATATCGTTCTCCAGCGTAGTTGTACTGGATCTGGCAAAAGTCCCACTCATACGCATCGAGCATCGTAAGGAAGTCCGCCGCGCTGCCGTGGTACGAAAAGCCTATCTGACGAATACGCCCTGCAGCCTTTTGCTGCGCGATCCAGTCCTCGATGCCCAACGCCACCACACGTTCCCACTGGGCGGGCGAGGTAATGTTGTGCATGAGGTAATAGTCGATATGGTCAGTCCGTAGGCGGCGCAGTTGCTCGTCGAAGAACCGGTCGAAATCCTCCGCGCATTTGCACGAAGCATGCGGCAGCTTGGTTGCGAGCAAAACCTGGTCGCGCAAGCCCAGGCGCTCAAGCGACGCACCCACGCACGCCTCGTTGCCGGGATAGAGATAGGCCGTGTCCAGGTAGTTAATCCCCTGCTCCACCGCACGGGAAATGATGGCATCGGCTGTCTTCGCATCCGGACGTCCCGGCGCACCGGGAAACCTCATGCAGCCCAGACCCAGAGCGGATATTCGGTTACCACTTTTAGGGTCAACGCGGTATTGCACGGCCCCTCCCCTCCCATCGAAGCCCTGACAAGGCGAAACAAACCCGTCACGTCATCGAAACACATCGGAATCGCAATTGAGAACGTATCGTAACGCAGCAGAAATCGAGCCGTCACGGCACCGCTTTAACATCAGCAAAAAGCCCGATGAAAGGAGCCGGGCATCACCACGTGCGAGGACGCCTACCCCTACCCCGGCGAGCAATACATCCTCTCGGTCGACCGCTATCAGATCGAAGTCATGGACCATCTGGACGAGCTTCCCGCCACGGGTGCCGTCATCTTCTGCACCTTCCCCAAGGTCCGCGATGGCGTCGGATACCCCGCCCGCGTTTTTGCCATCTGCCCCACGGCATAAGTTCCCATGCGTTTGTTCTTCTAAATTCAGCCTCCGGTGCACGCTACACGCCCCAGCGGCATACAATCCATCAGGCGCCCCGCACGCGGGCGCCTTTTTGTGAGGAGATGATTCACATGCAGATCAACAAGGTCGCCTTTATCGGCAAGGGCGGCGTCGGCCTGCTCTACGGCAGCATGATTGCCAAGGCCCTCGGCAACGACGCCGTCGAATACGTCATGGACGACGCTCGCTTTGAGCGCCATGCGAACGACGCGCTCACCGTCAACGGCAAGCCCTGCGATCTCACGTCCGTCCGCGCCAGCGAGGCGACACCCGCCGATCTGGTCATCCTGACGGTCAAGACCACCGGTCTCGACCAAGCACTCAAGACTATGGAGCGTGTCGTGGGACCCAACACGCTCATCGCCTCGCTGTGCAACGGCATTACGAGCGAGCAAAAGATTGCCGAACGCTTTGGCTGGGAGCATACCGTTCTTGGTATCTGCCAGGGCATGGACGCCGTGTTCCTCAACGGCGCGCTCACCTTTACCAATGCGGGCGAGATTCGCTTTGGCGCGGCAGCGGGCACCGACCCCGCGACTGTCGCCGCTATCGACGAGCTCTATACGCGCTGCGGCATCGCCCATACCGTCGAGGACGACATCGCCCACCGCATGTGGGCCAAACTCATGCTCAACGACGGCATCAACCAGACCTGCATGGCCTACGGCGGGACCTACGGAAGCGCCACGGAGCCGGGCTCCGAGCAGCGCCGCTGTTTTGTCTCCGCCATGCGCGAGACGCTTGCGGTTGCCAACGCCGAGGGCGTTGAGCTGACCGAGGCAGACCTAACGCAAATGGTGCACCTCATCGAGGGAATCGACCCCGCCGGTATGCCCTCGATGGCGCAGGACCGCATCGCACAACGAAAAACCGAAGTCGAGGAGTTCGCGGGCACCATTTGCCGCCTGGCCGCCAAACACGATATCCAAGTGCCGCAAAACGATTGGCTCTACCAGAGGATTCGCGAAATAGAAGGCAGCTGGTAGTGCTCGGCATACTGCAGCCAACAGATCCAATGGTAAAGCCGCCGCAAGGGGCACTCCCCTCGCGGCGGCTTCCTTTTTCATCTTTGACCAAAAATCAGCTTCACAACGGTTAGAGCTGCGACTCCGACGCCTGGCCCTCATCGTCGCGACAAAGGGCTACACCCGCACTTCCCAGCAGCGCGGCCGCGATCAACACGCCAACCACGATAGAGGCAGCCCCACAAGACCCCTGCATACCCGCGGCGAGCGCGGCCGTAGGACCAAGGCAACCAAGCATCAACGCGACGGCGGCAACGGCAATATCTCGAGCATTCACAAGACCACTTCCTCCAAGAGAAAGACCTTATTTCTCAAGAACCAGTGTGCCCCGCATCCATACGCCCAGCGTACCGCCACGGTAAGGGCTCTGTTAACTCAAACGCATACATAGAACGGACGTCCTTACGTTGCCCTAAAGCTCGGTAAAGACGCCCGTCCGCCAAATATCCGTGATGCAGAAAAATTACCAACCGGTGTAGTAGTCGGTGGTTCCGGCAGCGCAACCGGAGTCATAGACCTTGCAATCACCCTTGGAGCCCGTAAAGGTCGAGCCCTGGGCCATATCGCCCGCGGCAACAACGTAATAGCCGTCGGAATCGCGCCAGAAGCCCTCAGAATCCTGAGTCCATTCGCCCGTGCGATAGTGATAAAGCACATTGCTGCTGTAATAGGTCTCGCGGCGCCCGTTGTAGTTATTGACACCCGCAGAGCGCGTCAGGCCCGATCCGTTCGCGTAGGACGCGGCAGACGCGTAGGACGGAGTGTAACCGGCGTTGTAGTACGAAGCCTGGGCGACCTCGGCAGCCTCCGCCTCGGCGGCAGCCTCGAGCGCATTGCGCTTGGCATCCTCAAGCGCAATGCGCAGCTCATCGAGCTCGGTCGACTTGGCGTCGACCTCCCCCATCGTCAACAGGCTACCCGCGCCGTCGATGCAACCCTGCAGCACAGCGCGCTCGTCATCGGTGGCATAGTCACCGTACATGTTCATGATGATCTGAGCGCGCATCTCCAGGGAATCGCGCTTGGCCTCCATCGAGGCGTTCCACTCCTGCATGGAACCATAACCATCGCCGCGATAGTCAACGGGCTGTACCAGCGTCGTCTCGGACGGCGTAGATCCAACCGTATCGGACAGTGTTGCGGCGTGGGCATCAGTTGCACCGGCGCCCGCCAAAAGTGCCACGGTCAGAGCGGCGGAAAGGGCGGCGGCTTTCGGTTTTCGTGAATCGATCCTCATGTAGCTGGAAACCTCCGTAGTGCGTTTTTGCTGCGTTTGAGCTGCGTGTGATTCGATCGCGCTGCATAGTACCCCGAGCAAATCGCGACCTGCGGTTTTACTCAAAAGGCGCACGTCAATTGCGTAAAACTCACATCCTCTCAACAGGAGTTTTCCACAACTCAAATGCATAAAGCGTGTCAAAAACCCTGTTTTTGCACCCGCTCTATGCAAAAAAGGCGCCTGTGCAACCATTGTTCGCACAGGCGCCTTGAGCAGGCATTTTATGCAGTTATACCTATCGAGTCGCAAGGGGTCCTTGCACAAGTCGCCTTACTCGTCCAGCGCGGCGAAGGCCTGCTTCAGATCCCAAATGATATCCTCGGCGTTCTCGGTACCGATGGAAAGACGGATCGTGGAGGGCGTGATGTTCTGCTCGGCGAGCTCCTCGGCAGAGAGCTGGGAGTGCGTGGTGGTAGCCGGGTGCACGACGAGCGACTTGACGTCGGCCACGTTGGCGAGCAGCGAGAACACCTGCAGATGATCGATGAACTTCCAGGCGGCCTCCTGGCCACCCTTAATCTCAAAGGTAAAGATCGAGGCACCGCCGTTGGGGAAGTACTTCTGATAGAGCTCGTGATCGGGGTGCTCAGACAGGCTCGGGTGGTTCACCTTGGCGACATGGCTGTCACCAGCCAGGAACTCAACGACCTTCTTGGTGTTCTCGACATGACGGTCAACGCGCAGCGACAGAGTCTCGGTGCCCTGGAGCAGGATCCAGGCGTTGAACGGGCTGATGCAGGCGCCCTCGTCACGCAGCAAGATAGCGCGGACATAGGTTGCGAAGGCGGCGGGACCGGCAGCCTCGGCAAACGAGACGCCATGGTAGGAGGGGTTGGGCTCGGCGATCTGCGCATACTTGCCGCTCGCCTTCCAATCGAAGTTACCGCCGTCGACGATCACACCGCCCAGCGAGGTGCCGTGGCCGCCGATGAACTTGGTTGCGGAGTGAACGACGATGTTGGCACCATGCTCCAGCGGACGGAACAGATACGGGGTGCCGAAGGTGTTGTCGACGACAACCGGCAGACCGTGCTTCTTGGCGATCTCGGAGATGGCGTCGATGTTGGGGATGTCGGAGTTGGGGTTGCCGAGCGTCTCGAGATAGATGACCGTGGTGTTGTCCCTGATGGCACCCTCAACCTCTTCCAGGTTATGGGCATCGACAAACGTGGTCTCGACGCCAAACTGGGAGAGCGTATGCTCCAGCAGGTTGTAGGAACCGCCGTAGATGGTCTTCTGGGCGACCACGTGGTCACCGGCCTGGGCGAGAGCCTGCAGGGTATAGGTGATGGCAGCGGCACCGGAGGCGACGGCAAGACCTGCCACGCCACCCTCGAGTGCGGCGATACGGTCCTCGAAGACGCCCTGGGTGGAGTTGGTCAGACGGCCGTAGATGTTGCCGGCGTCGGCAAGACCAAAGCGGTCGGCGGCGTGCTGGGAATTGCGGAACACATAGCTCGTGGTCTGGTAGATAGGCACGGCGCGGGAGTCGGATGCGGAATCGGCGCTCTCCTGGCCAACGTGAAGCTGCAGGGTATCGAAACCAAAGGTGTGCTCGGGGTTGTTGATGAACTGGCTCATGATGATCTCCTTGATCGAACAAAAGTAAATAAAAAGAGAGAAGTAAGTCGCTGTCTCCTGATCACGCCGACGGGCGCAAACAGGAGCCCGGCATTCGTCTTGGTAAGCAATTCATATGCGGGCCTCCTTTCGCATCCCGGTTCCGTGGTTGGCTTAATTACCTACCGCCTTTGTGTGTTTTGAATAGTACGAGCATTGTTTCCCTCGGTCAATCACTTAAAAGCGCTAACCTGTTATCGGTTTTTTAGATAGCTATCGAAAGGACGGGCGCCGATGACCCTCCAGCAGCTTCGCTTTCTTATCGCCGTGGCAGAATCCGGCTCAATTAACGCCGCAGCTCAGCGCCTCTATACCGCTCAGTCCAACATCTCAAACGCCGTCAAAAGCCTGGAACAGGAACTCAATCTGGAGATCTTTACGCGCTCCAGCCGCGGCGTCACGCTCACCAACGACGGCACCGAGCTTTTGGGTTATGCACGCCAGGTCGTAGAGCAGGCCGACATGCTCGAGGCCCGCTACGAGGACGGCGGTACCCCGCAAGCCCGCCTCGCCATTTCCGCCCAGCACTACGCCTTTTCGGTCGAGGCCTTTGTCAACGTAGTCGAGCGCTGCCGCGACAGCAAGTTCGAGTTCATCATG
The DNA here is from genome assembly GCA_959027945.1 of uncultured Collinsella sp. Taxonomy (GTDB): domain Bacteria; phylum Actinomycetota; class Coriobacteriia; order Coriobacteriales; family Coriobacteriaceae; genus Collinsella. Next base: position 17,877 of record CAUFRO010000027.1, read on the forward strand.
CGCGAGACCACCACATCGCAGATCATCGATGACGTCCGCGCATTTCGCAGCGACATCGGCATCCTCTATCTGGACGACTTTAACGCCCGCGTTCTGCAGAAGGCTTTTGCCGATGCGCGCGCGAGCTTCCATCCCCTATTCAACGCGACGGTCCACGTCTTCGTTAGCGAGCGCCACCCGCTTGCCCGCCGCCCGCAGCTGTCCCTTGCCGACCTCACACCATATACGCGCTACAGCTTTGAGCAGGGAACCTCAAACTCCTTCTATTACGCCGAGGAACCTTTTAGCTATATCCCTTGCGACCGCAACATACGAATCTCGGACCGCGGAACACTTACTAACTTACTTATCACGTCGAACGGCTACACCCTGTCGACCGGTGTCCTCTCCAATGAAATGCAATGGGGTATGGCATCGATCCCGTTAGCAGACGCCCCAACGATGCACGTAGGCTATATCATGCACGACGAGCGCAAGCCCTCTCCCCTCTTGCAGCAATACCTCGACGAGCTCAACCGCATCATCCATGCCAACTAACTGTCGGAAGACGGGGTAGAAATCGTAGATTGCTAGCCCCCGGCGGGCATGGCGCTACAATGGTCACTCACACGAAACGTACCCAACGAAAGGAAGCCCGTGAAGGTCATCATCTATACCGACGGCTCGGCCCGATCAAATCCGGGACGCGGCGGCTACGGCGCCGTGCTCAAATACACCAACCCCGCCGGCAAGACCTTCACCTCCGAGCTTTCGCGCGGCTACGCCAAGACCACCAACAACCGCATGGAGCTCATGGCGGTCATCGTGGCGCTCGAGGCACTTAACCGCCCCTGCGAGGTCGAGGTCCATTCCGATTCGCAGTACGTCGTCAACGCCTTTAACAAGCACTGGATCGACGGCTGGAAAAAGCGCGGATGGAAAACCGCCAACAAGCAGCCCGTCAAGAACCGCGACCTGTGGGAGCGCCTACTCACCGCCAAAAGCAAGCACAAGGTTGAGTTCATCTGGGTTAAGGGTCACGCCGGCCACGAGCTCAACGAGCGCTGCGATGAGCTCGCCACCACGGCGGCCGACGGCAGCAACCTCGATATCGATACCGGCTTTAACGAGAGCGACCTGTAACGGCGTTTTCGCACGCTATTTCCTGCCCCCTCGCGCTACACTCATCCTGTAAACCGAACGGCACGAGGGGGATACATGCTGCGTATAGCGACCATCGGCACATCCATGATTACCGACGACTTTATCCAGGTCGTCAACGCCAACGACCAAGCCGCGTTTGTGGGCACGCTCTCGCGCGATGCCGAGCGCGGCGCCGCCTTTACCGCCGAACACGGCGGCGAGCGTAACTTCACCGCACTTGACGAGCTTGCGTCCGCCGACGACGTCGACGCCGTCTACATCGGCAGCCCCAATGCGCTCCACTACGAGCAGGCCCTTGCCTGCATCGCCGGTGGCAAGCACGTCATCGTCGAGAAACCCTTCTGCGCCACCGAAGCGCAGGCGCTGGAAGTCTTCCGCGCTGCCGAGGCAGCAGGTGTCGTGGCCCTCGAGGCCATGCGTCCCCTCCACGATCCCGCCTTCCACGCCATCGAGGACGCCCTGGGCGAGATCGCCCCCATCCGCCGCGCCTCATTGCGCTTTGGCAAGTATTCCTCGCGCTACAACGAGATTCTCGCGGGACGCGCCACCAATATCTTCGACTGCAATATGGCATCGGGTTCCCTCATGGACATTGGCGTCTATACCGTCGAGCCCATGGTCGAGATCTTTGGCATGCCCTCCGGCCTTACGAGCATGACCACTCTGCTCGATCCCACCACGCGACAGCTCACGCACGGCCCCATCGATGGCTGCGGTTCCATCCTCGCCAGCTACGGCGGTGGCCGTATCTCCGTCGAGCTCGCGCACTCCAAAATTACGAACGACCTGTTGCCCTCGCAGATCGAAGGCGAGCGTGGCACTATCCAGATCGACCATCTGTCCACGCCCCGCAACGTCCGCATCGACTATCGCGGCGACGTCGTACGCGGCTCGGCGACCGAGGCACCGCGCGAACAGGGAGACAACGGCCGCGTGCTCGACCTGCCCAAATCGAGCAACACTATGGAATACGAACTCACAGACTTTATCACCGCCATCGGCGGCATCGATAACGTTAAGGAAGAGATTTGGGAGACCCCGGCGGGACGCCACGAGCTTGGCCACTACCGCGATGTCACACTCGTCTCACTGCGCATCATGGATGCCGTGCGCCAGCAGGCCGGCATAACCTTCCCAGCCGACGCAGGCAAGCAGGCATAGCTATGGGTCTCTTCGATACGTTCTTCTCCAGCGTCACCGGCGGCAGTCGAGAGCCTCAAAAACCATCAAACGTCGAGCTCGAGCTGCGCCGCAGGCTTACTGTGCTCGCAAGCGACGAGGCCACTCAAGACACTCCCCTGCGCTATTTCCTGCGCTGGGCGGGGCAAGTCCAGGGCGTTGGCTTTCGCTTTACCAACACCAACCTCGCGCAGGCACGCGCGCTCACCGGCTGGGTGCGTAACATGGAAGACGGCTCAGTCGAGATGGAGATACAGGGGGCTCCGGCAAATATCCTATCTCATCTCGAGGCGCTTCATGCCTCCTACGAGCGTATGGGAACGCGTTTTCGCCTCGTAGACGCCCAGGCCCGAGCCCCACTTGCCAATGAAGACGGTTTCACGCCTCGTTATTAGTATTGTGTGCTAAATACGGTATCATTTACCTACGACCGTTGATAGAAAAGAGGCGAGGCGCATGTCGGTGCAAAGAAGGAATACCAGGCAGCGAAAGCTGGTTCTTGACGCCGTGCGCCAAAGCTATAACCATCCCACCGCCGACGAAATCTACAACGTCGTGCGCGCGCAGGATGACAAAATCAGCCGCGGCACGGTCTACCGCAACCTCAATCTCTTGGCCGACGCCGGCGAGATTCTCTCCATCAAGACGCCGGGCGGCAGCCGCTTCGATCGCACGATCGAGCCGCATGCGCATATCATCTGCACCTCGTGCAGCCGCGTCATCGACGTACCGCTCCCCTTCGATGCCCAACTCGACGCCAAGGCATCCGAGCAAATCGGCTGGCACGTCACGTCGCACTACACCATCTTCGAGGGTCTCTGCCCCGACTGCCGGTAGATGTTCGGGACATGCCTTAAAATCCACCTTTCTGCACTCTGCAGCAAAAAGAGATTCCTAGGCATGCCACATATATCTACTCGGCGAGCAGGCGGCGCAGTTCTTCTTCGACCGTGCGCACGTAGCGGACGCGGTCGTTGATGCCACGCATAGAGGGATTGCAGCTCTCCATTAGATAAGGATGGCCCACGACGTTGAGCATGTCGCGGTCGTTTTCGTTATCGCCAAACGCCATCATCTCGTCGGGCGAAATTCCCAGGGCACGACCGTAATCGGCAAGCGCGGAACCCTTGCCCGAACCAAAGCCGATAAAGTCCGTCCACTCGGTTCCCGACGTCATCACGTCGACACGGTCGCTAAAGAGGCGCTCAAAATACTCCAGGGCCGCCGGCTGATCCACCTCGGGCGTCTGGAAGGCAATCTTAATGACGTCCTCGTCGATGTCCTCAGGACGGTCGACCACCGCCACATCGCAGTGGACCTCATAGCGCAAATGGTCGACGAACGCATCGTTGCCGCTCATGGTGTAGAGGTGTCCCTCACACGAAAGGGTCACGTCGGCATGGGGATACGCAACCACGGCATTCGCGATATCCATAGCAAGGCTACGCTCCATGGAACGCTTGACAACGGCACGCCCCTCGCTCATCACTAGGGCTCCGTTTTCGCATACATAGGCGAGCTCATCGGCCACCGGGGCAAACAGGTAGCGCAAGCTCGCATATTGACGACCGCTCGCCGGCATAAACACGATGCCGCGACGATGCAGTTCATCGATGAGCTCAAAGGCCTCGGAACGCGGCTCGTGCTCCCCCGGATGCAGCAACGTGCCGTCCAAATCGCATGCAATCAGCTTGATTCCCTCAAGACCCATATGCTTCCCCAAAGCCTCCTATCAACAGCAAGACGGACCTTGATTGGTCGCCCCTCAAAGCCCGCCTTGCGTATACACGCGCTTAGCCGCGCGTCTTTTTTACGATGGTAAAGTCGGGAGCCATGCTCACGACGGCATCCGCCGCACTCGACGCAAAGCGCCGGTCCGCATCGAGTTCACGGGTAACCACCGAGAGCCGAACGCCCTCGACGCCCCGGAGCATGCGGCCCAAAACAGGCTGCACCGGCGTATACATGCGCACGGTATACTCGTCCGAATCGCCTCGGAAAAGCGGCGCGTGCATATTGCCGATCTCCCAGCACGCATGCGCGAGCGCAATCGGGTCCATGCGGTCAACTTCGACCAAATAAACCTCGGCACTGCGCAGGCGCACGACAACCGCCACGGGCACCATGCCCGAACGGTCGATGGCGAGCACGTCGCCGTCGGTAAAACGACCGCCGTCGGCAGCATCCAGCCGAACATCGACCGTGCGCCCCAGCTCCGTCACGCCCACAAGCGCGCATACATCAGCCTGGTCCCAATCGAGCAGCAGCTCGTCAACTTCAAAGACGCCGCCCAACTTCCGGCGAAGCAGGAGTTCATAGGACGGATCGTTGAGATTTCCCAAGCATGTCGTCGAAACCAAGCGTTCAGGCATACTCTAACCCTCGACCTCAACGAGCTCGATATCAAAGTTGAGGTCCTTGCCGGCCAGCTCGTGGTTGGCGTCGAGCGTCACGGCCTCGGGCGTTACGTCTATGACCACGGCGGGGACGGGCATGCCGCTCGGCGTGGACAGGAAAAGCTTCATGCCCTTCTCGATCTGCTCGATGTTGGGAACCTGTTCGGCCGGGAAGGTCAGAACCATCTCGGGATTGTGCTCGCCATAGGCATCGGCAGCAGGAATGTGCACGGTCTTCTTCTCGCCCACCTGCATATCGACAACAGCGGCGTCGAAGCCCTTGATCATCTGACCGGCGCCGCAGGTGAACTCCAGCGGCTCGCCGCGATCGTAGGAGCTATCGAACTGCGTGCCGTCGTCGAGCGTGCCGCGATAATGGGTCTTGACCTTCTTGCCCTGGTTGGACATGGTAACCTCCGTGATAAGGGCGGCGCACAACGCGGGCCGCCGTGAACATATGGCGCTAACTATACCCTAGTCATACAATTCAATGACAGTTTGCAAAGAAACGCTGCAACCGGAGGAACCATGGCATATCCCGTATTTGACCTACACTGCGACACCGCCGACCGCATCGGCTGGGCCACGCTCGATCTCGACCTGCGCTTTACCGCCGGCACCGACGGCTATTTCCCCGGCGACGAAACGCATCCGCAAGATTTCGACCTCATCGAGGGTAACGCCTGTGCCATCTCGCTCGCAAAGATCGGCAACACGCCGTGGGCACAGTGCTTCGCCACGTTTGTCCCCGACGAGATTCCCACCGCCCACGCCGCGCGCTTCCAGGCGCAGATCATGGCGCATATGAGCGGCCAGGCAATGCTCAACCACGACCGTATGGTCAACGTGCGCAGCGCCGCAGACATTCGCCCCGCGCTCAAGGACGGCAAGGTCGCTTGCATCCACACCATCGAAAACGCCACGTTCTTTGCCGAGGACCCCGCGCTGATCGAAGTGCTCAAGAGCTTGGGCGTGCTTATGTCGTCACTCAGCTGGAATGCGCAGGGGCCGCTCGCGAGCGGCCACGACACCCACGCCGGCCTCACCGGCGCCGGCATCGAGGCACTTACGCAGATGGAGCACGCCGGCATGGTACTCGACGTCTCCCACCTCAACGATGAGTGCTTTGACGAGGTTGTCGCCCACGCCACGCGTCCCTTCGTCGCCAGCCACTCCAACTCCCGTGCGGTTTGCGGCGTCAAACGCAACCTTACCGACGACCAGTTCCGCACCATTCGCGACATGGGCGGTATCGTCGGCCTCAACTACTGCAGCGAGTTCCTTTCCAACGACGCAACCGACAAGACCGCCGCAGACGTCACCTTCGACCAGCTAGCGGCACATATCGAGCACTGGCTCGACCTGGGCGGCGAGGATGTCATCGCGCTCGGCGGCGACTGGGACGGTGCCACGGTGCCCGCCTTCCTCTCCGATGCCAGCAAGATGCCCGAGTTCCAGAACATGCTCTCCAAGCACTTTGGCAAGACCGTGATGCAGAAGCTCTGCAGCGATAATGCCCTTGCCTTCTTCGAGCGTTATTAATTTCACATCCCCTGAGCGGGCCGCATGCCGAACGGTCGACATGCGGCCCGTCCCCAATCTGAAGGACCGCTTTTGACGCAGCAATTTACGATTACCGTATCCCGACCGGATGGCACATCCATCCCCGTCGTCGTTACCAAAAAGCGCGTCAAGAACTTCAACCTACGCGTCACATCGAGCGGTGAGGTCCACGCCAGTGCACCGCTCGACGCCAGCCGCGAGCGTATCGAAGCGTTTGTGAAGCGCAACAGCGCCTGGATTATCAGTCGACTTGCCCAGCGCGAGCAACGTCAGGCGACGGCACGAGAGCCGCTCAGCCCCTCGTCCATCATTGCACTTTGGGGCAAGCCCATCACGGTACAAGATGCGCTCGATCGCAACTTTGCATCACCCGCACCGCGGCCCAAGCAGGCCACCTTCGCAAGTTTTATGGGTGCCGACAAATCGAACGAACGCCCACAGGCCAAGCGGCGCGCAACCCTCGACGGCCTGACGTCCGATGAGCTCCAGACCCGCATCGACCAGCTCTATGCATCCGAGGTCACCACGGCGCTGCGCGATATGGCGCGCGCGTACGAAATCGCAATGGGTGTCGCCGTTTCCCGCGTTTCCGTACGTAGCATGAAAACGCGTTGGGGCTCATGCACGCCCAAATCCGGTGCCGTTCGCATCGCACGCGAACTTGCCGCCTATCCCATCGAGTGTCTCGACATGGTTGTCGCCCACGAGCTCGTCCACCTGCTCGAGCCAAGCCACAATCAGCGGTTTCACGCCCTGCTCGACACGTACTGTCCCAACAATAGAGCTCTGTCGCAGCGGCTCAAGCAGCCGCCCCTCAACAAGCTCTAGCGTCGACTAGCGCACGCGCTCGATCTCGACACCGCAGCTTGCCAGGGGAAGACCGACGGGCGCCCAAGGCTTATCGAGCTTAACGTGCACGCCAAGCAGCAGGGGGTAACGACGCAGCAGCATCTGGGCCACACCCTCGGCTGCAGCCTCGATGAGCTTAAACGTATGCTCGCGCAGATAGCCATCGACATCGTGGCATACCGAGCCGTAGTCAATCGAGGCGTCCAGGTTATCGTGCTCCCCCGCTGCACGCAGGTCGGCATAGAGCACCAGGGACACGATGAACTTCTGGCCCAGCGCGTTCTCTTCGGGATAGACGCCGTGGTTAGCAAAAACCTCAAGACCTTCAACGGTGATGCGGTCGGCATGGCGCAGATCGTCATAGCTCACGTGGGGTACCGCCGTTGCGGTGGATATTTCGCCCCTTCCACGGCGGGCGAGCTCGGCGCCTTCAGTCTTGGTTGCATTCTCGGGCAGTTTCTTGTTGCTCATCGCGATCGTCTCCTTCGTTTAGAACCCCGACCGCGCAAACTAACTACACGCGAATCGACAGGTTCTTTTTATCCTCGCTCCAGTTGCAAGCATTGCGCGCGGGGCATGCAAAGCAGGCGCGCGACGCTTTGTCGGCTGCATAGAGCAGACGCTCAAGCGGTTGGCTGTTCACACGCAGCTTTCGATGGCCCAGAATGGCCGTCTTAATGGCTGCGGCATCGGCCGGCTCAAACGCCACATCATCGGGCATGCCGCCGAGAATCGCATCAGCGACGCGTTCGCTTGCAACATCATGGGATATACCCGATTCATACTGTTCATCTTTGCCGATATCGTGAAGAAGTGCCGTGGCGTAGATGACCTCACGGTCAAATTCGAGCTGTTCCTCGAGATTCTTGATCCACATAATGCGAGCGACATCGAGAAGATGGTCAATACCGTGGCGGCAGAAGATGCGCCCCGATTCCAACTGTGCAATGTTGCCCAGGTGCCGCCGGAACAGCCCGTTGGCACAAATGTAATCAATGCGAGGCATGGCACCAAAGGGAGTCAGACCCGAAGCCATAAAGCCGCGACGCGACGTCCCCTCATCGGTCTTCGATGTAAAGTCGTTGACGACCCTCATGCTAACGGCCCAGCATCCTAAAGAACCGCTCCTCGAGCGCGGGATCGGTCTCAAAGACGCCGCGGCGAGCGAGCGTCACGGTCTTGGTGCCAGGCTTTTGCACGCCGCGCATGGTCATGCACATATGCTCAGCTTCCATGAGCACAATCGCTCCCTGGGGAGCGAGATACTCCATGAGGGCATCGGCAACTTGTGCGCACAACTGCTCCTGCAGCTGCAGACGACGGGCGTAGACCTCTACCGTGCGGGCAAGCTTAGAAAGCCCTGCGACACGGCCGTTGGGGATATAGCCAATGGCAGCCTTGCCGTAAAACGGCAGCAGATGATGCTCGCACAGCGAGTAAAACGTGATGTCGCGCTCGATAACCAAATCGTTCGAAGCGACGGCAAAGGTTTTGGACAGGTGCTCCTCGGCACTCTGGTCCATACCGCCGGCGATCTCGCCATACATACGGGCAACGCGCGCCGGGGTCTCCAGCAGGCCCTCACGAGTTGGGTCCTCGCCTATGCCCTCAAGCAACAGCTTAATGGCGGCCTCGACTTTTTCCTGATCGACCATCTGGGCCTCACTTTTCCGATTTTGCGTTCGCGCTATGGTACCACGCCCTCCGGCATCGGCCACAAGCTACATAGTATGGGTCGAATAGACCGGATCGTCCCGCCAAAGCTCCACGGCGTCGCAAAGCGCAACGTTCTCACGCTCGGCACGGGCACGCGTGGCGTTCATGTCAATCACGCGTTGATTGCTCGAGCCCCTAAAGCGCAACGAGATATCGTACAGATCCTGAACGAACGGGCCGTCCACCAACATGTCGAGGCAGGCCAGGATACGGTCCGTCACCTCGGTATGATGACGGCCACCCGGCATAAGCTCCTCGAGCACGTCGCCGGTAAAGCACCAAATGGTCTTGCCCGACCCCGCGGGATAGGCCGCACGCACGCGTTCGATAAAGTCAACAAGCCCCACCTGATTCTCGGGCTCCATAGGCTCGCCGCCCAGAATCGTCAGGCCATCAATAAAGGGATGGTCGAGACTCTCGATAATCTTGTCCTCGACGGCACGGTCGAACGGCTCACCCGCAGCAAAGTCCCACGCGACAGAGTTAAAGCAGTTCTTGCACCCACGACGGCACCCGCTCACAAACAGAGAAGTACGAACGCCTTCCCCATCAGCAATGTCGAAATACTTAATGTTCGCGTAGTTCATAGGTAACTCTCCCGGGAGGCCGGGACATATCATCCCGTCCTCAAACATTCTCGGCCTTCGGCCTGCGAAACTGCGGGCGGGACGATATGTCCCGGCCTCATGCAAAGGGTAACTCAATGAACGAAGCGAACATCGAGTATAGGGTTCGAGATCTAATAAAAACTGGGTTGCGGCTCAACCGCCATCGCAAGTAAATCGCAGCTGCAGCTCGAATTATCTCCGCTAAGAACTTCGAGGAGTGAGCAGACCGCATGCCGCATCTCAGCTACGTCAACTTGGCCGCCCCGTAGCGAGGCCCCGGACCTTTGCTCGATATGAGTTCCGCACGAACAGGAGGCGCCAGTGGCGCCTCCGTCGTGAGCCAGGACTGTCCGAAATAGCGAGTAAAGGTCCGGGGCCTCGCTACGGGGCGGCCTGGGATGGTTATTAGAGATGCAGCACGCGGTCGCGGATCTCCTCGGTTCGGCCCTGGTTCCAGA
>CAUFRO010000028.1 GCA_959027945.1 uncultured Collinsella sp.
AGGGCTGGGTATGGCTCGACGACGAGTTCGCGGCGATCGTTTGTCACGGATATCCTTCCGCAACGTCGTTTGGCGGTTACAGCCTGTCACCCGATCGCGCCCGTGCCGCCACTCAACTTGCCGTATGGATGCTTAACGGCACCACCCATGTCGACGGCACTTACTCCTATACAACAGCTCAAGGCAAAACAAAGAGCGGGCATTTTACCGCCGACAATGAGGTTGTGGCTGCCGCACGGTGGCTTCACGACAATGCAAAATCGGGAGGCATCAAAGCCGCTCCGCACCGCGCACGGCGCTATTTGGGACCCATATCGGGCGGCAGCAAACGTCAAGACATGCTCTACGTGCTGCCAGCGGTCTCTGTTTCTTTCCAAAAGAAGTCCGCGAACACCGCCATTACCAGCGGAAACGACACCTATCAGTTTGACGGGGCAACATTCGATATCTTCGAGAGCATGAGCGACGCGCGCGTGGGCACGCTCAAAATGGACGGCAACGGCCGAGCACAGGCAACACTTTTACCAAACACAGCATACTACCTGGTAGAGACAAAGGCACCGGCAGGCTATATCCCTCGACGCGACCGCATCCCCTTTACCACGGAAGGCAATGGTGGTCATGTCACAATCGATGAGCAGCCAGGCACCATCACGTTGCGCATCGTAAAGACCGACGCCGCAACGGGCGCCGGAGCCCAAGCGGGGACCTCGCTTGCCGGCGCCGAGTTTACCTGCGTCTCTCAATCCACCCCCGGATGGACGCAAACCCTCACAACCGACGAAAACGGTCGAGCCGCCCTTGATAACGTTCCCCTGGGAACCTTCACCATCTATGAGTCGAAGGCTCCCGAGGGCTACCTTCTGCCCAGCGACAGCTGGACCTACACCGTTGGAGCCGACCAGCTGGGCGACTCGGGCGTCGTCGAGCTCGAATCTCGCGTTTCCGATATTCCGATTGCATTTGACCTTGAGATTTCCAAATTCAAAGATCATGGCAACAGCGATCAGTCTGGCTTGGAGCAGCCCGCGGAAGGCGTTGTCTTTGAAGTCATCAGCAATAGCTCACAACAGGTTGTTGGAACGTTAACCACAAATATCTATGGTTTTGCCTCCACCAAAGACCAGCCCGGAGCATGGTTCGGCGCGGGCAAGCGGCCCGGCGGCGCCCACGGAGCCATCCCCTACGACCGTGCCGGCTATACACTTCGGGAGGTCCCAGAATCCGTCCCCGAAGGCTTTAAACAGGCAGGAGAATGGACCGTCTCGGCCGAACAGATTGCTGACGGTGCCGAGCTTCAGTACATCGTGGACAACCATGCCCTGTCGACGCATCTCCAGATTGTTAAGCGCGACGCTCAGACCGGTGCCGCAGTTCCCCTTGCAGGCTTTAGCTTCCAGTTGCTCGACAGCAACCACGAGCCCATCTCACAAACGTGCTGGTATCCGACCCATAATGTCCTGAACGCCTTTACGACCGACACAACTGGTACCGTCACGCTGCCCGAGTCTCTTAACCCGGGCACCTACTACGTGCGAGAGGTCTCGGCAAAGAAGCCATATCTTGTCGGAGAGGACCTCGCGATAACAATCCCCGCCGACAGACATCTAACGCCCGTTGCGATTGCCTCATACTTCGACGATGCGGCAACCGGAAGCATCGAAATCGTAAAGTCCGACGCTACCGACGGGCACAAGCTCATGGGGGCTGTATTTGATATCCGAGCCGCAGGCGATATTATTCGCCCCGACGGCAGTATCGTTGCCCTGGACGGCGAAACCGTCGCCACCGTAACGACTGACGAGCAGGGGTCCGCCCGTGCGAGCCATCTTTCGCTGGGATGTGGAACCGCATGCTACGAAGTCGTTGAGACCCAAGCGCCCGAAGGATATCTCCTAGACCAAAGTCCCCATACGGTCGAGCTGTCATATGCCGACCAGACAACGTCCGTCATCGAAGCCCATCTCGGAGTATCCGACGATTTCACCAAGATCGATATCTCAAAAGTCGACCTAACCGGAAAACAAGAGGTGGAGGGCGCTCAGCTCACCCTATATGGACAAGACGAAACCGAAATTGACTCTTGGACCTCATCCGATAAACCGCACCGCATCGAACATCTTGCGCCCGGCACCTACACGTTGCGCGAAATGATGTCCCCGCGAACCTACGACCTTGCCGAGGAGATAACGTTTGAAGTGAAGGCTACGGGAGAAGTCCAATCTTTCGCAATGAAGGACGCGCCGATCGAGATCAAGGGACAGGTCGACAAGCGTCAAGAAATTGCCCAGCCCACCGGGGATGGCCTCTTGGCTAACGGCGATGGCAAAAACCGCGCCGCGACACAAGCCGATGCGGAAGGGTTTTTCTCCTACACCGTCGATGCGCGAAACGAGTCGACCACCTGGGTTGATGAGTTCACGATTACCGATGATCTTGAGTGCGCCAAGGACGGTACGGCAAGACTCGTCTCAATCGAAACCCCTATTGCCATCGGCGACCTCAACGGTCTGTGCAACGTGTGGTACCGCACAACGCCACTGGGCTCGTCAGACATCGACGAGCAGGCAAACGCGACGCTTGACGATGGACATGAAAACCCCTGGCTTGAGTCCGACGAAGTTAAAGAGAGCCTGGGCGAGGACCGCCGTCTCGTTGATTGCGAAGGCTGGCATCTCTGGAAAACCGATGTCCCGACCACAGAATCAACCACACTTGAGGCAAATGAGCTCGACCTTCCCGTCGATACCGTCGTAACGGGCATTCGCCTTGAGTACGGTGCGGTAGACGCCGACTTTACAACCAGGTGCGACGAAGATTCTTGGAAGCGCGAAGACCTTAAAAACGAACATGACGATCTCGATGACGCCAAGGCAACCCTCGGTACAGACGCCCGGAGTGCAGTAGTCCATATGCAGGCAACTTCTTCCTATACGCCCCAGGCACCAGTTGCCAACAGCGCCCGTGTCGACCTCTGTCGCAACGGCGGCGGCAACAAACTTGAGTCACATGACGAGGATCGTGTCGTTCAGCGCTGCACCCTACCGCAGGACCTACCGGCAACAGGATCAGTTCCCATCGCCGCCTGCATCACCGCGCTCCTGACCTCGGGTGCGGCAGCCCTATGGTTCGCTCGCCTTAGGTCGATCCCAAAGAAGCGCTAACGCGATAAAAAGCGGGCGAGTCAGTCTCCCGCCTCGCCCGCTTTCAATCATTTAAATCGCCACATCTACTCGGCAGATGAAGATCCGCCGTCGACGAGCGTCTGCTCAGACTCGGGGATTCCATCGGCACCCGTACTTTGCTCTTGCTCCACCTCTTCGCTGATTGCGGATGCGGGGGTCGACCCCTTTACACCCACGATATAGGCAGCCCCAAATCCCAAAGCGACGGCAATAAGGGTCAGAATCAAATAAACAGGCCAATGACGTTTAATGAACGAAAACACGTTGACTCCTTAGAGCTCCGCCTACGAACGGCGGATAACCTCGGTCACGACCTCGGATACCGTGGCAATGTTCGTCGGGTTGACATTGTGGGGCAGGTCGTCCTCGGTACGAGCGCAAGCCAGGCGCGTGCCGTCCACGCCGGCGATGGTGAGGGCTCGGCGGCTCGCCTCGAGCGCGGCATAGGCATCGGTCTTGGCATAGGGCATCTCGAGCGCGCCACAATCGACATGGAACGACTTGCACACCTTGCTGACCAGGTTCATGATGCGGCGATCGCCCTTGAGCAGCTGCTGTTCGCCCTCAACCGTCACCACCGAAAGCCTACCGGCGCCGACGGATTCAAGATTGATGAAGAATACGCCGCGGAGCTTATCGCGATGCGAAGCCAAGAAGGCCTTCATACCGGCGCCATCACAATCCGAGGCGCCCGTTGCCACAAACCAGATATCGTGACCGAGCAGCTCATCATCGCCCATAGAGGCGACAGCCGAGAGCATATCTTCGGAAGAAGCGCCGTCGGAAGACGTAGCGCCGCCCTTCCAGCCGTCGTTATCGTCCTCGAAGTTATCCCACGAACCGATACCGCGACCTGACTTCTTGGCATCGTAATCGTCTTCGACGCCCAGCCAGTCACTCATGCTGTCCTGCTCATTTTTCTTTTTACGACCGAACAGGCCGCCCAGGCCGCGCTTGCGAGACTTGGGTGCCGCCGGGGCGGGAGCCGAAATGGTCTCGATCGGCTGAGCGCCCGACGCAACGGGCATAGGAGGCGCAACGGGTGCCGATGTGGGTTCGGGACCCTGAGCGGTAGCAAAGGGGTCGTTGACCTGTGCGGAGGGGTCGGGAAGGTCGAACAGCGACGTGCGAGACGCAACGTTTGTCTGTTTCATCGACGGCAGCGACGGATCGGGGACCGAAGCCAGCGGAGACGAGGAAGGTGCAGGCGACGGAGCCGACGCCGGATCGGGAACATTCATCTGCGGACGCGGCGATGCCTGGGAGGAAATCTGGGCCATAAGGGAATCGACCGTTTCGTCCTGGGTGGGAGCGACATCGGCAACCGTGGCACCGGAACCACTCGGGGTCGGCATGGTGAAAATCTGCGTGGAGTAAGGCCTCGACTCATCTGTCTCGGGAGCCTCGGAAACCGCAGGCACTTCCTCCTGCTCGACCTCGGTCGAATCATCTTGCTCGGCTGCCGCGTATTGCTCTTCGTCAGAGTTGGCCTCGACGGACTCGTCCTCGGCAGCATCCTGAATTTCGGCAGCATCAATGGGCTCGTCATCGTCTGCCGCGCCGCCCTGCTCATCGGAAACAGGAAGGGGCTCGGCAATCGCGGTGCCTTGCTTTTCAAACGTTATCGTGGAATCGAACTGCGCGGCATCAAACGACATGGTGCTATCGACGTGCTGCTGGGGCTCGAAAGACGTCGTCGCCTCAACAACATCCGCGGACGCCGGTTGCTGGGACTCAAAGGACGTTGTAGCTTCGGCGGCGTCGACGGGCACGGACTGCATAGCCTCGTTCTGCTCGAACTCTTGCGCCGCGAGCTCACGTGCCGCCTCGGCTGCCTGCTGCTGAGCGATAGCCTCCTGCTCGGCGGCCTCGCGTGCGGCAGCGCGCTTCTCCTCGAAATCGTCGACAAATTTCCTGCCCTTTGCAAGCGCACCCTTAAAGAAGCTGAAAGCGCTGGCGCCAATCGAAGAGAACGCGGATGCAATATCGGCATGGGGCGTTGCCGCGGGAATCTCGGCAGAGAAATCAGTATCGCTCTCGTAAGACACGCGCCTCGGCTGTTCAACGTAATCGTCGTCAGACTCGTCCGCAACGTCTTGCGCCGGCGCGGCGGGAGCCAAAATGTCCAGTCCTGCCGCGGGATCGATCGCAGACACCGCCTCGGGCTCGGCAACGGCAGCGGTAACCGCGGCAGACTCATCATCCGCAGTGACAACGGGCGCAGGCTCGGGCTCAAACGTCGGCTCCTCGCCCTCCTCGTAATCGAGCGTGCAGGACTCGGGAAGCATTCCGAGCGCACGGATGGCATCCGAACCAAAGCGGATGTTGCCGGCGGCGTTGCGATAGAGCTTGGGCTCGGGCTCGGCCGCGGCAGGCTCCTCCGCCGGCTCAGCAGCGGGAACCTCGTCATTGAACTCTTCGGCCTGGACAGCCTGATTCTGATCCTCGGGCACGATGGCGCCAATCAGCGTCTCGTCGGCAGACGCACCCTCAAAGCCCTCGATCTGCTCGTCAAAAGCCTCGCCCTGTTCGGGCTCGGTTTGAGCGTCGGGAGCAATCGGCTGACCGAACTCGTCCTCGGCGTAGGTAGGCTCTTCGTACTCGATGGTGTTGCCGTAGTCGTTTTGCTGCTGGGCCGCGGCATATTCCGCCGCCGCGCGCGCCATTTCCTCGGCACGACGTTTCTGCTCCCCAAAATAGGTATCGAACGGAACATCGTCGGGAAACTCGTTCTCGCCCTGGAAGGGAGCAACGTTGTCCATAACGCCGAGCATAGCGGCGACAGAAGACTTGTTGCACACCGCGCCGGACGTATAGGGAAGAATGTGGCGATTAGAGATGATGTTTGCCGCGTTGGCAAGTGCAACGAGGGAAGCGAGGATCGCGACAATCCACAGCAGAACCTTGAGCGCGCCGGGGAGCGGCAGGATACGCAGGATGGCAACGGCAGCAGGGGCAACCGTGGCAACGGGCAACAGCTTGGCGATGAGCGCACGATACGAAGCATAAGGCTCGCGGGCGAGCAGCTCAGCACGGGGAGAGTCGTAGTGTGCGACAACGACCACCGGGCGGTTGCGCGGAGACGCGAGCGGGCCCGAGGCCTTGTGGTAGGCGATGACATTTTGGCTCACGCCCGTCTTGCCCAGGCGCGAAACCACGGGGTGGCCCGTGCGCTCGAGCACGTAAAGAACGGCGCCGACAATGGCCAGCAAGGTGCCGACCAAGCCGATACCGCCGCCGATGCCCATCAGCAGGGCGCCGGCAAACGCAAGAATACCGGTAACGGCAAATGCCAATCTACTGGGCGCCGGGGCATTGAACTCCTGAACCTCGGGGTCAAAGCCGTGGTTGCGGAAGATCTGAGCGATATCCTCGGCAGCCAAGCGCTCTTCTTCGCTGCATGCCGGCGTAATGCCGGTGTTCTGCAGCAGGTGGTTAATATAGTTCTGGGTGTTCGCCATGTGCGCTCCACATCCATAATCCGACAAATAGGCCCAATGCATGCACATTAGAACCGTATATAGTCGAAAGTATACCCCGAGCGAGCGCAAACGACCGAATTCGGGCCATCTTAACGCCGCGAGCGGACAAGGATATAGCCTAATCTCCATATCGGACTAAAATCATGGCAGCAAACCACCTTCTCATGCGAGGACTCTATGACGGCAAGCGACGCGACCGCAACAATTAAAAAGGGGAATTCGGAGCCCGGTTTCGATAAAACGGCTCAGCGCATCCTCAATCTTTTCTTTGTGCTCAACAGCTCCCCCGAACCGCTGACGACCGAGCAGATCGTCTTGGATTCTGACCTGGGATATGGCTCGGGCAATATCGACTCGGATAAGCGCAAGTTTCGGCGCGATCGTGACAAACTGCTCGAGCGTGGCATCTTAATCAAGGAGGTTCGCCCCGCCGGTGCGCAGGAGACCGAGGAAAGCTCGTGGACAATCGACCGCGAGCACACGTTTGCTGCAGGCGGCCTCATCACCGCAGACGACGCCGATATCCTACTCAACGCCATCGACCAGACGCTAGCGGCCGGCTCTTCCACCTTTGCCGCGCCGCTTGCCGATATTCGCTCCAAAATTGCCTACCTCACCGGCATGTCGGCGGTGGACGAAGTACCGATCCGCCGCTCTCCCACCGTCGATGCGGTATGGAGCGCCTTTGCCGAGCGATGCGCGCTGCGATTTTTATATCAGAACGGACGCGGCGAGCAGAAAGAACGTACCGTCTGTGTCTACGGCATGTTCGAACGCGAGGGCGTGGCGTACTTCTGCGGCCTCGACAATGTCACCGACGACATCAGGACATTCCGCTGCGACCGTATCGTTCGCGCATGGCGTCCTTCGAAGGCCTACGCCATCCCTGCGGACTTCAATCTCAACGACTATCTGTTCTTTGAATTCGATTTCGCCGACCGACCGCCCGTTGCAGCCACGTTCTCGTTCGCCCCTCAGACGCAGATCGATATGATCAACGGCCTCACGCGCGGGCGAGGTGAGCTCGCACGCACCGATGCGGGATGGACCTGGAGCGTTGACGTGCGCGACCTTGAAGCCGCCGCCTCATTTTGCATGGCCCATGTCATGGACGGCATGAGGCCCATGGCCCCCAAATCGCTCAAGCAGGCGTGGAACCACCTCATTGAAAGGACGGTGCACGAGCATGCCCGTGCGTAAACTCACCAGCGAGCAGAGGCTCTCGCGCGCCATCGACATCATGGAGGCCCTCTACGCCGCCGGCGAGAGCGGCATGACACGAACCGAGATTTGCGGCCGCTTTGACATCACGGGAGTATCGCTCGACGAGATTCTCGAGATCGTCTCGACGCTCGCGGACCGAGAATCGGGTGCGCGCATCATCTGCGAATGCCACGGCGAGCGTGTGGTCCTCACCGGTGACGCTGGACGTGTGCTACCGCTGCGTCTGAGTGCCGCCGAAGGCGCTGTGCTCAACCATGAACTTGAATCGTTGGGGATCGAGCCGCAGACGGCAGCTCGGATTCGACATGCCCTTCTGCCCGAAGAGCTCGGCTATAACCAGCGCGTCTTTGACACCGTCAACCACGGGTCGCACTGGCAGCAGCTGAGCTGCGCCATTCAGGACGGTGTTCGTTGCCGCATCTCGTATCGCTCGATGGACGATGCGCGGCCACGCGAGCGTCTGGTCGACCCCTTGCGCATTACGGTAAACGGCGACCAAACATACCTGATTGCCTGGGACATCGCGGTCGATGAGCAGCGCACCTATCGCATGGATAAAATCGAGGGACTCACCTTGACGGAAGACTCCGTCGTGCCTCACACACCGGGCGTCGCATCCCTCCACGATTCCCTTGCCCGGACGCAGCGTAGCGCAAAGCTCTTGATGCCATTCGATATGGCGGAGCATCTGGACTGGGCCGGCATCACCCTAATCGAGCGCAGCGGGGCAGACATGGCAACGGTAACCGTGCATTACGGCTCCGAGCGTTGGCTACTGAGCCAGATAATCGCAGCGGGCGGAGCCATCCGCATCTTGGATGACCCCGCCCTGTCAAAGCGTCTGTGCGATATGACAAAAACCCTCGTCTGTCCGCTTTAGCGCCGCCGCTCGTGACGTGCGCGCCACAGTTGCAGATAGTGACCAATCTGCGCCGATTCGATGCGCTGGTAGGAGCTCGTGGGCAGCGACGTTAAGAACTTCTTCCCGTAGCCCTTCGTCACCAGGCGCGGGTCGGCCAGAATCAGCACACCGCAATCGGTCGACGAGCGGATAAGGCGGCCGGCCGCCTGCTTAACCTCGAGCACCGCCTCGGGCAGCGAATAGCGCGCCCAAGCGCGGTCTTCGCGCAGGTTGCGCTCGCACGAGAGCGGGTCCGTGGGGCTCGAGAACGGCAGCTTGGGAATGATGACGCAACGCAGCGTCTCGCCGCTGGCGTCAAACCCCTCCCAGAAGGCCTTAAGCGCAAAAAGCGACGAGGTCGGCTCATTGATAAACCGGTCGCGCAGGCGACGAGGAGATGAGTTGCGCTGCTGGCAGTCGAGCTCCAGACCCGCACGGGCCATCTTGGGTTCAACGCGGGCGTACAGGTCTTCCATGTCGCGCCGATTGGTGAACAGTGTGAGCACCGATCCGCCCATGGCAAGATGGGCGTCGACCAGCACGCGCTCGAGCGCCGTAAGATAGCTCTCGCGATCGCGCGGATCGGGGATATCGCCCGCAACGACTACAGCCATGTTCGAATCGAAGTCGTAGCTCGAGTCCAAGTGCAGCGATGAGGATGTTGAAGCACCGATGCGATCGAGGCCGACCGCATGGTTAAAGTGTTCAAAGCTTTTGGACACCGTCATAGTCGCCGAGGCAAAGATAGCCGTGTGAACCTCGGGCAGCCACTCGGTTGCCAAGGCCTCGCCAATGTCGATGCGCTCTGCGGTCATCGACTCTCCGCCGGCACGCAGCCTGCGATTGACCTGCAGCGAATACACGTAGTGTTCATCGGTGCCATCAATGATGAGTTTGAGGTTCTCGACCAGCTCGTGCAGGCGACGCGAGATATCACCCAGGTCAACAACAACCTCGGGCTTGTCGGCGGCGACGGCTTGCACCAGCGCGTCGACGCTCTTGTCAGCCTGTTCCAATGCGTCGATGCCAGTGTAGGCCGACTGTAAGAAATCATGCCAGTCGTCAGATTCGCGCAGCTCGGGGCCAATCCATAGATTGGCATTGTCATAACCCCCACGCGCACGGCGGCCGAGCTCGCGAACGCCATCGAACACGTCGGCGATTGCCATGCTCGCGCGCGCAACCGTCGACGTCGCCTTGGCAGTAAGGCCCAGATAGAGCGTAGAGCCCTCGGAGGTTGCCAAATCACGGGAAACCTGGCTTAGCGCGCCGGTGCTCGAGCCACCCAGGCGCTCAAACAGAACGCGTGATTCGTCCGCCGACACCACGCGCGCCCACTGGCGGCGCGCCTCGCGCTCGATGGAATGGGCCTCGTCGATTACCCAATGACGAATCGGAGGTAAAATCCTGCCCTCGGCCGCGACATTGCGGAACAGCAGGGAATGGTTGGTGACCACCACATCGGCATGCGCCGCACGACGGCGAGCGCCGTGGACCAAACATTTATCAGGGAAAAACGGGCAGAGGCGACGAGCACACTCGCGCGAGGCCGTCGTAAAGTCGGGACGGTTGACGCTGCGCCACCGAATGCCGAGCGAGTCGAGGTCGCCATCGGCTGATTGGCAGACGTACGCCATAATGACCGCGACCGCCGTGAGCGTGTCCGCCGGATCGCGCTTGGTGGTAATCTCGACCTGGCCTCGGCTCATGCGCTCAAGCTTGCGCAGGCACGGATAGTGGTCATAGCCCTTGAGAGCGCAAAATGACAGACCACCGTCCAGTTGCTCGGCAAGTTTTGGCAGCTCATGGTACATGAGCTGGTCGGCAAGATTGTTCGATTTGGTCGCAATACCAACCGTGATGTTGTTACGGCGTGCTGCCTCGGCAAAAGGCACCAGATAGGCCATCGATTTGCCGACGCCCGTGCCCGCCTCAATTACGCGATGTGTGCCCGTGACCAGCGCATCGCGGACCTCGAGCGCCATCGCGATCTGCTCATCACGCGGCTCGTAAGTGGGATACATGCGATTGACCAGGCCACCCGGCGCATAGTCTGTCTCAATCTCCTCACGACTCGGCATCTTGAGGACCGGCAGTTCGTCGGCGTCCACCCGATCGTCGGCGCGATCGGCCTTGAGAACGTCAGCACGAGCGGCGCTGAGAGAGAAGATAGAACCAGGGTTCTGCCCCGCCAAGAATGAGAAGATAGGACGATAGGACCAAGGCACATCCGGATGCATGTCGGCTAGGCGCGCCATGAGGCCCTGGGGCAAGTCGGTGAGCGCCACGAGCAACACACGCCATACGCCACACAGGGCGTCGACGTCGGCATTGGCACGGTGTGATACCGAGTCACAGCCAAACAGATCGGCCATAAAAGACAGCTTGTGCGAGGCCAGGCGCGGAAGCGCGATGCGCGACAGCGCCAGCGAATCGATCCAGATATCGCTCACGTTGACGCCGCCTTTGACCGACTCGATAAACGAGCGATCGAACGTGGCGTTATGTGCGATCACCGGGCAACCACCGACAAAATCGGCGAGAGCGGCGACGGCCTCAGCGGCCGACGGGGCATCTGCCACATCGGCATTTGTAATGCTCGTGAGCTCGGTAATCTCGGCGGGAATTAGCTGCTTGGGATGCACGAAGGTATCGAAGCGGTCGACGATCTCGCGGCCCGAAAGACGGGCCGCCGAGATCTCGATCAGCTCGTTGTCCTGCACCGAAAGACCTGTGGTCTCGGTATCGAGGACAATCACATCTTCCTCGATAAGGCCGAAGGACTGCGTTTTGGCGCGTTCGGCAAGCGTGGCATAGGAGTCGATGACAAACTGCGGCGTTCCTGACGAAACCGCGTCCTCGATTAGCATGCAATGCCCGCTCGACGAAGGCCCATACGGATCAGGCTGTCACAGACCTGCGGGAACGTCATGTCGTCGGTGTGGCGAATCTCATCCGGATACAGCGACGTATCGGTCATGCCGGGAATGGTGTTGGTCTCGAGGATGACGGGGCCGTCCTCGCTCACGATAAAATCGCTGCGCGAGATGCCCAGGCAACCGAGGGCCTTGTGAGCAGCACAGGCAAGCTCCTGAGCGCGAGCATAATTCTCGGGTGAAATCTGCGCCGGAATACGATGGATGTCCGTAGGGTCGACATACTTCACGTCCAGATCGTAGAACTCACAGTCCTCGGGCTTGCGAATCTCGACAATCGGTAGGGCGCGCACGTCGTCCTCGCCGTACACGCCGACGGTGATCTCGGTACCCTCGATGCACTTCTCGACCAGCACTTTGTCGCCGTACTCAAACGCCTTGGCAATTGCCGCGGGCAGCTCGGAGGGCTCATGGACCAGGGAAATGCCATAGCTGGAACCGTTGACGGCCGGCTTCACAAAGCAGCGCTCGCCACAGACCTCGACGATATGATCGATATCGACTTCATCGCCCACCTCGAGCGCAAGGCCGGGGGCAATGGGGATGCCCGCCTTGGCGTATAAGAGCTTAGAGACCTCCTTGTCGGCACCGCAGGCGCTGGCAAGCACGCCCGAGGCCGTGTAGGGGATACCCAGGGTCTCCATGGCACCCTGCATGGCGCCATCCTCGCCGCCGGCACCGTGCATGGCGATAAACGCCACGTCAAAGCCGCCGGTCGCCATGGTTACCATAAAATCATCAGCGGCCGTGTCGAGCAGCTCCACCGAGGTGTAGCCGGCTTCCTTCAGTGCCACCACAACGTTCTTTCCCGAATTGAGCGAGATCTCGCGCTCGGCGGAATGACCGCCCGCCAAGACCGCTACGTGCATGTTCTCTAGGCTTTTACCCGGCATGGGCAGACTCCTCCTCTATAATTTCTGCAGCTGATACCATATTGTAGCGATACCCTCTACGTTTCCCCAAAATCGAAAGGCTTCCATGAATCCCAGGACTAAATCTCAGGACATTCGCGACTTGAGCCAAAACGATATTCGCGAGCTCGTGGCCGAACTTGGCCAGCCAGCCTTCCGCGCGAAGCAGCTCATCGAATGGGTCTTTGAGAAGAACGTTTGTTCGTTTGACGATATGACCAACATTCCCAAGGCTTTCCGCGAGCAGCTTAAAGAGGCTTTTGCCTTTGACACGCCCACTGAACTCACCAAGCAGGTTTCCAAAGATGGCTCGCGCAAGTATCTGCTCGAATACCACGACGGCGTTTCCGTCGAGACTGTCGGCATGCCCCGTCGTAACAAGCTTTCCGTCTGCGTTTCCACCCAGGCAGGCTGCGGCATGGGCTGTGCCTTTTGCGCTACCGGTCTCAACGGCCTCAAGCGATCTCTGACCGCTCAAGAGATCGTCGACCAGGTACTTCATGCATCCAACGACTTTGGCGAGCGCGCCACGAGCGTTATCTTCATGGGCCAGGGCGAGCCGTTTGCCAACTACGACGAGGTTCTCAAGGCGTTGCGAATCCTCAACGACCCCGATGGCATCGGTATCGGTGCTCGTCACCTCACCGTCTCTACCAGCGGCGTTATTCCCGGTATTCGCAAATTTGCCGACATCCCCGAGCAGTTCACGCTTGCCGTTTCCCTGCATTCCGCCATCCAGTCGACACGCAATAAGCTAATGCCCGGTGTTAAGAAGTACACGCTACTTCGCCTTCACGAGGCGCTTCAACTCTACACCGAGAAGACTGGCCGCCGCCCGACCTATGAGTATGCCATGATCGAAGGCGTCAACGATACGAATCCCGAGATGCAGGCGCTCTGCGACTTCTGCGAGGGAACGTTGTGCCACGTTAACCTGATTCAGCTTAACGACATCGAGGGCAGCCCGCTCAAGCCGTCGCCGATTCATAAGGTTGAGGATCTTCAGCGTCGTCTTGAGTCCCGTGGCATCGAGACCACGATTCGTAACTCCCGTGGTAACGACATTGACGCCGCTTGCGGACAGCTGAAGCAGCGCTTCAAAGTTCAGAAGAACGCATAGGGGAGTCGCACCCCAAAACGTTTCATGTGAAACATCGAACGACCCCGGTTGCAGAATATGCAACCGGGGTCGTTTCATTTATTGTCCTTAATTTTGAATATGCTGCTACCTGTCCCATGTTTTACGGCCAAAATAAGAGGCCCTTGTCTCATGAATTAGACAAGGGCCTCTCAAAATATGCTGAGTAATTGTTAGGTACCTAATAGCCTACATTTTCCCATTGATTACTAACCCAACCTTGATTAATCTTGGGATTCTTCGTTACCTGAGCAGTACGTATGGCAACATCTTCGGTCATGACATCCAGTTTCTTTTTGGAAGTATCGACGATATCTTGCGCACCACGAAGCAAACGACCTCGAAGTTCATCGTCTGTCGCGATCTTATAGCCGGCAAAGGCACCAGCTGCAACAGTCGTCGCCAATGCAATCGCTGTTAAAATCTTATTCCTCATCCTGGCCTCCTTGATCAAACTGAATCATTTCGCCAAGAATACGAGAGAGCTCTTCCTCGTCTTTAAACTCAATCTCAATCTTATTCTTTCCACGCGAGCTCTTCACACGCACGTTGGTATTAAATACCTGACGAAGCACACGGGCAGCCTTTTTAAAAGACTGAGGCGTTGCAGGTCTAGGCGTTTTAGGTGTCTCTCCGGCAGAAAACAACGGAGCAAGATTTTCTGTCGCCCTTACGGAAAGGCCTTCCGCAACAACTTTCTCTGCTAGTCGAATTCGTGCATCCTCATAGGGAACTGCAAGAACCGCACGTGCATGACCAGCAGTAAGTTTGCCCTCAAAAATCATCTGCTGAACAACTTCGGGGAGATCGAGAAGGCGTAGCGAGTTTGTAATTGCAGAGCGTGACTTGCTGACTGCCCTCGACAATGCTTCCTGGGTCATACCGCTGGCATCGATAAGCTGGCGATAGCCTTTAGCCTCTTCGACGGGATTCAAATCAGAACGCTGAAGGTTTTCGATAAGAGCAAGAGCAAGCATCTCTTCATCATTAACATCTTTAATGATGACAGGCAGCTCCTCAAGACCAGCAAGCTTTGACGCCTGGTAACGACGCTCACCAGCGATGATCTCATAGCCGTTTCCATGCTTGCGAACCAATAGCGGCTGCAAAACGCCATGTTCTTGGATTGACTCGCTCAACTCGCGAAGTTCAGTTTCGTTAAAGTGAATTCGCGGCTGGTTAGGGTTGGGAACAATATCCTCAATAGGTAGTTTCGTTTCAGATGCAGCCTTTGAAGCGGATGCAGCCGAACCACCGGTCTCATACTCGGCCTCTGAGACCAAAGCATTGAGTCCACGTCCCAATCCGCCACGTTTCTTTGCACTAGGCACGCTTGATCACCTCTTTTGCAAGGTTCATATACGCTTTTGCACCCTTATTTTGAGGTGCATAGGTAATTACCGGTTCTCCAAAAGACGGAGCTTCGGAGATTTTAACCGTACGGGGGATCAGCGTTTTAAACGCCTTGTCACCAAAGTACGATTGAACCTCCTCAACAACCTGATTCGACAGAGAAGTACGCGAGTCATACATAGTCATAAGCACGCCATAGGTGTCTAAGCCCTTATTCAGACGTGATTTGACCATCTTCATTGACTCAAGCAGCTTCGTAACGCCCTCGAGTGCATAATACTCGCACTGGATTGGAATCAAAACGCTGTCTGCTGCTGTCAAGGCGTTGATGGTAAGCAAGCCGAGCGAAGGAGGACAGTCAATGAAAATGAAATCGAACTCGTCCTGAATCGGCTCAAGCAAATCTTTGAGGCGGGTTTCACGAGCAATTGCGCTTACGAGCTCAATTTCGGCGCCTGCAAGCTGAATTGTAGCCGGAATTACGAATACCTTTTTGCAATTTGTATCAAGAACAAGCGATTCTGCCGACACATCATTCAGCAATGCATCATAGATGCAGTGATCAAGGTCTTCTTTTTCAATTCCAAATCCACTGGTGCTGTTTCCCTGCGGATCAAAATCGACAATCAGAGTTTTACGACCCTGCTCGCCCAGTGCTGCAGCTAGGTTTACAGCCGTCGTTGACTTACCGACGCCGCCTTTTTGATTGATGATTGCAATGATACGCGTGTCTTTTGCGCTCTTAGAACGCTTAACGTCGCGAAATCCCACGGTCCCTCCTGGTGTGTATTAAAGCTGTCAAACGGAGGATGTTTCACGTGAAACATTCCGATTCAATATCAACCGCCATGTTTCACGTGAAACACTGCATGTTGTTAATATCTATTATGTTTCACGTGAAACATCTAGGCAAGCGGATTCTTCTTTGCCATGCCATTTGCACGAGGCAATGAAACAGATGATGGATGACTCTTCTTAAGAACAATGAACTCCCTGTGGCCCAGGCCCTCTGGTAAATCGATTGCGTCATTCAGAAGCGAAGAGAATCCGCAAATCTTAGCTGCTGACATGCCAGAGGCAAGCTCCTCATCAGATGGATTGCCCTTGGTGATAACAAATAGCCCTCCGTCCTTGAGGAACGGAGCTGCATACTCAACAAGAATCGGTAGAGGGGCCAGTGCGCGGGCGGTTACGACAGAGAACTGCTTCTTATGACTTCGAGCATATTCTTCAAGACGATCATGAACCGCATGAGCATGTTTCAATCCAAGAGCATGGACAAAGGAATTGACAGCATCAACCTTCTTGCCAACAGAGTCAATATAAGTAGCTTTACGATGCGTGGCTATGGTTAACGGAATACCAGGGAAGCCCGCACCTGTACCCATATCGAGCAAAGCTCCCTCAGGAGCCTTATTGATATAAGGGAGTAAAACAAGTGAGTCGAGGATATGAAGTACTGCAGCATCTTCTACGTTGAGAATACGGGTGAGATTGGTTGTCTTATTTGTTTCCAAAACCAAATCCAAATGCTTAATACATTTCCTCAGCTCAACATCAGTTACGCTCAAGGAATACTCTTTGCAATAGGAAGTTAGGCGACTCAACATCTCGTCAGCCTGCTGATCAGTAAGTACTAACAACGAAAGCTCCTTTCTGACAAAAATCAGTGTATCGAGAACTTTTGACAAAAAAAGGGGACGTGGAAACCACGTCCCCTTAGCATAAGCTCGAGTAGATTATCGAGCAACAATCACCACATGGCGATCAGGGTCAGAACCCTCAGAATGAGTATCGACGGCATCATTGCCACGAAGTGCAATGTGAACCAGTCGGCGCTCATAGGCATTCATGGGCGGAAGCGAAACACTCTTATGAGTGCGAATGGCACGCTCAGCAGCAGACTGAGCCATGGAGGCAACCTTGTCCTGACGGCGGCTCTTGTATCCCTCGACGTCCACTACAACCGGATACCTAAAGCCAAGCTTGCGGCTCACCAGCAAAGAGAACATAACCTGAAGGGCATCAAGGGTGCGACCATGACGGCCAATGAGAACAGCAAGATCGGGAGCCGTTACATCCAAAATCAGCTCACCCTCGTCACCCTCATACTCATCGATAGGAGAGTTGGCGGCATCGAAGTGCGAAAGGATGGAACGCAGGATGGAAATCGCAACATCGGCAATGGTGTCGAGCTCCTCATCGGTCAGCTCTTCACCAGCCTTGTAGCGCTGTGCAATCTCGGGATAATCGCCCGCGACCTGCGGGGCAACCTCCTCAAGCATATCCTCGATGATCTCTTCAGACATAACGTACTCCAAAAGTTAGGTACCTAAATAAGATTGATATCCCGCTACTTCTTCTTGTGCGGGCGCGGCTTCTTCTCGCGACGAGTGACCTCAACCTGCAGCGGCGCGTTCTTAAGACGCTCCTCCTCATCGGCCTTCGCCTTGTCGATGACCTTCTGCGTCACAAAAATCTGCTGGATAACCTGCCAAGCAGACGAGACGTCGTAGTACAGCAGAACACCAACGGGAAGGCTCCAGCCCATCCAAAGCATCATGACCGTCATGACAACGGCCATCATACGCATGCTCTGAGCCTGCTGGCCGGTCTGGTTGCGCGACATATAGAGCTGCGGAATCAGGGTCAGAACGGCGAACAGGATCAGGCAGACCAGCGCAGGCAGTGCAACCATAAAGCCATCGGCAAAGGAAGCGCTCGGCGTGGTGGTCAGGTCGGGCAGGATGTTGAAGAACGAGAACGTGCCCTCGTTAAAGTACTGCGGCAGGTTACGCAGCAGCGTAAACAGGGCAAACAGGATAGGCATCTGAATCAGGAGCGGTAGGCAGCCGGACAGCGGATTGAACTTGTTCTCGCTGTAGAACTTCTGCATCTCCTCGGCCTGACGCTGGGGATCGTCGGCGTAGCGCTCCTGGATTTCGAGCATCTTGGGCTGCAGCACCTGCATGCGAGCCGTCGACTTTGTCGACTTGAGCATGAGCGGCGTCAGCAGCAGACGGATGATGACCACCAGGATGATGATGGACAGGCCCCAGTCGACCGCAAAGGTCTGGATGAGCTTGAGCAGCTCGAAAAGGATGTTAACGATCCAATCCCACATGTAAGTTTTCCTCCGATAGCGAGTGCCCGCTAGGGCACAGGGTCATAACCGCCGACGTGCAGGGGATTGCAGCGAGCGATGCGCCTCACGGCAAGCCAGCAGCCTCTCAAAAAACCGTACTTCTCAATCGCCTGGATGGCGTATTGCGAGCACGTTGGGTAATAAATGCACGCGTCAGGCAATAAGGGCGAAATAACCTGTTGATATATGCGAATAGGAGCGATGGCAACACGTCGCAAAACGTGATTGCTCATCGCTCCTCCCCGGCAACGCCGGCGCGTTTCATAAGCGAACGCAACGCCTTGTCCATCTCCTGCGGCGAGGAAACCCTCGTCTTGGGAGTTGCGAACAAGATGATGTCATAACCCGCAACGGGAAATCCGCAGCTGCGGGCGGCCTCGCGCATCACACGCTTAGATCGGTTGCGCACGACGGCACAACCGAGTCGCTTAGCACCAACGAAGGCGACCCTTCCGGAGTCGCCTTCGCCAACCGATTCACATATGGTCATTCGAATCAGAGGGTGATTGAAACGACGCCCCTGACTGAACACATGCTCGAAATCTTGCCGAGACTTAATAGTCTTCATGCGAGATGTGTGTATCGCTGCTAGACAGTGAGACGCTTGCGGCCCTTGGCGCGACGACGGGCGAGCACGGCACGACCACCCTTAGTGGCCATACGGGCACGGAAGCCATGGGTCTTGGCACGCTTACGCTTATTAGGCTGATACGTACGCTTCATCTTAAGTTCCTCCTGCTGCATTTCGAGTGTCCGCGGGGGCGCGGACGCAGATATAGACACGTGAGCTTGAAGATTGTAGGGAAATCAATGTTCAAATGTCAAGAAATCAAAGGTAAAAGGTTGCGCAGTTCACACGGTTCCCCCATAAGCCGAGCTCGATTTAGCGGTGTATGGCAACTTTTCACGATATTTCATCGAGTTTTCAACAGGTCATGTTGGCAATGTTGAGAACTTTTCGCCCGTTTTCCAAAGTTTTCAACAGGTTTTGAAAAGTTGTCGAAAGATGAGAAACATTGCACAGTGAGCTACTATTTGTTCGAAACCTTATGAAAGATTGCGAGCGGCATGTCTGACGACTTTTACACCATGGTCGATTCCGGAGACCCGGCACCCGACAACGAGCACATCACCGGCGTGCGCGAAGAGCGTGAGGAAGGCGAGCAGACGACCACGCAGGCGCCAAAAGCCATGTACGCCGCACGCATCGCCGTCTATGACGACATGCTGTCGACACCGCGTGTGATCGTCATTGATCCGCAAGATGTCCGCACGTATTTGGAAGAGACGACCAACACCGTCTACCAGTGCATGAAAGAACAAGGTGGCCATATCTCGCTCATGGTCATCCGCGAGATTGTCGAAAACCTTATCCACGCACACTTTGCCGAGCCCATCATCTCGATTCTGGACGGCGGAGACACCATCCGCTTTGCCGATCAAGGACCCGGCATCGACGACAAGGAACGTGCTTTCGACTTTGGCGTTACCAGCGCAAACAGCAAGATGAAGCGCTATATCCGTGGAACCGGAGCAGGGTTTCCCATGGTGCAGGAGTATTTGGAAAACGCCGGCGGTGCCGTATCCATCGAGGACAACATGGGCAACGGCACCGTGGTTACGGTAAGCCTGAACCCTAAACGCGTGCAGGAAATCGAGCGTGCCGGCGGACGCGGCGCTGCCGTGCGGCCCGAGACGGAGCAGCCCACATATCCCCTGCCGGGAGCTTTTGCGCAGCAGCCAATGGCAACGCAGCAGATGCAGCCCCCCGTGGGACAGATGCAGCAGCCCGGAATGCTTCCTACACAAGAATCCCAAGCGGCATCGATGTCGATGCCGCCAAACATGCCAGAGGCCATGCCGCTGGCGGATCAGGATGCAGCAGCAATGCAGCAGGCGACGGGGGCACCGGGTGGCCAGCAAATGGGCTATCAACCGTACCAACAGGGATATCCATATCAGCAGATGCCGCCACTGGGGTACGGCCAACCGTCCCCGCAGCAGTACCAGCAGGGATATCAGCAGCCGTACCAGCAGATGCCGCAGCAGCAGTACAACCCCTGGGCCCAGCAGATGCCTCCACAGCCTTACCAACAGTGGCCTCAAAGTTTTCAACAGCAAATGCCGCCGATGCAGAGTTCTCAACAACCAGCAGCTCAAATGATGTATCCTAATGCAGCAAATCAGTATGCGCAGCCACAACCGGACGTGTTCGTAAGCGATCGCGGCAACGCCGCGCTGGGCTATCTGGCGCAAAATCAAGCGTGCGGTGCAACCGATCTGGCGAGGGCGTTTGGAAACTCGGCCCCCACTTGGTCACGCACGCTCAATGACTTGGCGCAGGCCGGCTTGGTCATCAAGCATGGCCAGAAATACCATCTGACCGAACTCGGCGCCGCTCGCGTGCGAGCTCAGAGCTAAAGAACGGGAGAGACAGTGGACGAGGAAGCAAGCATCATCCTGGGGGATGCCATCGCCTTTTGTCAGCGCGACGGCCAAGATGCACGCCTCATCAACATGCTGGGGCAATCGCGCGCCATAAGCCTGACCGAAGATACGCTCACGATCGAGGCCCCCTCGCGCTTTGCCATCGCGCAGCTCAAAAAGCATCAGCCGACTATTGAGGCCTATCTGGAAGAAATCGCCTTTGCACCGATTGCGCTCGACATCGTGGCACCGCAAGGCGCCGCGACGGAATCCACTATCGCGACGGCGCCCGCCACGGCTCCCGCTGCTTCCCCGGCGGTGCCGGCCTCCGCAGGCGACGTGCCGACAATCGAGCACCAGCGCAGCGATGTTTCCCGTGAAACCATGGCACCGTTGCCGACCGCGGCAGCGACGTCAACGAACGCACCCGTCACGCACATGCCCATCGCTCACGACGCAGCGGCGGGCGCGGATTCGGGCATTGCAATCAAGAACACGCTCTCGGCCGACGATTTTCGTCGCATGATGAACCAGATGAAGGGCGGAGCGCCGACTAAATCCACGCAAGCTGCGACCCCCGCTTCGCCCATGCCAGCACCGACCGTGCCGGCCGAGCAGAATACGGATGGAGCCCCGCTCGCCGCGAACTCAAAATTTACCTTTGAGAACTTTGTCTACGGCCCCGAGAACAGCCATGCCTATCGCTCGGCACTCAAGTTTGCCGCCCTCGCGGACGAGCGCGGCACATGCACATCACTGTTTATCTACGGCAAATCGGGCCTGGGCAAGACGCACCTGCTGCTTGCCATCAAAAACGAGCTCGCCGAGAAGTCGCCCGAGATCAAGGTCAAGTATGCCAACTCCCAGGCATATCTGGACGACCTGATGACCGAGTTCGACCGCCAAAAGAAGAGCAACGCCCCCATCATGCAGGCGTACCACGGCGTGGACGTGCTCATCATCGATGACATCCAAAACATCATCGGCAAGCGCGCGAGCGTGGACTACTTTTTCCAGCTCATGGACGAGTTCATCCGCAACAACAAGAAGGTCGTCATCGCGGCAGACCGCGCCCCCAAGGACCTGAGCATGGACGAGCGCCTGACCAGCCGCTTCAACGCCGGCATGCTCTGCCTGGTCGCAGAGCCCAGCTACGAGATGAAATACAAGATCTTGCAGCGCTATTACGAGAACACCATCGTCGCCGCTCCCGAGGCAGGCGACGACTCACTGTTGGCGGCCTACGGGGGCGACGGCGGGCACCTGACCGATGAGCACTTTAAGCACATGGCAGAGGTGTCGGGCACCAACATCCGCGAACTCGAGAGCTTCTGCGAGCGCTGCGCCGGCGAGGCGGGCGACCGCGAGCGCGAGGGCGGGGAGCTCACCTTTGACGATATCGACGCCATCGCCAGCCAGTACTTCGACACATCGGCCAAAAAGATCAACGTGCAAACGGTTCAGTCCGTCATCGAAGAGCAGTACGGCGTGACGCACGAGGAGCTCATCGGCCCGCGTCGCAACGCCAATATCGCCAAAGCACGCCATATCGCTATCTACCTGGCCATCGAAATGTGCGAGATGACGACCACGGCGGTAGGCGCCGAATTTGGCAACCGCAACCACTCGACCGTCAGCACGAGTTACAAAAAGGTCCAGAAGATGATCCAGGAAGACCGCACCGTCACCGAAGACCTCAAGTCGCTGCGCGATAAAATTACACTACGCTCGTAGGGAAATAGAGACACCTGTTGAAAACTTGTCGAAACCACGGGCATAAGGTGTCTAAAACCCAATCCGCGGTGATGAAAAGTTTTGCGCAGGTTTTGAACGTGGAAAACCACCCCTGTTGCACACAGGTTGCTGTCGATTCTCTTTCTGGGTCTGACCTGCGTCTTTGTGAGTAATCAACAGTTTCGTCAGTGCTATTACTATTATTAAGATATTTATATCTATAGAAAGGTATTAAAAGATGAAGTTCACCGTCAGCCAGAGCTCGCTTACACAAGCCATCGGCGTCGTTATGAAGGGTGTCGCTTCGGCATCCACCCTTCCCATCCTGTCGGGCGTGCTCGTCAAGGCGCAAGACGGCATCTTGGAATTCCAGACCTCTAACTACACCATCTCGATCCGTCATCGCATCGCGGCGCATGTCGAAGAAGAGGGCGAGATGGTTATCCCCTGTAAGATGCTCTCCAATATCACCAAGACTCTCCCCGATGCCCCGGTCACCTTTGAGCTGTCCGAGCGCCAGGTGCTGATCAGTTGCGAGAAGAGCTCGTTCCGCCTGAACACGCTCGATGCCAATGACTTCCCTGAGTTTCCGGCCTATGCCATCGAGAGTGCCGTGGAGCTGCCGACCGATATCTTGTCCGAGATGGTCGGCCGCGTGTGGCGCGTCACCTCGACCGACAAGGCTCGCCCCATCCTGGGCGGCGTGCACATGAAGGTCGAGAACAACACCGTGCGCCTGGTGGCGACCGATTCCTTCCGCTTGGCCGTGTGCGATACGCAGGTCGAGACCTCGACCCTCGAGGGCTCCTTTGAGCTCAACGTTCCGGCTGACGCCTTTAACGACGCACTGAACATCATGGCCAGCCAGGCGACCATCATGATCGGGGCTACCGACACCCAGGTCGTCTTTGAGGCCGGCAACACCACCTACGTGTCGCGTCGTATCGAGGGCGTGTACCCCAACTACAAGCAGCTCATCCCCGATTCGTGCGTGACGAGCGTCAAGATTGACGTCGCCGCCTTTAACGCCGCCCTCAAGCGCGTGGCCGTTATCGCGAGCGCCAACCCCGCCGTCAAGTTCGAGATCGATGTCGAGAACGGGCAGATGGGCCTGTCCTCCATTTCCAATGACCAGGACCTTGCGCAGGAGACGATCGATGTCGAGGCCGAGGGCGAGTCGGGCACCATCGCCTTCAACTACCACTACATCTTCGGCTGCCTCAATGCCCTGTCCAAGGAGAAGGAGATCACGCTGGAGCTCAAGAGCTACTCGCAGGCGGGCATCTTCAAGTCCTACGACAAGATCAACTACCTGTACCTGGTTATGCCGGTCCGCATCTAGCAACCGCCCTATGACCATGTTCGCCCGCGATCTTTCCGTCGCGCACTACCGCAGCTTCGATAGTTATCGCCTTGCCCTGGACGAGGGCGTGACGATACTTGCGGGACCCAACGCGGCGGGAAAGACCAATCTCATAGAGGCGCTGCAGCTGCTGACGAGCGGCGCCTCGTTTAGGCATCCGACCGCAGCCGAGCTCGTCCATGATGGCGTGGGCTCGTGCAA
Organism: uncultured Collinsella sp.; assembly: GCA_959027945.1. Lineage (GTDB taxonomy): Bacteria > Actinomycetota > Coriobacteriia > Coriobacteriales > Coriobacteriaceae > Collinsella. The sequence continues at coordinate 24,001 of CAUFRO010000028.1, forward strand.
GGTCGAGCTGAGGCTCGAGGGCGACGGCCGCGTGCTTGATATGGGATTGAGCGTGGAGGACGGTAAGCGCTCGTTTAGCCGCAACGGCAAGAGGTGCTCTGCCGCCGGTGTGCGCGGGGCTCTGCCGAGCGTGCTGTTTTGCCCCGACCATCTGGACATGGTTAAGCGAGGCGCCAGTGTGCGCCGCGCCGCCCTCGATGACTTTGGCATGCAGCTGAGCGCACGTTATGCCGATCTTGCGAGCACCTATGGACGCTGCGTGACCCAGCGTAACGCCCTGCTCAAGGAGACCTGGTGCTGTCGCGAGATGCTCGGCGCGTGGAACGATTCGATTGCCCGCGCGGGCTCGGCCCTGCTTGTGCACCGGTTGGCCCTGCTCGACCGGCTGGCGGGCCATGTGCACACTGCCTACGGGCAAGTGGCATCCGGTGAGGCTGCCAACGTGACCTATACGTCCACGCTGGGGGATTTGCCCCAGGTCGATGATCGCGAAGAGCTGAAGGGCTGGGCGTACGAGCGCATGCTGGCTGCCCTTGATGAGCACGCCGACGAGGAAATTCGCCGCGGCGTGACGTTGGTGGGACCGCATCGCGATGAGATTGAGTTTACCGTGGCGGGTCGCTCCGCCCGTTCATTTGCCAGCCAAGGTCAGCAGCGAACGTTGGTTCTGGCCTGGAAGGTGGCGGAGGTGGCCGTGGCTCGCGATGTCCTGGGCACCGCCCCGTTGCTGCTTTTGGACGACGTGATGAGCGAACTCGACGGCGAACGCCGCGGTGCTTTTCTGCGGCTGATCGGCGATGATATCCAGACGGTCATAACCACGACCAACCTGGGGTATTTTACCGATGACCTGCTTGATCGAGCCAAGGTGGTGAGCATGGGTGAGACGTGCTAATTACGAGCGCGAGAGCGAAACGGTTGCCTTCAGTGGATTTTTGAACGCAGAGCGTCAGCGCATCCTGGCGGCCGCGACACCTGAGCGCCGCGCGCAGATGGAGGCTGCCGAGGAGTCGCGCGCGGTCTATCGCGCGTGGAACGCGGTGTGCTCGGGCACGCGCGAGGGGCGGCATGTGACGGGCTTGCGCTACCTGCCCGAGTCCAATGAGCTGCTGGTATATCTCGATTCGCCCTCGTGGACGCAGGAAATGACGCTGTTGCGCGAGATCATCCGCGCGCGCATGGAGCGCGCCGGTGCGCATGTGGACGGCCTGGTGTTCAAAACCACCGCGCCGGGTCACACGCCGCCCGCCGCCAAGCAGCGCCTGCGCCCGGCGACGACCGAGCGCCCGCCGGCCCCGCACGCCGACCTAAGTGAGGCCGAGCGCACCGAGATTGAGCGCCAAGTGGCGCCCATCGAAGACCAAAAACTGCGCGAGGCCCTCGAGAATGCCATGAGAGCCAGTGCCGAGTGGGCCAAGGGCGTAGAAAGCAAAAAAGAGCCTTAAATCGCATCTGGTGGCCTTGTAGAGCCAAATACCCTCGTTCCTGAGGGTATTTTTTTACGATAAACTAGTAAGGCTGTACACATTTTCTTGACTGAAGGAGGACGTGTGGCAAACGAAAACGATTACGATGGCGGCGAGATTAAGATTCTCGAAGGTCTCGAGGCCGTTCGTAAGCGCCCGGGCATGTATATCGGCTCGACGAGCGCCAGCGGTCTGCATCACCTGGTGTGGGAGATCGTTGACAACTCCGTCGACGAGGCCATGGCCGGTTTCTGCACCGAGATCCAGGTGACGGTCCACGCCGACAACTCCATCACGGTCGTCGACAACGGGCGCGGCATCCCCGTCGACGAGCACCCTGTTAAAAAGATCCCGACGCTCGAGGTCGTCATGACGATCTTGCACGCCGGCGGTAAGTTCGATAACTCGGCCTATAAGGTTTCGGGCGGCCTGCACGGCGTTGGCATCTCCGTCGTCAACGCACTGTCCAAGCGCGTGGTCGTTCAGGTTCGTCGCGACGGCAACACCTACGAGATGGAGTTCTCGCGCGGCAAGACCGTTAAGAAGATGGAGGTCGTGGGCACCTCGGATTCGACGGGCACCACCGTCACCTTCTGGCCCGACGACGAGATCTTCGAGACATGCATCTACGATTTCGATACGCTACACAACCGTCTGCAGGAGACGGCGTTCCTCAATAAGAACCTCAAAATCGTGCTGACTGACGAGCGCGAGTCTACTCCCCACGTGGAGGAGTTTTGCTACGAGGGCGGCATCATCGACTTCGTCAAGTTCCTTAACGAGGGCAAGGACGTCCCCGAGGCCTTTAAGGAGCCTATCTACATCGAGGGCAAATCGGACCCGGACGCACCTGTGGCCAAGATGGGCGAGGTTGAGGTTTCCCTGCAGTGGAATAGCGGCTACGGCGAGAACGTCATGTCGTTTGCCAACGACATCTACACCCCCGAGGGCGGCATGCACCTTGAGGGCTTCCGCACCGCGCTCACCCGCGTGATCAACGACTATGCGCGCAAGCAGAACCTGCTCAAGGAAAAAGACGCCAATCTGACCGGCGACGATGTGCGCGAGGGCCTTTCGGCCGTTATCTCGGTCAAGCTGCCCGATCCGCAGTTTGAGGGCCAGACCAAGGCCAAGCTCGGCAGCTCCTATATGCGCGCGCTGACGCTCAAGATCGTGACCGACGGCCTTGCCGATTACCTCGAGGAGCACCCTAAGCCCGCTCGCGAGATCGTCAAGAAGGCGCAGCAGGCCTGCAAGGCGCGCAATGCCGCCCGCAAGGCGCGCGAGGCGACCCGCCGCAAGAGCCTGCTCGAGACGGCGTCCCTGCCCGGTAAGCTCGCCGACTGCTCGGTGCGCGATGCCGAGCTGACCGAGCTCTTCATCGTAGAGGGCGACTCGGCAGGCGGTTCGGCCAAGGACGGCCGTCGCCGAGACATCCAGGCGATTCTGCCCCTGCGCGGCAAGATTTTGAACGTCGAGCGCGTTGGTGACCATCGCGCGTTCTCGAGTGACACCATCCAGTCGCTGATTACCGCGATCGGCTGCGGCGTCACGACGAGTGCCGGCGACGGCGGCGACTTCGATATCACCAAGGCGCGCTACCACAAGATCATCATCATGACCGATGCAGACGTCGACGGTGCGCATATCCGCATCCTGCTGCTGACGTTCTTCTACAAGTACATGCGTCCGCTGATCGATGCCGGCTACGTCTATGTTGCCTGCCCGCCCATCTTTGGCATTAAGGTGCGCAACAAGATCCACTACGTGTATCCCAACGGCCGCCAGCCCGAAGACGAGATCCTGCGTGACACCATCCAGAGCCTGGGCCTGAACCCCGACGATAACGACGAGGACGGCAAGGCCAAGGACGGCAAGATTACCAAAAAGCGCAAGGGCTATACCGTCCAGCGCTACAAGGGTCTGGGCGAGATGGACCCCAAGCAGCTCGCCTCGACGACGATGGACCCCAAGACCCGCATCCTGCAGCGTGTGTCGATCGAGGACGCCGTGGTGGCGGACCGCGCCGTGCGCGAGCTGATGGGTTCCGAGGTCGGCTATCGCCGCGAGTACATCGAGAAGCATGCACATGATGCACGATTCCTTGACGCTTAAGAGGAGGTAACGTGGCAGACGATATCAACAATAACGAGGGTATGGACGAGGCCGGCGATGCCGGTATGCCCGATGATCTGAAGCGCCTGC
>CAUFRO010000029.1 GCA_959027945.1 uncultured Collinsella sp.
TCATGGAAAATCCCCCTAATCTAGCAACGGTTTCCAAGTCTACTAGATTGGGGGGGCGGGAGCCAAGCTGCAATACCCCCAAGGCACCCGTCTATAGTTCGTGACATTGTCTATAAACAGGCTCACCGCCCGCGAAATTAAATTCGACGTAAATCCTTTAAGCACGCGGCAAGCGGAAGAATCGTATAAGGCGGTTTTCTGCTGGCTGTCAGCCGCGGTATCCTCATGAAAACCTAATTGTCGCCGGAATTAAAGTCCCCCGGCGCGGACTCACCTTTTCTCCCCGGCGCGGGCTCGATATCTTCTCGGATATCTAATCGTCTTGGACTTTTACCTGCCCAAGCACAGCACAGCGTTTACGCGCCGCCACACGGAGCAAGGCACAAAAAGTTTTATCTAGAACGCAGGCTTTTAAAGCAACTCAAGTACAAGACAATCGAACTAAACACTTCCGATAAAACACGCCATGGGCATTAATCACATACACAACAGGCCAATAATGCCCCCTCGTATGCTGCGATATAATCAATTTCACCGAACACCAAACCTGCAACCCGAAGGGACCAACGTGTTAACAATTCACTATGGTGATATGGAAAACGTTATCTACAATACGTCGGTTTACTTCAATAACGTCTATTCGCCCCAGTGGTTTCAAGATGTCTTTGCTCAAAGGATCATCAAATCCATCGATAAGGGCACCGTGGTGGGGCCCAACGCAATCGACACTAAGATCCTCGGCATCATTCCTCCTGAGAAGCTCTCGAGCGGCACCAAAACACTGCTGCTTATGTACTTCATGCCGCAAAACGTATATAACGCCTCTAACTGTGGTGACAATTGTGCTTACTGGATTTTAAGAATCGCTGCTCAAAAGGATCTAACAATCAATCTCTATCATTTGCTGGATTTTGGAAACGGCAAATTCACGGCGACCATTGCAAACACGGGCGATGTAGTCCACACGATGTTCGACCTTGTCCCCATAGCTGGAAAATGCCTTAGGGAGAATTCCTGATGCGCGGATCATACGGGGTAGTTATTCAAAACAACCGAGTTCAGTTTAAACTGACCATCAATAGAAACCTGACTATCATTCAAGGCAACAGTGCTACAGGCAAAACGACGTTGCTCGATATGGTGGCCGCTCACGAAGAATTAGGAGCACAAAGCGGCGTAACAGTTAGTTGCAAAGTGCCCTGCAAGACAATAACTGGAAAGTATTGGCGCAGAGATCTCCAGGAGATTTCCAACAGCATCGTTTTTATTGATGAAGGCAACGCTTTTGTTCGAACAGAAGAATTTGCCCATGAAGCGAAGCATAGCTCGAACTATTTCGTAATCGTTGCCAGAGAGTCGTTACATCAACTGCCCTATAGCGTTGATGAAATTTACGGTCTAAAGAACACCAACCGGACCACGACGAAGTATCCCGTATATTCTCGTGTCTACACCTCTACATATCGCATTTACGGTGATAGTAAATTTAGAGGTGAGAGGCCAGAGCTTGTCATCGTTGAAGACTCAAATTCGGGCTACGAGTTCTTCAGTTTGCTATGCAAAAAGAGCGACATTCGGTGTATCAGCGCAGGCGGGAAATCAAATATCTGCAACTGCATTATGGACGCACCGGAAAACGAGATCCTTGTAATCGCCGACGGTGCCGCCTTTGGACCTGAAATTGCGGAAGCAACTGCGCTATTGCGCCGAAAGAACATCAAGCTATTCCTGCCGGAATCGTTTGAATGGATCGTGTTGAATTCGGGATTATTCAACAGCAAACACATTAAGGAGATGCTGCTTAATCCCGCTGAACACATCGAAAGCTCAAGGTTCTTTAGCTGGGAGAAGTTCTTTACCGCAGAACTCGTCGAATGCTCACGAGACACACGTTTTCACTATGACAAGAGCCACTTGAACGAGGAATATTTGAATCCCACCGCCCTTGCGGCTCTTGAGGATACTTTGCCGGATCTTGGCATCACTTCGAACTAGACCGAGAAATACTCGCTCTCGGCAGATAGGTTTGGCCCGAGCCAGGGGTCGCCGTCAAGGAAGAACTCCGGTCAGCGTTGCATGAACAGTGCTTGCTCGCGCTTCCATCGGCGCAGCTTTTCCTCGTTGGCCTCTTCCCTACCGCGCGAGGTAAACTCGTAGTGGTACAGCTCGGCATAGGGCGTAAAGATGGTGCGGTAGCCCGCCTCCCCCGATATGGCAATCGACGCTGATAGCAGTCTTAAAGAATATGACGTCGCCCTCACTCGACCTAGAACCGTTCGAGAATCTCCTCGGCGTTCTCTCGTAGATAGATATCTAGGTCCGGCACGGCAAACTGAACGTAACCCCTCTGTGGTGCCTGAATAACCTCTCTTTGTAGCAATTTGGCCCTAATAGAGCTGATCTCATTGGTCTTTTTACCCATGCGCTTAGCAATCTCGGATGATTTGGACTGTTGTTTATCCTCGCACATGGCCAAAAGGTATTTGAAATCGTTGAGCCCCAGTCCCGAAATCGCGGGCTCGTGAACAACATCGTGAAAACGAGCCTCTGCCAGCGCAATGCCTTCAGTGACGTCGCGCTCGCTCACAATGGCACTTTTGACACGATGCAAGTTGGCGCGCTGCCAAATGGAATAACCGACCAGCTGCACCAGATAGGCATAGCCCTTAGTGGCCTTAGCGGCTCTCGACAGGAGATTGTCCTCTATGGTCAAGCCAGTAGCGACAAAGCTATCGCCCATAGAGAGCGCTACCTCCACCTGGTTGATAGGCGCCAGATCTTCGGGGAGGGCACGACGCAAGAACGTAAGCGCCTTGCCGTTAATAAGATCCATAACACCGGCGGGTAACCCGGCAAAGGCAAGTGCGATATCTACTTTTTCCCCTATCAAAAGCTGAACCGTAGACGCAATGACACGCATATCGTCAATCGGAGCGTCCTGAACTTCATCGATGGCAATAAAAAGACCCTTGGATGACTTCGCTGCCGAACTCAGTAACTTTCTAAGGCTCGGCTCTTTGGGCGCAACGTCAACTTTCGCGGAAACAAAGCCGGCGTTTACGCCGACCGAAGCATTGGTCGCAAGGGAAGAATCAGCAACCTGATCCCGCAAGTCCAGCAATAGGTCAGGGCCAGCAGAGACAATAGCGGTCTTCCATCCAAGCTCTCGAGCACGATCCCTAAGATCGCAGAGCAAAACAGTTTTTCCGGAGCCCCTCGGTCCAGCAATGCGCATGAGCCTCGCAGGTGCACCAATTCCCGCATTCAAGCTCTCGGTAAACTCAAGAGCGATATCGTCACGGCCAATTATGCGCGGAGGCTCAGCGCCGGCAGTGGGACGAAACGGATTATGGAATGCTGTGGCGCTCACTTGTTTGCCTTTCTAGGGAATCGATTAACAGCCAATCATCGTTTAAATAATTATCGCAGACTATATCCGATAATATCGAGTTATATAAGCCTGTATAAACTTATCGCGGAAGTATCGAGCTTTCGTAATTTGTCTTAATTAGTAGTCCACCATTGCTTTCTTCCAAGCTCATAGCAAAAGAAAGTTAAGGACTTCCTAAAAAACCATTGCCTTAGACCGAGAAATACTCACTCTCATCGGATAAGTTCGGCCCCAACCACAGATCGCCATCGAGGAAGAACTCTGGCCAGCGCTGCATGAACAGCGCTTGCTCGCGCTTCCAGCGGCGCAGCTTTTTCTCGTTGGCCTCTTCCCTGCCGCGCGAGGTGAACTCGTAGTGATACAGCTCGGCATAGGGCGTATAGATGGTTCGATAGCCCGCCTCCCACACGCGCAGACAAAAGTCCGCGTCGTTAAAGCCGACGGCGAATTCCTCGTCGTAGCCTCCGACCCGCTCAAATACGTCGCGTCGGACCATCTGACAGGCACCAGTTACAGCGCTAAAGTTACCGGGGCGCACAGCGCGGGCAAGATAGCCCTCGCGCTTTGCCGAGAAGTCCTGGTTGGCATGGGCAAGTGCGCCACGCACGCCAACCAAAATGCCAGCGTGCTGCACCAGATGGTCGGCAAAATAGAGCTTGGCACCCACCACACCCGCATCGGGACGTTGCAGATAACCCATCATCTCTTCGATGAAACCCAGCGTCATAACCTCGGTATCGTTGTTGAGCAGTAACAGATAATCACCCTTGGCATGCTCAACGCCAAAGTTGATGATCTGAGAGTAATTGAACTCGCCCGGCCAGTACACAACGCGCGCGGTGCCCTTGCCTTCGGATGCTGCAGCCACGCACTCCGGTAGGGTTTCGTAATACGCAAACGTCTCCGGGGCTTCGCTGTTATTCTCCACCAAGACGATCTCGTAGTTGGCATACGTGGCCTTCTGGGCGATCGACATCACACAGGCATCGAGCGTCTCAACGTGATCCTTGGTGGGAATCACAATGCTCACCAGCGGCGCAGGCTCCGGCAGCGCATAGCGCATGCGGTAGACAAACGGCATCTCGGTCTCCTCGACCGTTCCGTGAACGCCCAGCGAGTCAAAGTGGCGCTGCAGCGCCAAACGACCAGCTTCAATAGCATACGGCTTGCTATCTGCAGAGCCATCGGCGGTAGAACCGGGATGCACGCGCCAGTGATACAACACATGAGCAATATGCTCAAAGCGCGCGCCCGCCGCGAGACAGCGAAGCGTCAGATCATAATCCTGGGCGCCCGCGACGTCTTCCGGCGACATGCCAATGCGATCGATGAGCGCCTTCTCCACCATCAGGAAATGCGTCACGCAGTTATGGCTATAGAGCAGGTCGACGTTAAGCTTGGTCTTAAAGACCGGCTGGCCCCACTCCCCCGTTTTCTGGAACATGTCCTCGTCGCAGAACAGGACCTGGGGACGCTCGCCCTCGGCAGCATTGTTCAGCGCGGCAACATAGTGGAACAACGCGTCCGGCTCCAGAATGTCATCGTGGTCCAAGAACGCGATGTAGTCGCCCATCGCTTGCTCAATACCCGCGTTGGTGTTGACCACAATGCCGCCGTTGCCGGGCAGCCCAAAGCGACGAACGCGCTCGTCGTGGGCGCCTGCCGCAAGGTCGGCAACCGCATCCCATTCAGGTGAGGCATCCATAAGGAGCAATTCCCAGTTGTCATAGCTCTGGGCTAGCACCGAGTCCAGCAGCTCGCGCAGGTAGACTCGATCGGTCTTGTAGCACGGCACCACAATGCTCACGAGCGGCCTATAGGCAAAGGCCGCCGAAGCGACACGCTGGCACGCCAAATCGCCCGGCTTTGCGCGATGCTGCTCAAACCAACGTCGATAAGCTGCGTCGTCTGCACGCGCGTCCTTCATACGGTTCCAGCTGTCGTCGACCATGCCGTTGTACAGGCGACCATCCATGGCGCAAAACCCGCTCTTGATCTGCTCTGTGGGATCGCTCACAATCGCGACAAAATCTCGTATATCCTGAGGCATCTCAACGCTCAGAAACGTTTTATTGACGCGGCATCCGTCCTGCTGCGGCACATCGACCTGCGACTCAAACACATGCACGGTGACATCGATGGCATTCATATGCGTATCGAAGATCTGGAACTCGGGTGCGCACTGGGGGTCTCCCGCCCAGGTAACCTCATAGCGCCACACCGCGCCGGCGTCTGCCGGCAAATAGCGAATGGCATCGATCTCGTAGCGACCGCAGCATTCGCCACGCTGCGCATCGCGGATAAGCGCGCACAGCGCAGGCTTTGCTTTGTAGTTAATCTTGGATTCCAGCTTGGCCACGCGGCTATCGAGGCGAATAGAGCCCAACCTTTGACCACCGGATGCAAAAACGACATCCATCGACGAGCCATCCAAAAACGGAAGTACCATGACGGCGAGCTCGCGCTCGTAACCGGAAACGGAAGGGCAAAGCGCCAGCACACGGCCATGATCGACCGGGAGCACCAGCGACGGCACACGAGAACCGCTCGTCGTCGCATGGGCAAACGCTTGAGAACCCTCCCGCTCAATAAGCGCGGCGACATCCTGACCGGCAAAACGAAGCAGCACAAACAGACGGCCCTGGCTGCGGCAAAGTGCCAAACGCTTGATATTCATCTACACTTCTCGCTTTCCCAGGGCGTTCGCTGCCATGCGTTTGCAGGCACCCAGGCGCCCAAACCTCAAGACGTCGTAATCGAACATGAGCTTTTTGCACAAACGAGCAGCAGGGGCCTTACCGATAAGTGCCGCGCGCACCATGGCGGCAACCGAAGGAGCACATTGTGCGAGCGCAGCATCGTCGTCCACGGCAGAACCGTTAAGCGCCGCGGCAACGGCAGCAAACACTTTGCCGCAGTCCGAACCCAGCAATCTGAGCGCATCGTACAGCAACAGATCACACAGGAAGTACGCCAGGTCATCAGCATGCTGTGCATCGAGACCGTCGCGCTGCCAGTCAGCCAGCATAGCGGAGTAAATCTTCACATGTTCCAGCAGACGCGTCTCGTCGTCATAGCGCATGGTGTCCATGAGCGAACCCTTGCGCGCGACACGGTAGTCATACAGCTTGTTCGAGATAAGCGCAGTCTTGTGCGAACGACCGTACACGGCAAAGTCGAAGACCTGGTCCTCGCCATACTTGACGGTTTCGTCGAACACGATCCCGTTGCCCAGCAAGAAGTCGCGCTTGCAGGCGGTGCGCCATGCAAAGGGACGAGACGCTTCCTTAAACAGCAGGTCGGAGCTATAACCCTCAAACGACACATCGCGCGGGCTCAGCACATAGTTAAGCCACGGATACCCCGCCTCCAGCGGATACGGGTTCGCGCCAAAGGTCAAAACGTCGCAGTCCTCGCGCTCAAAGGCATCGACGATCACGCGGCATGCATCGGGCGTAAAGCGGTCGTCGGAATCCAAGAACGCGACAATAGGCGCCGCGGACGCGGCGATGCCTGCATTGCGCGCGCTCGACAGGCCACCGTTCTCCTTATCGACCAGCGTAAAGCGCGCATCCTTTTCGCAATAGGCAGCCGCAATATCGCGCGACCCGTCCGGCGAGCCATCGTTGACCAGCACGCCTTCCCAATCGGGCATATCCTGTGCAAGCAGAGAGTCCAGGCACCAGGCCAGGCACTCCTCCACGTTATAGATGGGAACAACAACGGAAATCTTGGGAGTAGCCATAGTCACTCGCTCCTACTGTGCGGCCGGAACGTCATCAGGGTGCGGGTTGTCGCCGTAGGTGCGCTGATACGTCAGCACGCGCCAGACCAGCAGGAGGCCGCCAATCTTAAAGTAATGCTTAAACGTATTGAGCTTGCCCGGCTTCTTAAAGTCAAAGCGCGAATCGATATAAGCACGGGGCGACTTGACCATCAGGCGCAAGTCGGTCTCGCCGCGCGGATCGAACAGCGACAGGTCAAAGCGACCAGCATCCCAATCGGCCTTGAGCTCGGGAGAGGCCTTCTCCCAAAACTGCTCGCGCAACTCGTCAATCAGACGCTCGTCATTCCAGCGGTACGTATCGACCTTCATGCGCATTAAAATGCCCTGGAGCTGAGCCTTGAGCTCGAGACGCTCGTCCAAAAAACGTTGCATCTCGGCATATTCGTCGCATACGCAAAACACCTTGTTGGGCGAATTAACGGAGCTCTTCTCGTTATCCTGGCGATAGCACAAAATGGGGTCCGCAATAAACGCGGCACGCTCGGCGCAAGCCCAAACCTTAAAGTTAAAGCCTGCGTCCTGATACGAGGCGCCCGGCGTGGGAAGGAACCGAATCTGATTGTCATTAAGGAACTCGCGCCGATAGATAGCCGACCAGATGGAAGGCTTGCGGTAGAAGATGCCCGGGCGATCGACGGGGCGATACGCGGCGCCCGTCATATGCTCGTCGATAATCCCAAACAGCTCGCGACGCTCGCTGGGCGTGGACCAATACAGGTAAAAGTCGCCCTTCACCACATCGGCATGCTCGGCATCGGCCTTGGCGACGAGCTTTTGCAGCGAATCCTCAAACATGAAGTCGTCGGACTCCAGAATGCCCACGTACTCGCCGCGTGCCATCTCCAGGCCGCGGTTCATCGAGTCGCCGTAGCCGCTGTTGGCCTTGTCGATCATCTTGACGCGCCCATCGCGCTCCATGTACTCGCGGATGATATCCGGCGAGCTATCGGTGGAACCGTCATTGATGCAGATGATCTCGATGTCCTCGAGCGTCTGCGCCACGGCGGAATCGAGGCACTCGCGCAGGTAGCGTTCGACATTGCAAATGGGAACAAGCAGCGAAACTTTAGGGGTATCAGAGTTCTGCAAGAGAACCTCCTGTTGAATAGCGTGTAACAGGGTTATTTTAGCAGCCGAGTTGCGGCGGGCGGCAGCGCTTGGAATTAGATAAAGCGCTCCAGGCAGGCTTTGAGACCACGAGTCGAAAGATAGAACAGCGTGGCATCTGCTATCGAAACACCCGAGGTCGCCGCAACGAGCTTGTGGGCAACACGGCGAACGGCGCCCTTAGCGGGCATATCCGCCCACTTCGTTCCCAAAAACGTCGCGAGGTCCATGTTGACGCGAGCCGCCACGCGATGGAAGTCATCGGCATCCAAGCGCGCCAGGTCGAACACAATTAGGTCCAAAAACCAAGTTATCAGCTCGCCGGGACACAGGTCCAAAAGACCGTAGGCCGCCCAGTCCTCCAAGACCTCCTCGAGCATCCTCATGTGGGCGTCAAGCTTTTTGGCACGAGCCTCGGCACTGTTGAACTCGTGCGTCGCCGATTCGCTCTCCATCACGTAGTGGTAGAACTTGTCCGGCATGACGACGGTCCTGCGGGCAAGCGCATAAGCCGCAAATTGGAAGACGACGTCCTCGCCCAAAGCCAAACCGGGGGCGAAGCGAATGTCTTCGCGATTGAGCAGCTCGCGCGAAAAGGCCGCACGGCAAGCATAGGGCTGCGCATTCGAATGGAACAGCAGTTGGGGATCACGGGCGCCGAAAGTACCAGCTTTGGGGCTCATGAGTTGCCGGACGCGTCTGGGGGCAGCATCGGCTGGTTCACAGACGCCGCCAAAAACGGCGGCCTCGGCATCCGCAGACTCCATGGCATGCAGCACGCACTCGACCGTCTGGGCATCGATGTAATCGTCGGCGTCCACAAAAAAGACGGTCTCGCCCTCGGCGACATCGATACCGGCATTTCGAGCACACGAGACACCCGCGTTTTCCTGGTCAATCACCAGTACGCGATCGTCGGCCTGCGAGATCTGGCGCAACACGTTCAACGAATCATCAGTCGAACCGTCGTTGACACACACAACCTGAATCGAGCGCTCGGACTGGACCAACAGCGAATCGAGGCATCGCTGAATGGAGCGCGCAGAGTTGTAAACGGGGACAACAATGGTAGCTTTAGGACACGAGGCCTCTCCCATGCCGACCTACCCCCTCAGCGATTCGATGAGGAAGGCGGCGACCACACCTGGGCCTCCAACCGAGGCGTAATACTTAGCACGACCCAAGGCACCATCCGTCGCAAAACTCGGATGCTCGTCAACCCAGCCCTCAGGATCTTTGAGGATGGCAGCGAGATTCGCGCGCTTCCACGGCTTGAGGTCGTCAAGCGAAAACTCACCCGCGTCCAAGGCCGCCTGAAATTCCTTGGCCATCTGCACCAGGAACTCCTTATAGAACTTAGGCGCCAGGCGCACGTAGTTCCACATGTACGAATCGTACTTAATGAGCTGATTGAACTTGAGCATGCGCGCGACATCGCCGCTTACGTGGTCGCGGGCATAATCCTCACGAATCCAACGCTCAATCTCGGCATACTCGGTATTGACGCAAAAGACCTTAGCCGAAGAATTGACCGAGGAATTCTCGTTGTCCTGGCGATACGACAACACGGCATCATGCAGATAAACAGCCTTATCGGCGCACGCGATCACCTTAAAGGCGAATGACGTGTCCTGAAAGGATGCCCCCGGAGTCGGCAGGAACGTAATGCCATTGCGCTCAAGAAAATCGCGACGGTACACGGCCGACCAAATCGACGGCTTTTGCTTAAAGAACTGCGTCGTGTCGCTCGGGTGCACCGGCTTGCCGCAGTCCTTGGCCTTAAACATCTCGTGCAGCGAACGGCGCTCCTCGGGCTTAGACCAGTAGAAATCAAAGTTCGCCTTCGCAAAGTCGGCATTATTGCTATCGGCGGCCGAGACAAGCTTTTCGAGTGCGTCGGACGCCATAAAGTCATCGGACTCCAAGATGCCAACGTACTTGCCACGCGCCATCTCCAGACCGTGGTTCATCGAGTCGCCGTAGCCGCTGTTGGCCTTGTCGATCATCTTGACGCGCCCATCGCGCTCCATATACTCGCGGATAATCGCCGGCGAGTTATCGGTCGACCCGTCGTTAATGCAGATGATCTCAATATCCTTGAGCGTCTGCGCCAGGGCGGAATCAAGACACTCGCGCAGGTAGCGCTGAACATTGTAAATGGGAATAAGCAGCGACAGAACAGGGCTGCCAGAGGCGTTAGTAGACAAATGTGCTCCTTAGGAAATACCTGTCGTTTCATGGTATCAAAGGGTCAGCGCGCCAGCGGGCGTTTATATAATCTATGGAGCCTCTTGCGGGCAAAGCGGCCCCACGTCATGCGGCGGGCCCATGGCAGGTTCCTGCGTTTTATTCAAAGCTTGCCGCCAAGGTGCGCCGAGCCTTTACAATAGGACAGTCCCAAGGACGTATTCGATAGCTTCCGCGCTGCACTCACCCGCCGCGCGTGAAAGGATATATTCCCCATGACTTCCACCCTTCCCGCCCCCATCGATAAGCTCGCCATCGTTGTCGTTACGTACAAGCGCCAGAAGCTCTTGGCCAACCTGTTCGACTCCATGGCCGAGCTCACGGCAACGCCTTGGCGCATCGTGATTGTCGATAACGAGAATTCGCGCGAGACCGAGGCCATGTGCACCGCATTTAACGAGCGCTTGGCCAAGCTGTGGGGTATCGACACCGATCAGCCTGATGCGAAGGGTGGCACCGACCGCGTTATCTACGCGCCCCAGCTCGAAAACGGCGGCGGTGCGGGCGGCTTCTCCGCCGGCACTAAATGCGCCTACGGCTTGGGGGCCCAGTGGTTCTGGGTCATGGACGACGACGTGCTCGTCATCCCCGAAGGCATCGAGCGCTTGGCCAAGTGGACCGACCGCTACGACGTCATCCAGGGTTCGCGCCTGGACTTTGACGGCGGCGCTTTCTTTTGGCAATACCAACTCATCCTTTCGCTCGGCATTCCCAACCCTGTCGCCAAGTGGGACCTGGGACCCGAGGGCTACCGCGCCATGAACCAGCTATGCTTTGAGGGCGGCATGTTCTCGCGCCGCGTGGTCGACAAGATCGGCCTGCCCGATGCGCGATTCTTCATCTACGGCGACGATGCCTGCTATGGTTACGTGGCCAGCCAGCACTTCCCCGCCGCCGTTGTGGCCGACGTGGTGCTCAAGCGCGCCCGCGCCGTCTCTAACTGGGATATCGCCGGCAAGCGCCAGCTTAACTCTACGAGCGACACCAACCGCTACTACATCATGCGCAACCGAGGCTTCCTCGCTCGCTATATGCAGATCTACGGTGACTACCACCCCATGCTGTTCCGCCTGGGCAATGCCGCGACCTTCTGCAAGGAATTCATTCGCCTGGCTGCGGTCGATAAGTGCTATAAGACCGGTATTCCGGCGCTGCGCCGTGGCATGAAAGACGCCCGCAAGATCATCAAGGATCCCAACTGGAAGCCCATGCCACCCATGAAGGACACCGAGTAACGGAAGCCGGAAACACCTCAGCGCTTAAAGCCGCTGGTACACCGTAGCCACATGCTGTCCATCAAACCCAAACCCCCAGCGCATGCGGCCAACGCCGGGTCGCGGCACACGGATTTCGTCGATGCCGTCGCGCTCTATGTCGAGCAGCGCCTGCACGGCCAGCAATTCTAGGCCCAGCGCATCCACACCGGGGTCATACATCATGTTGATCGTTATCAGCGGACGTTCATCGAGCATACCGATCGTATCGGCTATGTCGAACGCGGCGCCCGTAGGAAAAACCTGGATGTCCCAGCGATCCGCGCCACACTTTCGCCTCGAAGCAGGATTGGCATAGCCCGGCAATCCAAAGCAGAGTCCTTGCAAGAGTAGGTGATATGGCAGCGGTGTATCTGGGTCGGTCGCACCGATTCCCGCATCTCCCAAGATGCGGCTTAGCGCCCGCCTCACGGTATCCTCGTTCCCATGGCACAGCCCGTCGCGAAACGCATCGACGTCTCGAATGTCTTCTGCAGCGCACTCAAACCACTCAATAATCACTAGACGCAAGGCCTGGCGAAGCTCGTTATTGGGCAATCGCAAAGCACGGAAGCGATCGCCATGCTCTGGCTCCTCAGTCATATCCGTCGTGAGAAAACCGGACAGATACAGCGCTGTCCACATGCCATCGTCAGGCGAGACATCTGGCTCTGCAGTGCCCAAACAAAGCGGGGCCTCAGCGCACCCATGGGCCTCGAGCAAATCAAACAAGACCGAAAGGCGATCGAGATTCCACCCGGCAACTACCCTACTCAGGCAATCGGCATATCCATACAGATCGGCACGCACAGGCGCCGTGCAGCCTCGGCCCAGAAAACCGATCACACGCTCTGGACTCGAGCAATAGGCCCTGCCAAACCGATACCCCTCGAGCCATTCACGCGCATCATTCAGGTATTCCTCGCGCCCAGCATGATTCAAAAGAGCCTCGACCTCGGCATCCGAAAAACCGAACCAACGGTCACACCAGGTCGAAAGCGGCGTCGTCAGACAATACGAGCAGCCATGCAAAGAAAGCGCCGCTTCGGCAGGGCCGGGACGCTCCCCCATCAAACACGTCAGCCGCAACGAATCGCGCGCAGTGGCAATGGCGTCGAACAGCGCACGGTCAAGTAGTTCTGCCGGATCGGCGTTGGAAGCGTCCCTCGCGCTCGCACGGCGAGACCACGCCGCATCGTACCCATCAACGAGCAATACAACCTGCTCATCGCAGGCAATCTCCAGCAGCTCTATGAGCACACCGAGCACCGAGTCAACCTCGTCCGCGCTCGCCACGCCACGCGCGACACGTTCGATGTGACGCACCTTATCTCGAGCTAAATCCGGAGCCTCCAAGAGCGCCAACAAGCGAGCGCACTCGCCCGAAAGGGCATCGCGCACGACGCCGGCAACAGCGGGGCCACGCCTCCCAGCGCCAGAAAAGTCCAGCGATATCACCGGATAGCAAGCATACTCATCCCGATAGCGCCCGCCGTTCGCATCCCAAATCTGAGCATCGGCAAACAAACGCTGACCAGAGCGACCGACCGCTGGACGCTCCAGAAAAGCCCTGAGCATCGACAAGTTCATGCTCTTGCCAAAACCCTCGGGTCGACAGCACACCACAACGGACGCGTCGCAGTCCAACACATCGGCAATAAACATGGTCTTGTCAACCAGCATGCAACGACCAATGGCATCGGCAAAATCATGCACACCGACCGGCAAAACTGCATCATCGACATGGTTGACAAGCCGTACGCCAAAAGTATCGTCACTGTTGCAATACTCCTGTTCAGACACCGTAACTTCTCTCTAAAACGCAGCACGAAGCCCATTGTAGCGAGCAGTTCAAGTGCAACGCTGGATCCGTGCAAAGGCATCGGGCAACGGTAGGAACAAAGGCCTTGAGGGGGCATAACAAATCGTTGTGCAACAAAATGGGGCCCGATGCAACTGCACCGGCCCCCATTGCGAATCTTTAGTTGTCGGGCAACCGAAAGGGACTACTCCTCGGAGTCGTTCTGCCCAGCAGCCTTCTTTTGCTGATCGAGCTTATGCTTGCCACTCACAATAGACGTGGCACCCAGCGTGGCCAAGCTTGCACTGGCAAGGCTCGCCATCACAATCAAGTCGCCCGTCTTGGGCATGTTGCCGCCCGAGGACTTAGTCGTTGTAGTCGTCGTGGTCGTGGTGGTCACCGTTTTGGAGTCATTTTGCTCCTGGACCTGGTTGTCAGCACCGCTCTTGTCGTCGTCTTCGGACTGTTTCTTTTCGCCCCCGGCCTTGCTCTCGTCCTTCTTCTGACCGGACTTGTCGCCCTTCTCATCAGAGCTAGGACCCTTATCGGATTCAGCCTTCTCGGAAGCCTTGTCCTTGGAGTCGCCCTTTGCGGCTTCGGTCTTTTCCGTGGAAACCTGATCAGAGTTGTCCTTGTTCTGGGCCGAGCCGTTATTGACGCCAGCCATCAGCGAAGAACCCAGCGTAGAACCAAGCTGCTCGGAGAAAGAAGGCTTCTTGTCCGGCGAAGCAACGGGAGCGTCCGGCGCCTTATTCGAGTCGTCCTTGGAAGCATCGGAATCAGGGGTCGTGTCAGAGCCGGAGCCGTTGTTAGAGCCGGTGTCAACGGACGAATCGCTCGAGCCGGTAGATGAGTTAGAGGTGCCAGCGTCGGTCGAACCAGAAGCGTCGCTGTCCGTATTGCCGGCAGAGCTTGAAGGCGAATCGCTCGCAGCAGAGCCGTTCGAATCGGAGCCGTTCGAGGTAGAGCCGTCGTTGGTAGTGCCACCAGCAGAGCCATTACCGTCAGCATCGGTCGAGGGCGCATCCATCCTGTCATCGTTGGCATCGTCACTCGAGCCGTCATTCGAATCAGGTGTCGGCGAGGGCGCCGGCGCAGGCTCGGGCTGCACGGGCGTCGCAGCGGCAGCGGCCTCGTCCTCGGCGATATAAACCAAGCAGTCCTTCAGCTCGTTGCGGTAGCGGTTCTTCCAGCCCTCATGATACTGGGGCTGACTTGAAAACTTGGTGGCGACATTGTTGACCACGCTATTGGAGAGCGCCGTCGCAAACTCGCGGTCGGACATATCGTTGGAAAGATTCGCCCAGCGGAAGAAGTCTCTGCAGCCACCGGTACCGCACATGTTGGTGATGCTCCACACCATGCCCTTGACGCAATCGGCGCGGCCGGAGATGTCAATGCCAAGAGCGCTCTTGAGCCACGCCTCGGTCACCGCATAGTACGAGTTGTACGCATAAGCGTCCTGAAGCGCCGAGAACTCGACAGGATCGGTGTTATAAGCGCCCTGGAAGGCCTCCTGCGCAATACGGCCCAGCTCGGTAAGTTGGCCGTTCTCGTACATGGCATTCCTCGCGTTGGAAATCTCGCCGCCGCGATCAATCGCATCCTTGAGCATGCTGTATTTTTCGGGGTTGTAGTTGTAGGCCTGCTTCATAAACGGAATGAGCGACCAACGACGGTCGAACTGGTAATAACCCAGCGCGTTATAGCCGTCACCGTACGAAAAGCCCTGGTTGTAGTTGCCATGGCTCTCGTACTTGGTAAAGTACTTTATCTCGGGAGTCACGTTGACAAACGAAACGCCCTGGACCGACCTCAGCACGCCCGAGAAGGACTGCTGGGTGTAAAGGCCCTTATCGATATCGGTGGCATCCGAGGCAACGCCCGGCGTGGGCTCCTCGGCAGCGGCGGGCGCGGGCGCGGTAACGGCGCCAAACGAAAGCGCCAGCGTCAGGCCCGCGACAATAGCAGAATGCTTGGGCTGCATAAGATCCTCCCTGCATTGGTATAGTTAAAGTGCAGTTTGCAAAGATAGAAATAAGTATTGCAGCTCGCCCGTTGTTGCACAACAACCCCTCGGTAAACGGCAACAACCCTCCGCGAAATCTTAAGGAATTAGACAAACTGGTCGTCGGGCGCCAACAGAAGCTCGCCGTAACGTTTCGTCAGCCCGTCTCTCAACTGACAGAAAGCGGGGATATAGACGTTCAAGATGCGCTGAATCAAATCTTGAGCGAGCTTGTTGTCGTAGATATGGACGTTCGTATTGCGGTCTCTGAGCATGTCTAGCCAGGCCGCCTCATCAATAAAGTCGTAGAATCGGTACGACTCCTTCACGATGGCACGAGGAGACCCCGACGCGGCAAGCGTGGCGCCCTCATACTCGAGCAGACGCTTAAGGAGCTTCCAGCTCAGTTCAAATTGAAGATTGAACTTATTAATCAATCCACTCTGAACAAAATCATTGTTGAGATCCTGATTGGGCGCATCCTCAAGATTCGCCAAGGCGCTAACAAAGTTCTCATATTTTTTCATACAGAATCACACCATCCCTGGCAATCTCATCGAGCAATTGCTGCGAGAGGGACTCGTCGAGATTGACGACATCTACATCTAAAAGAGTATCAAGATGTTCCTCGATCAAATATGAGAAACGGCCGAAATCCCGGCAACCTGCTACGGCGATGTCAATATCGCTCTTGGGCAAGTTGTCGCCTCGAGCACGAGAACCAAACAACACGACCTTCTCGGCGTCACATTCCCGAGCAAAAACTTCGATTTGCTTGTACACCTTGTCGAGAGATGCCATTTGCACCCCTACAGCTTAATGTCAAAGTTGATTTCGGGGACGGCGGCCAGGTCGGCCAACGTCACGCCGTCGACGTACTTTTCGATCACGTCGTCCAAACCGCGCCAGAACTTGACGGTCGAGCACAAATCGCTGCGGGTGCAGCTGTTGTCGATGCCATCGCACGCCACCGGAGCCGTGCTGCCCTCGACGGCACGCAGGATGTCGCCGGCGCGCACCTCGGCCGGGTCCTTCGCCATCATGTAGCCGCCGCCCTTACCGCGCACGCTCCTAAGCAGGCCCGCCTTCATGAGCGGACGAACCAGCTGCTCCAAATACTTTTGTGAAATATGCTCGCGGTCAGCGACCTCGCGAAGGGCAATCTTGCCCTCGGCGTCACCAAGCGCTGCGATATAGATCATCAGACGGAGGGCATAGCGGCCCTTAGAAGAAATGAGCATACCTACCCTCTCATCGTAGCCGAGACAAAATACCAGGCTTGTTTGTCCCAAATCTTATGCACGCGGGGCAAACAAGCCTGATTATTATGTCCCACATCTAAAAAGTCGAGTGGATTAGTCGGGTTTTCCCTTGACTAACGCCGAACCCATAGTAACTTTATTCCGAGAAGATTCCTAGGGTTTAGTACACCTATGAGTACACCATATACAGAGAGGGACAGCATGAGCGCAAATCCGCTGCTTTCCATCGAAGGTCTGACCGCCTCCGTGGACGAGAAGACCATCCTCCACAACGTCAACCTCAACGTCGCCGCCGGCGAGACCCACGTTCTGATGGGACCCAACGGCGCCGGCAAGTCCACCCTCGGCCACCTGGTCATGGGCGACCCCGTTTACACGGTCAACGACGGCCGCATCGTCTTTGACGGCCAGGACATCACTGAACTCACCACCGACAAGCGCTCGCGCGCCGGCCTGTTCCTGAGCTTCCAGGCCCCGGTCGAGATTCCGGGCGTGCCGCTGTCGAGCTTTTTGCGCGCCAGCATCGCCGGCCGCCCCGGCCTGGAGATGAAGGGCAAGGAGTTCCGCCGTCGCGTCAAGGAGCTCGCGGCAGAGCTCAACATGGATACCGCCTACCTCAACCGCGAGCTGGGCGTGGGCTTCTCGGGCGGCGAGAAGAAGAAGGTCGAGATGCTCCAGCTCCTGTTGCTGCAGCCCAAGCTCGCCATCCTCGACGAGACCGACTCGGGCCTAGACGTCGACGCCCTGTCCACCGTCAGCCACGGCATGGACGCCTACCGCAAGAGCTGCGACGGCTCCATGCTCATCATCACACACAACACGCGCATCTTGGAGCACCTGGATGTCGACCGCGTCCACGTTATGGTCAAGGGCCACATCGTGCGCGAGGACGACGCCTCGCTCATCCCCTGGATCGACAAGAACGGTTTTGAGACCTTCGAGCGCGAGGCCGCCGAGCAGCGCGCCCAGGCCGAGGCCGCCGCTGCCGAGCAGCAGGCGTAAAGGGGCGACGCAATGACCAAGAACCGCACCGAGGTCGCGGACATCGACCGCAGCCTCTACGACTTCACCTATGGCGAGGAGGGATTCGAGCGCCTCGACGCCGGCATCACGCCCGACATCGTGCGCGAGATTAGCGCCAAAAAGGACGAGCCGCAGTGGATGCTCGACCTGCGCTTAAAGTCCCTCGAGATCTTCAACCGTTTTCCCGACCCGACGTGGGGCCCCTCCATCGAGGGCCTGGACATGGACAACATCGTCACCTACGTCAAGCCCAACACCGAACAAAAGCACGACTGGGAGTCGGTGCCCGACGACATCAAGAATACCTTTGAGCGCCTGGGCATCCCCGAGGCCGAGCGCAGTTACCTGGCGGGCGTCGGCGCGCAGTACGACTCCGAGCTCGTCTACCACAACATGCAGGACACGGCGTCCAAGATGGGCATCGTCTACTCCGGTATTGAGGAAGCCCTGCATGACCCGCAGTGGGAGCCGCTCATCCACGAGAAGTTTATGACGCTCATCCCGCCCACCGACCACAAGTTTGCGGCCCTGCACGGCGCCGTGTGGTCGGGCGGCTCGTTTGTCTACGTGCCCAAGGGCACCAAGCTCGATTTTCCGCTGCAGAGCTACTTCCGCCTCAACGCCAAGGGCGCCGGTCAGTTTGAGCACACGCTCATCATCGTCGAGGACGATGCCGACCTGCACTTTATCGAGGGCTGCTCCGCGCCCAAGTACAACGTGGCCAACCTCCACGCCGGCGCTGTGGAGCTTTTTGTGGGCAAACGCGCACACCTGCGCTACTCGACCATCGAGAACTGGTCCAAGAACATGTACAACCTCAACACCAAGCGTGCGCGCGTGGACGAGGACGGCGACATCGAGTGGATCAGTGGCTCCTTCGGCAGCCACGTGGGCTACCTCTACCCCATGAGCGTGCTCAACGGCCGCCGCGCCCGGTCGAGCTTTACCGGCATCACCTTTGCCGGCGCCGGTCAGAACCTCGATACCGGCTGCAAGGTCGTGCTCAACGCACCCGATACCTCGGCAACCGTCGAGACCAAGGGCATCTCTAAGAGCGGCGGTATCCAGACCTTCCGCAGCTCTATCGTTGCCACGCCCAAGGCCGAGGGCTCCAAGGCAACCGTGAGCTGCCAGTCGCTGATGCTCGACGACCAAAGCCGCTCCGACACTATTCCGGCCATGGACATCCGCGCCAAGAACGTCGACATCGGCCACGAGGCCACCATCGGCCGCATCGGCGACGATAAGGTGTTCTACCTGATGAGCCGCGGTATCTCGGAGGAAGAAGCCCGTACCATGATCGTCAACGGCTTTGCCAACCCGGTCTCCAAGGAGCTGCCGCTGGAGTACGCCGTCGAGATGAACAACCTGATTAAGCTCGAGATGGAAGGAGCGATCGGATAATGAAACAGGAAACCAACACCGCTGCTACCACGCTCGAGCAGGTCAACGCGATGCCGGCTGCCACTTGGGGCTGGCTGAAGATGAATCAGACCAAGCTCGAGCTCTCTAACGAGCTTGCCGCCGCTCCCACCGAGACCATTGAGGTCGAGGGCTTGGACGAGCAGTTTACCGGCGTGGCAGACGCGTTCGACGCCGCCATGGACGCCATGGCCGAGCGCTTCCCCGAGCGCCGTGCCTCCGCCCCCGGTGATGCCGCCGACCGCGCCCGCATCACGCCCGAGACCGAGCTCGACGTGCCCGCAACCTCCGTCTACCAGGCCGGCGCCATTAAGCTCGAGGAAGAGCTCTCCCCTGCTGAGGCCTTCGAAACCGGCATGGGTGAGGCTGCCTACGCCTACTTGGCCGAGCACGCTACCAAGCGCATCGTCATCGATGTGCCCGCATACAAGCACGCCACGGTTACCGTGCGCGTGAGCGGTGTCGATGCAGCCGCGGCCATCGCCGCCATCGACGTCGTCGCCCGTCCGCAGGCAACACTCGATCTGCGCATAGCCCTGGACTCCCCCGTCAACGGCCAGGGCGTCGTGGGCTCTGTGCTACGCGTGTGCGCTTACGAGTACGCCACCGTCAACGTAACCTGCACGCAGACGCTCGATGACAGCTGGATCGCACTCGATGACACCGGTCTATTCCTGGACGAGGGCGCGCGCGTCAACGTGCAGCACACCGTCCTGGGTGCCGGTGCCAGCGCCACCGGCCTCGCCGGCGACCTGCTGGGCGACACCGCCAAGGTGACCATCGATACCGATTACCTGGGCGCCCGCGAACAGGTGCACGACTTTAACTACGAGCTGCGCCACCGCGGTCGTAAGACCGAGTGCGAGATCGACGCCAACGGCGTGCTGACTGGCACGTCCAAGAAGGTCTACCGCGGCACCATCGACCTCTTGCACGGCTGCAAGGGCGCAACCGGCACCGAGCGCGAGACCGTGCTGCTCGCCAACAAGGGCGTCGACAACAAAACCGTCCCCGTCATCCTCTGCGACGAGGACGACGTCGCCGGCAACCACGGCGCCACCATCGGTCACGTCCGCGACGAGCAGCTGTTCTACCTCGCCTGCCGCGGCCTTGACCAAAATGCCGCCGAGGACCTGTTCATCCGCGCCAAGCTGGAGGACGCCGCGCTTTCCGCCACCGACGAGCGCACCCGCGCCGCCGTCGTCCGCCTGGGCAACAACCTGATCGACAACTTTGAAGAGGAGCTCGCATGATCGACACCGAGCACGTTAAATGCGATACCTGTACCGCACCGGAGCCTATGGAGCTCGACGCCAGCGACGAGGCTTCGCGCGGCTGGCCCACCGTCGACATCGAGACCAATCCCTACAAGGCACAGTTCCCGCTGTTCCAGCAGCACCCCGAGATCGCCTTCCTCGATAGTGCCGCCACCGCGCAGCGCCCTGCCTGCGTGCTCGACGCCGAGCGCGACTTCTATCAGCGCATGAACGCCAACCCCCTGCGTGGCCTGTACTCGCTGTCCGTCGAGGCCACTGAGGCCATCGCGAAGGTCCGCCAGCAGATCGCCGACCTCATCGGCGCTCCCCAGGCCAACGAGGTCGTCTTCACTCGCAACACGAGCGAGTCGCTCAACCTGGTCGCCAAGAGCTTTGCACCCACGGTGCTCGAGCCCGGTGACGAGGTCGTCATCACCATCATGGAGCACCACTCCAACCTAATCCCGTGGCAGCAGGTCTGCCGCAAGACCGGCGCCAAGCTCGTCTACCTCTACCCCACCAAGACCGGCCAGCTCACCACCGAGGAGGTTCTTGCCAAGGTGGGTCCCAAGACCAAGATCCTGGCCGTGGGACAGGTCTCCAACGTGTTGGGCGTCGAGAACCCAGTCAAGAACCTCGGCAAGCTCGTGCACAAGTACGGCGGCTACCTGGTCGTCGACGGTGCGCAGTCGCTGCCGCACATGCCGGTCGATGTGGCCGACCTGGGCGCCGACTTCTTTGCCTTTAGCGCGCACAAGGCCATGGGCCCCATGGGCATCGGCGTGCTGTGGGGCAAGATGGACCTGCTCAACGCCATGCCGCCAGTGCTTACCGGCGGTGAGATGATCGATTCGGTCACCGAGCAGGACGCCGTCTGGGCGCCCGTTCCCGAGAAATTCGAGGCCGGCACGCAGGACGCCGCCGGCATCTTCGCCACGGGTGCGGCACTCGACTACCTGGTCAACACCGTGGGTTACGAGAACATCCAGGCCCGCGAGCAGGCACTCGTCCACTATCTGATGGGCGAGCTCATGCAGCTCGACTTTGTCCAAATCATCGGTTCCATCTACTGGGACAACCACCACGGCGTTGTGAGCTTTAACGTCAAGGGAATTCACCCGCACGACGTCGCGAGCATCATGGACATGGACGGCGTCTGCATCCGCGCCGGCCACCACTGCGCGCAGCCGCTGCTCACCTGGCTGGGCGTCGAGAACCTTGCCTGCTGCCGCGCCAGCGTGGCCTTCTACAACGACAAGGCCGACATCGACAAGTTCGTCGCCGGCCTGCATCACGTTTGGAGCACGTTCAATGGGTAATCTGTACACCTCCACCACGTTTATGGAGCACAACTCGCACCCCGACTATAAGTACGAGATGGATGCTCCCACGCACGAGCACGACGGTATCAACCCCAGCTGCGGAGACGAGCTCACCTTGCAGCTGCGTGTCGAGAACGATGTAATCGAGGAAGCCTCGTTTACCGGGCACGGCTGCGCCATAAGCCAGGCCAGCGCCGACATCATGGCCGACCTCATCACCGGCGAGACCGTCGAGGAGGCGCGTCGCTTGGCGGGACTCTTCCTCGCCATGATCCGCGGTGAGAAGCTCTCCGAGGAGGACCTGGAAGACCTGGACGAAGCCGCCCAGCTCCAGGACATCTCGCACATGCCCGCCCGCGTCAAATGCGCCGAGCTCGCCTGGCGCACCCTCGACGGCATGCTCACGGGACAAAATAATCAGTAGTATTTGTCCCAAATCTTAAGAATTTTATTGGCCGAATCGCTTGACAAGAGTGGTTCGGCCATTTTCTATTCCGAGCCCTCAGCCTGAGCATTCACCCGCGCATAAGCGCGCACGATACGAGAGACGGTACTCTTGCTGACTCCCGTATACCGTTCGATCTCGCGCACCGTGTAGCCGCCATCGTGCAGGGCGAAAACGATTCCGTCTCGCCGCGAGGGTGCTACGGTCTTGAGTTCGTTGAGCGGCACACCCAGGCGCTTCGCCATCTTGTCGGCAAACGCACGCCGCTCCCACTCTGTCTCATCCATATCGTGAATCACCGGATCGGAACCATCGGGCATCGACAGAGAATAATCCAGAAACCCCTTGGCAGACTCAAAGAGCTCAAGCACACAAGAAGGGTCCGAAAATCCCCTCGTCGTATCGTTGTCATACGCTCTCAGATACTCGGCAAAGCTGCTCCAGGGATAACGCTCGATCAGGGCGATACCCGCCTCCTGCGGATTAGCGTGAACATAGCGAATGGCAGCCATTAGATAACGGTCGGTATCGAGCGAGCGCCGGTCAAAACGGTTCTGGAACAGATGACCCGTGCGCCCCGTGCGTTTATTGAACCGCCGCGCGTACGTCAAAAGCAGCCGGTGCATCGCCGCGCTCATCGCGTCCTCGTAATCTGCAAGCACCAGATGCACGTGATTGCCCATTAGGCACCAGGCGATAACCGTCACGCCCGCCTCGCGGCAGCACTCGCGCATCAGCTCCAAAAACTCCCACCGGTCTTCATCGCCCTCAAAGATGAGCTGCTTGCCCACACCGCGGGCACAGACATGGTAAAAGCCGGTAACCGTTCTCCAAACGCGCTGCATGGCGCTCCCTTCGCCGGGATCTGATTGCCATCCAATACAGCACGATTGAAGCGTGCCATCAAAACATTCACGCAAAACAATACACTCGCGCGGCCAAAGGCAGTAAACGGGCGGCGAACGGCACCGTTGCAACAGGTCAGACCCCGCAACGCATACAAGAGCTGACCAAAAGCTTGCCCAAGACGAACCCCCTCTACGGAAATTCGCGACCACAGAACATATAGTTAAACCGTTTCAATTAAAACTTCCGGACTTCTCGCTACGAAAACTGAGCCGTTCGCCGAATATTCCGTGCATTTCGCGGTATTATAGGGGCTGCATGTCATGTCCCTTTCGAAGGGTCGCCCGGCAATCGCCAGCCACGACCCCCAGACGGGACGCCAACACGATAGAGAGGAGAGGCATGCAGTACTCACAGGAAGTGGAGAACATGTGCCCCGTTGCCAAGGGTGCATACCACGGCCCCGCACCCATCCCCGAGGAGGGCAAGTGGGTCCAGGCTAAGGAGATTTCCGACATCTCCGGTCTTACGCACGGTGTGGGTTGGTGCGCACCTCAGCAGGGCGCCTGCAAGCTCACGCTGAACGTCAAGGATGGCATCATCGAGGAGGCCCTCGTTGAGACCATCGGTTGCTCGGGCATGACCCACTCTGCCGCCATGGCTTCCGAGATCCTTCCCGGTAAGACCATCCTCGAGGCCCTCAACACCGACCTCGTCTGCGACGCCATCAACGTTGCTATGCGCGAGATCTTCCTGCAGATCGTTTACGGCCGCAGCCAGACCGCATTCTCCGAGGGCGGCCTGCCCGTGGGCGCCTCCCTCGACGACCTCGGCAAGGGCCTTCGCTCTCAGGTCGGCACCATGTTCGGCACCAAGGCCAAGGGCGCTCGTTACCTCGAGCTCGCTCAGGGCTACGTCACCCGCATGGCTCTCAACGACAAGAACGAGATCATCGCGTTCGAGTTCCTGAACCTCGGCAAGTTCACCGACGCCGTCAAGGCCGGCAAGACCCCCGAGGAGGCCATCGCTGGCGCTATGGGCCACTATGGTCAGTGGGAGAACGCTGCCAAGTACATCGACCCGCGCACCGACGAGGAGACTCACTCCGTCGCCAGCGTGTTCCCGGTTCACGAGTAGAAAGGGAGGGAAATAACTATGACTGTTACGTTCGAAGGTTACGAGCGCCGCGCTGACAAGATCAACAAGTGCCTCGCCGACAACGGCATCGCCTCCCTCGAGGAAGCTCTGCAGATCTGCACCGACAAGGGCTTCAACCCGCGTGAGATCGTCAACAACACCCAGTCCATCGCCTTCCAGAACGCCGAGTGGGCCTACACCCTCGGTTGCGCTCTCGCTGTCAAGCGTGGCGCCAAGACCGCTTCTGAGGCTGCCGCCATCATCGGCGAGGGCATCCAGGCCTTCACCGTTCCCGGCTCCGTCGCCGAGGACCGCAAGGTCGGTCTGGGCCACGGCAACCTGGGCGCTATGCTGCTCTCCGACGACACCGAGTGCTTCGCCTTCCTGGCCGGCCACGAGTCCTTCGCTGCCGCTGAGGGCGCTATCGGCCTGGCTCTGAACGCCAACAAGGCTCGCAAGAAGCCGCTGCGCGTTATCCTCAACGGTCTGGGCAAGGACGCCGCCCAGATCATCGCCCGCATCAACGGCTTCACCTATGTGAAGACCCAGTTCGACTACTACACGGGCGAGCTTAAGGTCGTCGAGACCATCCCCTACTCCGATGGTCCCCGCGCTGCCGTTAACTGCTACGGCTCCGACGACGTCCGCGAGGGCGTTGCCATCATGTGGCACGAGAACGTCGACATCTCGATCACCGGTAACTCCACCAACCCCACGCGCTTCCAGCACCCCGTCGCTGGCACCTACAAGAAGGAGCGCATCGAGGCTGGCAAGAAGTACTTCTCCGTCGCTTCTGGTGGCGGCACCGGCCGTACTCTGCACCCGGACAACATGGGCGCCGGCCCTGCCTCTTACGGCATGACCGACACCATGGGCCGTATGCACTCCGACGCCCAGTTCGCCGGTTCTTCCTCCGTGCCTGCGCACGTTGACATGATGGGCCTCATCGGCATGGGCAACAACCCCATGGTCGGTGCCACCGTCGCCTGCGCTGTCGCCGTCGAGGAGGCCCTCAAGGCCTAATCGCGCCCGCGCGATGCTCATATAGTTGAGCTTTAGAGCCGCTACCTTTCGAGGTGGCGGCTCTTTTTGTATGCGCTGTCGCAGGGTAGCTAATGCCAATATATCAGTTGGGGCGAAATACGAGATGTGATGAGACGGAGCGTCAGAACGTCCATGACGCCCACCTGCCATATTTGCCCTTTACCGATTTGCCGAGTCTTTGCGGCCCCATTGCCGATCACCCGTGCGACAATGCGCCGGACGAGAAAGGAATCCGATGGAATCGACTGACGTACTGGTAATTGGATCTGGCATTGCGGGCCTTTGCGCCGCCATCGAAGCGACACGCACGGGTGCAACCGTCACTGTGGCAAGCGCCGGAAAGACTATGAGTGGATCGAGCTTCTTCCCCGGAACCTGGGGCCTGGGGCTTATCGGACCCGTCGACGAAGACGATGAGCAGGACCTCATCGACACCATTCAGACCGTTGGTGGCGGCGTCGCCGACCCCGAGCTTGTCCAGACGTTTGTCCACGGCATTCCCCAGGCAATTGAATGGCTCGAGCAAGACCTAGGCGTTGAGCTCCAGCGTCCGCAAAGCGCTGAGAGCGCCCAGCAAAAGCAATTTATCCCCTGTTTTGACCACAAGACGCGCATGTGGCGCGGCCTCACCCGCAAGCCCCTTGAGGACGCTCTGACGACCCGAATCGAGTCACTCGGCATTCGCCTGCTCCCCCGTCACGAGCTTATCAACCTTGATGAAGATACGGACGGAAAGATTGTCGGCGCCACGCTCTACGACCGGACAAACGAGCATCTCGTGCCTATGGCAGCTAAGGCCACTATCATCGCTGCGGGCGGCACGGGTGGCCTGTTCGAGCGCAGCCTTACGTCGGCTGATGTGCTCAGCTCATCACAGGCCATCGCGCTGGCGCACGGTGCGTCCCTTACTAATATAGAGTTCATGCAGATGATGCCCGGCTTCATCGAGCCCAAGCGAAACCTTGTATTTAACGAGAAGACCTGGCGCTACGTCAAGTTCGACCAGCCGGCAGGTATTGCCGACGATAAGCTCGACGATCTGCTCGAGCAACGCTCCGGATATGGTCCCTTCACTTCGCGTCTGGATTCTCGCGCTATCGACCTAGCCATCGACCAAGCGGGAGCCGAAGGCCTGGCGCTCCACTACGACTTCCCCCGCGAGGACGTCCCCGAGTTTGTGCAGACCTTTGCCACCTGGCTACAAGACGAGCACGGCATCGCGCCGACCGACGAGATGCGCGTGGCGATGTATGCCCACGCCGCCAACGGCGGTATCAAAATCGACAAGACCGCGTACACGGGCGTTGAGGGCCTCTACGCCTGCGGTGAGGCAACAGGCGGCATGCACGGCGCCGACCGCATCGGCGGCTTGTCGAGTGCCAATGGCATCGTATTCGGGCGCATCGCGGGCGCATCGGCAGCTCGAGCAGCGCTGGACGCTCCCGAGGCGGCCGCTCCGATGGATATCGCCCTCCCTCAGTATGGCATTGCCACAACAGATGCCGAACGCCTGACACACAGCCTTAAGCACACGATGAGCACCTATTGCATGATCAAC